>NZ_CP066369.1:3306813-3623959 GCF_016406305.1 Shewanella putrefaciens
TGGCAATGCTTTTGATCTGAATTAATCCAATACGTGAAACAGCACTGCTAATGCTCTCGGCGGGAATACCACGACTATATAAAGCACTGTTGGCCACTTTGATGATCCGAGCCGAAATCGCCGCATCTTGGCCTATTACTTCGGCCACTTGTTTAAGGCTAGCATCGGAACGTCCCACAACTTCCTGCACCCGCATTGCGACTTCGGGTAAGGTTGGCAATACTAAGGCATCGTCTTTTAGTTTTTTTAATAAGCCGACTAACAGTAGATGTTCGGTAGACATCTTAGCTCCCATCAATCTATCAACATGAACATTGGATAGTTGGAGTATATCAGTTGGCTGTGGTGAGATGGGTAGAAAAAACAGCAGACGTTAATAATTTGTATGATTGCGTTATCAATTTCGACCATAGAGCCGTTTCCCCATCCATTCCCGAGGGATTAAAACGCTTATATTCGCAAAGTGTGAAGTACAGCTAAAGTTAGGCGTCGCCATTTGCATAACCCTACTTCCATTGTGTAAAATGCCGCCCCCGCGCACTGCGCCTCTATTCTACCAACCAATTCGAGAGTCATTATGTTTAAACCAGAGCTACTATCTCCCGCAGGGACGCTGAAAAACATGCGCTATGCTTTTGCCTATGGTGCAGATGCTGTGTATGCCGGTCAGCCAAGATATAGCTTAAGGGTACGTAATAACGACTTTAAGATGGAAAACCTTGCCACAGGGATTGAAGAAGCCCATGCGCTGGGTAAAAAGCTCTATGTGGTGAGCAATATCGCGCCCCACAATGCCAAACTTAAAACCTATATCAAGGATATGGAGCCCGTAGTGGCGATGAAGCCAGATGCGCTGATCATGTCCGATCCGGGTTTAATCATGATGGTGCGTGAGGCCTTTCCCGATCAAGTGGTGCATTTATCCGTGCAGGCAAATGCCATCAACTGGGCCTCGGTCAAGTTTTGGCAAACCCAAGGGATCAAACGCGTGATCCTGTCCCGCGAGCTGTCCTTAGATGAAATCGAAGAAATTCGTCAACGCTGCCCTGATATTGAGCTCGAAGTGTTTGTCCATGGCGCCCTGTGTATGGCCTATTCTGGCCGTTGTTTACTCTCGGGTTATATCAACAAACGCGATCCTAACCAAGGCACTTGCACTAATGCTTGCCGCTGGAAATACGATGTGCACGAAGCGCAGCAAAACGACAGTGGCGACATCATTGCCATGCCCAATGCGGTGCAAATCGAAACTCCGACGACCTTAGGTGCTGGCGCGCCAACGGATCAAATCTTCCTGCTACAGGAAGCCAATCGTCCCGGCGAATACATGCCAGCCTTTGAAGATGAACATGGTACTTATATCATGAACTCCAAAGACTTACGGGCCATCCAGCACGTTGAGCGCCTAACCAAAATGGGCATAGACTCGCTCAAAATTGAAGGCCGTACTAAATCTTTCTATTACGTGGCTCGCACCGCGCAGCTGTATCGCCGTGCGATTGAAGATGCGTCATCGGGTAAAGATTTCGATCGCAGCCTAATGAATCAATTAGAAGGTCTGGCCCACCGCGGCTATACCGAAGGCTTTTTACGTCGCCATGTGCATGATGAATATCAAAATTACGACTATGGCTACTCAGTTAGCGACACCCAACAGTTTGTGGGAGAACTGACGGGCAAACGCAATCTGGCTGGCCTTGCTGAAATTGAAGTGAAAAACAAGTTTTCCGTGGGTGACAGTGTCGAGCTGATGACGCCGCAGGGTAATATGAACCTGACGATTGAGCACCTCGAAAATCGCAAAGCTGAAGCGGTTGAAGCGGGCCTAGGTTCGGGGCACACTGTGTATCTGCCCGTGCCTCAGGAAGTCGATTTAAGCCACGGTATTTTGCTGCGTAACCTGCCCCAAGGTCAGGACACCCGCAACCCACATGAACTAGGTTAAGGTATGGCATTACTGATCGACGATAGCTGCATCAACTGCGACATGTGTGAGCCTGAGTGTCCTAATCAGGCGATCACTATGGGCGAGGAGATCTATGAAATCGACCCAGACCGCTGCACCGAATGCGTGGGGCATTACGATAAACCGACCTGCGTGTCCGTCTGCCCTATTGATTGTATCGACCCCGATCCAAACCGTATCGAGTCCAACGATGAATTGTTAGTGAAATTTGCCCTGCTAACACAAAAGCCGTTGTAGTACTCATTCAGCATTAAAATGATAAAAAAGCCCCGGAGAGACATCTCCGGGGCTTTTTTATAAAGTTCAAAAATACGTATTTAACTTTTGCATTTAGCTTTCATATTTAGCTAAGGCTTGGGGTCTTACCAAGGATAACCGTCGGTTTAGCGGCAATTTGCAGACGCTCAATCATTGCGGCGAGTTTTTCAACGCTGAGGCGAATCGGGGTCGGCATACTGGCAAATTCGATACTGAGTAGCAGGTTTTTCACTTCGAGCCCAAGTTCTGTATCGCCTTGAATACTCAGCTTACGCTGGAAGAATAACGTATCGGGATCTTCCTTTGCCGCCGCCACTAACAGGAGTTCTGCCGAATTGGCACTAAAGGTCACCTGAGCGTCGGTCAACTTTCTCACTTGCCATTGGCCATTAAAACTCACCTCGAAGTCGAGGTCTAAGTCCTCAACCCGGATAGCCACCCATTTATCGACTAAAAATGTTAGCTCATCGTCCGCCATTTGTTGGGCTAACAGCAGCCCTAATAATTGACTAATGGCTTTTGCTTTCAAGCTGAAGGGGACTTTCCCAAGGGGAAAACGCATTAATTTAGGGGTAAAGGTTAACAGTTGCTTAGCAACATTTGCTGAAAAAACAGCGGACATACGCAAATTCCTACGGAAAAAAACACGATATATCTCAGTTTACCGAGATTTTATGATCTTAAACCTGTTTTAAATCAATTCACCGTCATTCAATCTTGCCTACACTCTGCGGCTATTATTTTATCGGGAGCACCATTATGGAGTTATTGTGTCCAGCGGGAAATCTGGCCTCGTTAAAGGCGGCACTGCAGGCCGGAGCCGACGCGGTATACCTAGGACTAAAAGATGATACCAATGCACGTTCATTTGCAGGGTTAAACTTCACCCCAGCAAAATTACAGGAAGCGGCGGAACTTACGCACAAGCAAGGTAAAAAAATCTTTTTAACCTTAAATACCTTCCCTAAGCCAGGTGAAGAACACCGTTGGTATCAAGCTATTGATTTAGCAGCAAAGCTTGATATGGATGCCCTAATCGTTGCCGATCTTTCTTTACTCGACTATGCCCATAGGCACTATCCCAAGCTGCCGCTGCATTTATCGGTGCAGGCCAGTGCCACTAACCTAGGGGCGCTCAATTTTTATAAGGAAACCTTCAATATCGCCCGAGTCGTGCTGCCGCGGGTGTTATCCATGAAGCAAGTGCGCGACTTGGCCAAGGTCAGCCCAGTGGATTTAGAAGTGTTCGCCTTCGGCAGCCTGTGCATTATGGCCGAGGGGCGTTGCCATTTATCCTCCTATGTGACTGGTCAATCGCCCAATACTGGGGGCTCCTGCTCGCCCGCTAAGCATGTGCGCTGGGAAGAACAAGGTCAGGACAGACTCACTCGCCTCAATGAGGTGCTGATTGACAAGTCGGGGCTCGATGAGCAAATGGGTTATCCCGTGGTGTGTAAAGGCCGTTATCTCACCGAAGATCAGGACTCGCCACAGTATTTACTCGAGTCCCCGACCAGTTTAAACACCCTAAGCTTACTGCCTGAACTCGCCAAAGCCGGCATAGTGTCGCTCAAAATTGAAGGCCGCCAACGCAGCCCTGCCTATGTTGAGCAAGTGACTAAGGTATGGCGGCAAGCCATAGATACCTACCTCAATAATCCCGAACAATTCCAAAGCCAATCCCATTGGGAACAGGCACTTGCAAAGGTGTCCGAAGGGCAAATTACCACTCTGGGTGCCTATGAGCGCAATTGGCAATAAACGGTCAATAACAGATAACAAAAATGAATAAAGGAGGAGTGATGAATATTTCCCTAGGGCCGTTGCTATATTGCTGGCAAAAACAACAGGTCATTGATTTTTACCAACAAGTTTCTACCAGTCGCATTCCCTTAGTGTATTTAGGCGAAGCCGTTTGCAGCCGTAGACGCGAACTCAAATGGGGCGATTATCTGGCTCTAGCGCAGATGCTCAAACAGGCGGGTAAAGAGGTGGTGATATCAACGCTGGCATTAATCGAGGCGCCCTCAGAATATGCGGAGCTAAAACGCCAAGTTGATAATGGTGAATTTATCGTCGAAGCGAACGATATGGCGGCAGTGTATCTTGCCCAAGAACATAAACTGCCCTTTGTCTGCGGGGCGAGTATCAATAACTACAACCGCGCCAGTTTAGATATCCTGCAACGCATTGGTATGAAAAGGTTTGTGATGCCAGTGGAGTTATCTAAGGCCTGGCTTAGCCAAGTGATCCAAGAAAAACCCGCATTTGAAGTTGAAGTGTTAGGCCATGGCTATTTGCCACTCGCCCATTCGGCGCGCTGCTTTACCGCAAGGCACAAACAACTCACTAAGGACAGCTGCGAAACGGTTTGCCGGCAGTACAGCAAAGGGCTGCTCGCCCAAACCCAGGAACAGCAACCCCTGCTTAGGCTTAATGGTATTCAAACCCAGTCGGCCCATTGTTTAGATTTACGCGGTGAAATGGCCATTATGGCTAAGATGGGAGTCGATATTTTTAGGGTATCCCCCAGCAGTATGGAATGCATAACTATGGCCGATGCCTTAGTCGATACGCTCAACGCCCCTGAATCGTTGCCCAATTTCCCTATGAGTGCAGAGCAATGCAATGGCTACTGGTTTGGTGAGGCGGGTGTCGCCATTCATATTAGCTAGGCAGTTTTTCAGTCACTGGCACTTTGGTAAAACTGAGCTGGCTCAGTAACAGTGTGCCCACCCACCCCAATAAGCTCCCCAGCCCTAGCCACTCTAATAGGGCTGGCCACCATAAGCTTGGGCGTGGAAACTGCAGAACCATTTCCTGATAAAAAGGCCTGCCCCCTTCGGTGAGCCCCAAGGATAACTGCGGGGCATAGAGGAATGTCATCATGCTGGCGAATACCATCAGCGCCAGTAATACCGTTAAACGGCCAAAGGCCGCGCGGCTCACTACCACTAAAACCAAATAAAATATTGCGCTAAGGCTGCCAAAATAGAAAAACCATTTCAGGCCTAAAATGTGTAAATGGTACACATTGACCGGAAACAGCCCAACACAGGCTAAGGCTAAAAAAGTGAAGGCTAGGCAGATAAAAAAAGGATACTCCCAGAAGGAAGTCACGTTTTGCAGCGAGGATAAGCAATAAAAAACAATGCTTAAACTGCCAAAAAATAATCCGCCATTGAGGACCACTGCATAGGCTGAATGCCCATAAGTACCGAGTTCACTTAGGGTGTAGTTTAAAAAGTTAAAGGTTTCTCGCTCGGAATAGTTAAATCCGACGATAGACACAACAATCCCTAGCAATAACCCAAAGAGACCAAGAAAGCCAAATTTAGTGGCGAGCACTGACCCCTTCTTTATCGTGATACTTGATCGTGTAACAGTCATGAGTAATTTAGCCAAATAGAGGTAGTAATACCTTACATGGAAATAAAAAGATTTAAAGCGGCGCACATCCGCTTTATCGGAAAATTTTTACTTTCCGCATCTTTATCGACTTTTTAGTCATACTCGATTGGGGTTAAAAGTTGGCTAAACATGGCTAAATCCTCTGTGGCTGGTATTTTTTAGTCGAATACAAATACGAACCACCATAAATGATAAAACTGCGCACCTTAGTAAGGTTGACGCAATATAAAATTGTAAACAATTGATTTAAAAAGAACTAACCTTAAAGTACTCCGTTAGACACTGCAACAACCCCTTGATACTGGCGCCGAAATAACTATGCTGTTTTGTTGCTTATATCAAACTAACTAGCGAATCGTTTTACATAGCGGGACTAAGCGAGTAATCTTCCCCCTTCTCGATTTTGAGCTGAATGAAAATGCACCTTAACTGGCCCTAAAAAACGGTTTTGGATGGCTGCTTATTCAAGTTTATTTTGTGCGACTCGTACTTTAAGGTGTACACCATTGGCTACTGAACATAAAAACCGCAACATAAAGACGATACTCACCTTTATCGTCCCTTCGCTGATAGGTCTGCTGCTGTTTATGACCCCGATCAGCTATAACGATGCGATCACTATTCCCATCGCAATCATCTCTAAGGCGCTGCAAAGTGCGTTGAGTGGAGTTCTCACCTTAATCGTCACGGCGATTGTGGTGGCTATGGCACTCGCCTCACTGCTCACCAAAATGCTCAAGCCTAAGTTTGTTCTCAATAACCACTTTCTCAATGGCTTACTCAATATCAGCCCCATGTGGTTAACGACTCGGGTTGTCGGCGCAGTCTTTATTGTGCTGACCTATTTTGCCGTTGGCCCCGAAGCGATTCACTCCTCCAGTACGGGCGCCTTAGTCTTAAACGACTTACTGCCTGTGTTGTTCTCGGTGTTTATTTTCGCGGGCATGTTATTGCCACTGCTGCTGAACTTCGGCCTACTCGAACTCTTTGGCACACTTTTAACTAAGATCATGCGCCCAGTGTTCAACTTACCGGGTCGCAGTGCTATCGACTGTATGGCCTCTTGGTTGGGCGATGGTAGCGTCGGTATTTTACTGACCAGCAAACAATACGAAGCGCGTTTTTATACCCAAAGAGAAGCGGCTGTTATCGGCACGACGTTCTCTGCGGTATCCATCACTTTTAGCTTAGTGGTGATCTCGCAGGTGAAGTTAGAGCATATGTTTGTGCCCTTCTATTTGACAGTATGCCTTGCGGGCTTTGCCGCCGCGGTGATTGTGCCTAAGTTGCCACCCTTATCATGGAAGAAAGACAACTATATCGACGATACGCCACGTTTACCCGATGATGAAATCATTCCCGCGGGACACGGCGCTTTCTCCTGGGGTTTTGATAAGGCCCTAGAAAAAGCCGCCAGCGCCGGAGGCATAAAAGCCGTATTGAATGAAGGCGTTAAAAACGTGATCGATATGGTATTTGGCATTATCCCAGTGGTGATGGCAATTGGTACCACGGCACTGATCATTGCCGAACATACGCCTATCTTTAATTATCTGGGGATGCCGTTTATCCCGTTACTCGAATTGCTGCATATCCCCGAAGCCACCGAAGCTTCTAAAACTATCGTGGTGGGGTTTGCCGATATGTTTATTCCGTCGATTTTAGCTAGCTCAATTGAGTCAGATATGACCCGTTTTGTGATTGCGGCATTGTCTGTGACTCAGCTAATTTATATGAGTGAAGTAGGTGCACTGCTGATTGGCAGTAAAATTCCGGTGAACTTTGTTGAGCTCTTTGTGGTGTTTATCCTGCGTACCTTAGTGACTTTGCCAGTGATTGCGGGTGTTGCTCACTTGCTATTCTAAACGCAAAAACCTTTGAAATATAAAGGGGAGTCAGGTTAACTGGCTCCCCTTTTTTGTACTAACTCATACACGCGCTCATACACGAACAGGTAGTTTTGATTATTTAGTGTGGCTTAAGCGTACAAACTCCACTCGTAACCACACAACTCACGTTTAGGGACATATATGTGCTGTAGACTAGTTTTTGGGGACCTGTAATTTTAGTTGTTAGCAGTTTAACGTTTGCTGATATCCACTCACACAGGCTTGCCATGATGCTCACTCACCGACACGCAGCAAGTCCATCCTTGGATGCTCGACCGCCCCGTCCATGGGGCGGACGGTCGTCTCGCTAATCACCATGGCTCACCTGTTTAGCATCGGTGTAGCCTGTTTGTTTTAAAGCAGAGATCTGACTCGTTTTGGGACAGAAGCGCGCTAGATTTAATGCGCTAAAGGTGAGTAATAGCATTAGCAAAGTTATGGCAACCAGATTAGTTTACACTGATCCCGCACGTTGGCTGATATCCACTAACGCAGGCTTGCCATGGTGCTCGCTCACCGACACGCAGCAAGTCCCTATATGGACACCTCGAATAGATCAACCACTTTTTGAGTAACAGAAAGTAATACTGCGTACGTATATCCGACCTGTTCGTGAGAATCTTTGCTCTCTGGCCTTAATGAGAACCGCGCCTTTGCTGCTTATCGTCCCTTCGGAGTTATAACTCCTTATACTCTCTCAGCATTTGCAAAGGCCGGTATTACCTGTTACTTCATTAATTGCGTTCGGTTTTTTAGGGTATGTTATTGCTTCATTTAGTTAACAGGGTCTGTACTCTGTTTTATAGTAGAGCATCGCCCAAATTATCCTCGCCAGTTTATTTGCAACTGCCACGGCTGCTTTTTGCTTGCCTCTTCGTTCAATGATATTTCTCGCCCATACAGACAGCCTATCATCGTTGTTTGTTGCGTAGCGTATGACAGACCATGCACCTTGAATTAACTGACGCCTTAGATAGCTGTTACCACGCTTGGTTATGCCACCTAATTTCTGTTTTCCACCACTTGAAAACTCTTTTGGAACGAGCCCTAAATTGGCAGAAAAATGTCGACCATTTTGATAACTGGAGCCATCTCCAGCAAAGGATACCGCTGCTGTGGCAATAATCTCAGCGACACCTCGTATTGCGGTTAACCGTTTGGTATCTGGATGATTCATTGCTTGTATCCGAATATCTTTTTCTAATGACTTAATCGAAGCATTTACGGCATAAAGCTCATCGAGCAATTCCCTGATGTACCGACGAGCGATAGTGGTAAGCGAGTTACTTGCATCTTCGAGTAACTCAGGAAGTGCTAGGTTAAGTGGATCACGACCTTTAGGGATAACGATGCCATATTCACTTAATAAACCACGGATCTGATTAGTTAATGCCGTTCTGACCCTAATACGGCGCTCTCGGATCCGATGGCTTATGATCACATCGACCTGCTCTAAAGATCTTGGTTTAACAAAGATGATGTTAGGACGTTGAGCCGCTTCACATATAGCAAAAGCATCATTGCGGTCATTTTTATTCCCTTTCACGAATGGTTTCACATGTTGTGGTGGAATTAATCTGACCTCAAAACCCTGAGAGATAAGTTCTCTGCCCCAATAATTTGAGCCACTGCAGGCTTCCATAGCAATGACAGCATCGGGATATTGAACAAGCGTTTTTAATAGTTGGGTGCGTTTAATTGTGCGATTAAATACGGCTTTCCCTGCTTGATTAACACCACAAACCTGGAGAACATTTTTTGCCAAATCGATACCAATTAGAGTAATTTTCATAGTGGACACCTTTGTTGATATTGAGCTTGCAGATTCAATATGGCGTTAATGACGCCTACTTTACAAGAGGTGTCCATCTCATCATCCCTGGATGCTCGACCGCCCCGTCCATGGGGCGGACGGTCGTCTCGCAAATCCCCATGGCTCACCTTTCGTGCATTCACGTAACCTGTAGATTTAAAAGACATATGCAACATACCTTTGGACAAAAGCTTGTTAGGGTCAAAGTTCTGGAATAATGATTGCCATTAGGGAAGGTATGGCACTGGATATGCGGTAATGTCGCGTTAAGGTATGAGCGGCGCTTGCCTAAACTTCAGCCAAGCGAAAATGGCAAGCGTTGTGAATTACTCTTAAAGGGTATGTATTACTTCTCAAAAGTTATATTCGAATAGTTAATTGCACAGAAATGCTTTGCTTTCAAGTGGTCGAAAACTTCAAACCAGTCCAGACATAAGCCTACTCTTTTTTTATTTTTTAATATTAATTCAACGCTATAATTTTCGAAACCTGCAATAGTTGCATAGCTTTGCCACATTGTTGTTATCGAGGTTCGAGCGTCATTAATCATCGCCGCTGTTAGTTTACGATTTAACATATGCTTTTGAGAAATAGCATACACAAAGCCATCTATTATATCGGTAAGATCAAGCTTAATGTCTTGGGTTAGCATCTCTTTAGGTACACCAGCCTTTTCCAAATCTTCGTAATAATAATAGATACTAAAATGAGCCGTCGGATTCGAATTACCTTTATCGTGGCGTACACCTGTAGTGAAACTTCTGACTGGTAATGTACTGTGCTGGCTATGGCCACGTAGATTACAGCCGACTACATAATTCAAGTTCGTAGTATAAATTTCACTGCGCTGAGCTATTACTGCTTCCCTTGAGCTTTCTTCGTTTGTTAATTCGAAAGAAAAGCAACGCTTCTTATTTTGATTGTAGTGCCAGTCAAGATATAGTTTGCTCAAATTAAATAAATTAAAAGCCAGCCTATTCAATGAACTACGAATTTCATGATTTAGAATATAGTCTACATCTAGAGATGAAAAAGACCTCAAATTCCAATAACTCACTTTGTTCTTGTAGTCCCAGTAAGCTTCAATTATTTGGTCATAAATAATTTCTAAATCTAGTGCTTTACTCAAAATATTTTTGAGCTCTAAACTCTTTGTAATTTCAGTATAAGAAACCTTAAAAGCTCGATATTCAGTTTTATCTTTACTGTATAGGCCTAAGTTGTCCATAAATCTCCGAGCAAAAAATCTGGCCATCCATTTTAGATCAACAACATAATGCACTTTCGGTTTGTCTACAACTTGTACGAGCTAAAATTGCTTAAATGAGAGTCATCAAAAGTTGAAGGGTTAAAGCTGATGTATAAAAATGAGCTAACTCATTAAAAATGGTGTATTTAAGACCTGCTAACCCACCCAATAAAACTAATGAGCAATGAGCACAAGAGGCTTTCAACTCCGTTGGGGCGTCTTGGAGCATCCAAGGGCGAAGGTCCACGGCCGCTTTGAGCGCGAGATAGGGATATCGAGCTGGCTATTTAACATGGACGTTTTTGATAGGACGAGCAGTTCTCCTTGGTCGGGTGTGGGGTGAAGCACCACGACTTTGATTTTGATTAAAGCATTCAAACTACGAAACACACTTTGGGGCAATATCTTTTTAGCTAAACGAGCAGCGAGGGGGTTAGTTAAGATTGGCATTGTTGCACCAGTGACCGTTGGCGGCATGGTTGCTCATTCACATCTGACCCATAGGGATATGGGGAATGTCACTATGATGTCTGGAACATTATTGACTATGTGATCGCAACATTCGATTCTTGTAATCAAGAGCAATATACAGCAGATGTCGCCGTCGAGCCTATATGGACACTTCTTGTGAAATAAATAGGCGGCGTGTCACTGGGGAAGCAATGACAATTAATGCGTAATACGCATAACTCAACAGTCTTGCATTGGGGCAATAGCTTTTTAGCTAAACGAACAGCAGAAGTGTTAATTAAGATTGGCATTGTTGCAACTGTGACCGTTGGCGGCATGGATGCCGCCGTCGAGCCCTCAGGGACGAGTTTATGGCGTGTCACAGGGGCAACAATGACAATTCATCCTGCACACCTGACGACAAACTTATCTAGCTTTCGGGCTGAAGTAAGCTAAGTCCCCCACCTTGTTGTCATCTGCATGTCACTTAAGCTTCATCATTCAGTCAAAGCACGTGGCTACTCTCTAAGGCAGTCAACAGCCGCATAGGGTGAATATCAGATGACTGGAGCCAACTACAGAGGGCTTGAGCGCACGCTTATCGACGCACTCAACCATCCCCGCAACTCTCCTTACAACTCTTCAGACAATGCTCCATCCAGTGTTAACGCTACTTCCTTCTCAACGCCAACCATTTCCAGCTTAATCAATGTGGCTAATAGCCAAACCACCACAGTTAACGCCCTCTGGTTGTCAGATATCCATTTAGGTTGCAAGGATTGCAAGGCCGATTATCTGCTCAGTCTGCTTGACACTGTGCGCTGCCAGTATCTGTATTTAGTTGGTGATATCATCGATTTATGGGCATTGAAACGTAAGCTGCACTGGCCCGATAGCCACAATAAGGTGCTGCAAAAGATTATAGAACTAGCACAAAACGGCACCCAAGTGATTTATCTGCCGGGTAACCACGACGAACTGTTAAAACCCTATGCCGAGCTTAGTCTGTGGAACATCAAAATTGCCCGCCAACATATTCATCAAGGTGTTGGCGGCCATAAACTCTTGATGCTCCATGGGGATCAGTTTGATGCCGATGTCTGTGTCGGCCGCTTCTACGCCCTTTTGGGCGATCATTTATATGATTTACTGCTGTTCCTCAATCGTAATCTCCATAGCCTGCGGGAGCGCTTAGGTTATCCCTATTGGTCACTGGCAAGTTTCGTCAAATCTAAAGTGGGCAAGGCTCAAGCCGCTATCGGGCATTATCGCCAAGCGGTGCTCAACTATGCCCAGCATTTCGATGTTGACGGCGTGATCTGCGGCCATATCCATCAGCCTGAACTCTCAACCCACCCCAAAGCAGCACAATACTGCACGCCCCAGAGTAGTCCTGAGCAGCGGCAGATCATCTACGCCAACGACGGTGATTGGGTCGAAAACTGCAGCTTAATCACAGAAACCTTAAGCGGTGAATTACAACTGTGCCGCTGGAACGAACAGACGCTCAAGCTCGACATTCTCAGCAGCATAGCGTTAGTGCAACAGAAACCTGAGACACATGAAAACAAACGACCAGCGGCGGCAGCGCAGCCAATGCCAAACACAAATAGCGGCGAAACTCGCCCAAGGGATGTTGCCTAACACTATGAATCAATTAGATAACGCTATGAATAAGATAGATAACGCTATAAAGCACAATGAACAGATGCTAAGCCACCTTAGTGATAACACCCATACCGCGCAGCCACCTGCGATTAAGGTGAATTCCATGATTTTTACCGTCGACAATGTGGTTGAACAAAATCTGCCTGCCATCAATGACAAACCTTGGCTCGCAAAACCCGCCAAGGCCATGCTGCGTTATCTACTCAATGAAAAACAATGCAATGATATCGCCAATCAATATGCCTATTTACAGGGCGTGGACTTTGTCGAGCAAGTGCTGGCGAGTTTTGACTTTAGCTTTACCGTGCCCGCCAACGAGATAGAAAATATTCCCTGCGAGGGCCGAGTGGTGATATTCGCCAACCATCCCATAGGTTCACTCGATGGGTTAGCGCTCATCAAACTTATCAGCGAAATTCGCCCCGATATCAAAGTCGTCGCCAATGAACTCTTAATGGCACTGGAACCGCTGCATTCTATCCTACTGCCGGTGCGCAATATGACCGGCGGCACACCAAAACAGCATTTAGAGAAAATCCACCAGCACCTGCGTAATGAAGGCGCAGTGCTAATTTTCCCCTCGGGGGAAGTCTCGCGCCTGCGCCCTAATGGCGTGCGCGATACCCAGTGGCACTCGGGTTTTTTAAAGATGGCGATATCCTGCAATGCGCCACTCTTACCGATATTTTTAGATGCCAAAAACTCCGCGGCCTTCTACGGCGCCTCTATGATTTACAAGCCACTCGCCACGCTACTGTTAGTGAAGGAAATGTTCAAACAGGCCAAACGCAATATGCCAATCCGTATTGGCGAGCTGATCCCGAACGAAGCCGTGCGCTCGATGGATTTCCCCCTCAAGACCAAGATTAAACTGCTTAAAAATCATTTATATCGCATAGGGAAAGATAAAGAACCGCTGTTTATCACCCAGAGTGCCATCGCCCATCCCGAGTCGCGCCGTGAACTGCAGGCCGCACTTCAGCAGTGTGAACTCCTGGGGGAAACACAAGATAACAAGTTGATTTACCTATATCAGCACCACGACAGTAACCCCATCATGCGGGAAATTGGTCGCCTGCGGGAAATCGCCTTTCGCGCCGTCGGCGAAGGCACTGGCAAACGCCGCGATATCGACAAATACGATTCCTACTACCAGCATTTAGTCTTGTGGGATAAAGCGCAGTTTGAAATTGTTGGCGCCTATCGATTTGCCAGTGGCGACCAAGTGTTAGCGAAATACGGCGATAACGCCCTCTACAGCCAATCGCTGTTTCAATACACCGACAGCTTTATGCCCTTTGTGAAACAAGGCTTAGAACTCGGCCGCAGTTTTGTCCAGCCCAAATATTGGGGTAAACGCAGCTTAGATTACCTCTGGTTTGGCATAGGTGCCTTTCTCGCCAAACACCCTGAATACCGCTACCTCTTTGGCCCTGTGTCCATCAGTAATCAACTCCCCGGCAGCGCACGGGAAATGCTAGTGCATTTTTACGCGAAGGAATTTGCCCCCGAGCGAAGCATGGCGGTTTCTATGTCCCCCTTTGGGTTATCACCACAGCGCACCAAGCAGCTCAATGACCTCTATTCGAGTGAGGATTATCAGAGTAATTTCAAGCAGCTAAAACAAATGCTTGCCAGTATGGGGGCGGCAGTACCCACGCTCTACAAGCAATATGGAGAACTCTGTAAAACAGATGGAGTGAAGTTTCTCGCCTTTGGTATCGACGCCGATTTTGGCGATTGTATCGATGGCTTAGTCTTAGTCGATACCCACAAATTGAAAGGGAAAAAGTACCAACGTTATATTGGCACACACTTACCCGATGAGTGCAGACCAATAGCGCAGGAAGAGGATGACAACGAACCGGATTAACCAAAAACCCTTCGGCTCGACCTTAAACCCGTTTAAGCTAATACTTTATGATAATGAATTGGCTAATTAAACATCACTCTGTTATAAGTAACTGTAATACAGCGTATTAACAGAACATGTTGCAATAACAGGGAGAGTATCATGACGATCATTATCGCCGATATTATGAGTACCCGTGTGGTCACTGTCGAAATGGACGATCGCCTCTCTGTCGCTAAGGAAATCTTTGAGCAGGCGAACTTTCACCACTTACTTGTCGTGGATGAACGCAAGCTAGAAGGCGTGCTATCGGAGCGAGATTTACTGCGCGCCATCAGCCCTAACCTCGGCAGCAGTGCTGAAACGGTAAAAGATCTCGAAACCCTGCAAAAACGTGTGCATCAAGTGATGACGCGTAATCCCGTCACCATAGCGTCCCACATCAATTTAGATACGGCGACCCGTATTTTGCTCGAGCATAATATTGGCTGTTTACCCGTTTTAGAACAGGGGGAATTAGTCGGTATAGTGACTTGGAAGGATCTATTGCGCGCCTACTGCGAACACCGCGCGATAGAAGACAGCGAGTGCTAACCTTAAGTTTGCACTCGCTTTTGCTTTTTATACCAGAAGGCTTGGAACTAGATCGCCCAGCCGCCCATATAAAACACCACTAAACCTAAGGTAATGGCCAGCACGCCAACCTTAAGTTTACGCCATTCGCCGCTGCAAATACGGCCAACGACCAGAGTCACAAAGCCGAGCATAATACCTGTGACAATATTACAACTTAAGATAATAAATACGGCGCAGGTTAGGCCCGCCATGGCATCGACTTTATCGTTAAAATCGAGTTTTGCCACATTGCTTAGCATCAATAGGCCGACATACATTAATGCTGGTGCAGTGGCATAGGCTGGCACTAAATAACTCAGCGGCGCGAGGAACATCATCAATAAAAACAGTACGCCAACGATAGTCGCCGTTAACCCTGTCTTACCGCCCGCCGCTGTGCCCGCCGCCGATTCGATATATACCGCCGCAGGAGCGCCGCCCACTAAACCTGCAAACATGCTGCTGACAGAGTCTGAGGTTAAGGCTTTACCGCCGCCAACAATATTGTCATCCTTATCGAGCAGATTAGCCTGACCAGCCACGGCACGGATGGTGCCGGTCGCATCGAAAATCGCCGTCATAACGAGGGCTAAAACGATAGGCAATACCACGGGATTTAAGGCGCCCATAATATCGAGTTGGCCTATGAGCGAATGCTCTGAAGTCAAATCGGGGAAGGCAAACAAACCTTGATATTTCACACTCGGATCGAACACTAAACCAAATACCGATAGCGCGATAATCACCAGCAAAATCCCACCAGGAACACCACGGCGCTCTAAACCGATTGTCGCCGCTAAACCGATAACAGTTGCGATAACGGGTAAGCTGTTAATGTCGCCCAACTTCACCGGTAGACCGGCATCATTCGCCACAATCAACTGCACGCTGTTAGTCGCAATCAAGAGTAAAAACAAGCCAATACCAATGCCAGTACCGTGGGCAATCCCCTTAGGTAAATTAGCCAGCACCCATTGACGAATACCCGTCACACTCACGAGTGTAAAGGTCACGCCCATCAGGAAGATGGCGCCTAACGTGACAGGAATCGACATGCCTTGACCTAGCACTAAGCTAAAGGCCGTAAAGGCGGTGAGTGAAATGGCGCAGCCAATTGCCATAGGTAAGTTTGCCCACAAACCCATAAGCAAAGACCCAAAAGCGGCAATTAAACAGGTCGCGATAAATACGGCTGCGGGGTCGAATCCCGCCTGACCTAACATATTGGGCACCACAATCACCGAATACACCATAGCGAGGAAGGTGGTTAATCCCGCAATCACTTCTTGGCGAACCGTGCTACCACGTTGCTTTATTGAAAAATACTGGTCCAGAAATGAACCTGAGGGTACGGCAGTTGAACTCAATTGCTCAGACATAATATTGTTATACCTTGTGATCTCTTAAAATAGGGTCGATACCATCCACACTAAGCAGAATGGCGACGCTGGCTGCGGCAGATTAGAGCCCCAAATCCACGGGATTTAGGTGAGAGATCCACATCATTTTCCTACTGCGGGAAAAATCCATGATCTGCAAGCAGTGATGCTTTGCCTAGTTAAACTATCTTCAACCATGCAAACGCAGCCGTTGTTGGCCGCGGATAATACTGTAAACGCCCCAAGATAGCTAAGACATCACCAACACTTTGATAAATCATTAGCAAAAAAACGCGAAATCAGTTGTTCAAAAAACGCCCTCCATGCAGTGCAATGATACACAGCATCACAGATAAATTTGCCGAGCTTTTACAGACATATGAATATGACTTATGCTTACCACTACGAATGAGGCTCATGTTGGCAGACTATGAAAGAAAAAGGATCGGTTATGGACGAGAGACGCAAGTTTTCGCGGATTTTATTCGCTGCTAGCGCATCTTTGCAACAAGGTAACGAGCAGTGGCAAACAACCATCCTCGACCTCAGTCTTAATGGCGCATTAGTTGAAGAACCTGAGCATTTCACCAGCACAGATCAACCTATTACCCTGAGTTGTATTCTCCCAGGATCCGATATCGAGCTAAAAATGGAAACTGAGTTAGTCCACCATAGGAATGGCCAATTAGGCCTAAAATGCAGCTTTATCGATGTTGACAGCATCAGCCACCTAAAACGTATGGTGGAGCTTAACTTAGGTGATGCTTCCCTGCTGAATCGCGAGCTCATGTTGTTTATCGAAAAACATAACACCGCTGATTAAAACACTCGCTCACAAACACAAACAGCGCCTAATGGCGCTGTTTTGATTTATGGCGTTCATCCCGCTTATTAGCGTCTAATTTTTGCTAGCGCCTACAAACTAAATCACCTCTAAGCTAAATCGCCTCTAGGGCTTCGGATAATTTTGACACGCCAATGACTTCCATGCCCAAGGGTGGCTTTTTCGGGACGTTTGCTTTAGGTACGATTGCCCGCTTAAAGCCATGTTTAGCGGCTTCGACTAATCGCTCTTGGCCATTGGGCACAGGGCGAATTTCACCGGATAAACCCACTTCCCCAAAGGCGACTAAATCGCTGGGTAAGATATCACCACGGAAACTCGACACCATCGCCAGCAATAGGGTGAGGTCGGCGCTGGTCTCAGTGACTTTTACGCCCCCCACGACGTTAACAAACACATCTTGGTCCGACATCTGTAAGCCGCCGTGGCGATGCATAACCGCAAGCAACATGGCTAAACGGTTAGCATCCATACCTACAGCCACGCGGCGCGGGTTAGACATGGCCGAGTTATCCACCAGCACTTGCAATTCAACCAGTAATGGCCGAGTGCCCTCCCACACCACCATCACCAAGGAGCCTGAAGACTCCTCTTCACCGCGGGATAAAAAAATGGCAGAGGGATTGGCGACTTCTTTAAGGCCGCGTTCGGTCATGGCGAAGACACCTAACTCATTGATCGCGCCGAAACGGTTCTTATGGGAGCGCAAGGTACGGTAGCGGCTATCGCTATCTCCTTCAAACATCACCGAGCAGTCGATGCAATGCTCCAGCACCTTAGGTCCGGCGAGGCTACCATCCTTAGTCACATGGCCGACCATAATCACGGCAATGCCATTTTCTTTGGCAAAACGGGTTAGATAAGAGGCGGATTCACGCACCTGTGACACACTGCCAGGGCTCGAGGCGACATCGCTCATATGCATCACTTGAATCGAATCGACCACTATCACCTTAGGTAATTCTTTAAGGGCCACTTCGCAGATTTGTTCAACGCTGGTTTCTGATAACATGCGCAGTTTATTAGTCGGCAAACCAAGGCGATGGGCACGCATAGCCACCTGCTGCAACGACTCCTCCCCCGTGACATACAGCGCAGGCATTTGCTCCGCCAGATGACATAGGGTTTGCAATAAAAGCGTACTCTTACCCGCGCCAGGGTGACCGCCAATCAGAATGGCAGAACCCGGCACAATACCGCCACCGAGCACGCGGTCTAGCTCACCAAAATGGCTCAAGATCCGCGGCAGCGCATTGAGATCAATTTGATCTAAGGTTTTAACTTCACTGCTACCTGCGCCAGCATAGCCGACGAACTTAGCGCTGCGCCCAGGAGAAGCCGCACCGAGCCTGACCTCAGTTATCGTATTCCACTCCTGACAAGCACTACACTGCCCTTGCCACCGGGGAAAGTCTTGCCCACACTCATTACATACGTACGCGGTTTTATTCTTTGCCATAACTCATTAAAATCTGTATAAAATAAATTTAAGTAACTCGTTTAAGTAACTGTGAATACTGCCGACATTAGACTAACAGTCCAAAACAAAATAAGCATTAAAAAGAGCCCTGCATGAGTTTAGATAACCACAGTGCACTCATAGAACAGCTCAAGCCGCTGCTCATGGAACCTAACTTCCAAGAGATTTTCCAGCAGCTGACGATTGATGAAAGCAATTCGACCCGTTTTCTACTGAAAATGGAATTGAATCGCTTGGCCTCGCCCTGCACGCGGGTTATCGATCTTAGGGATAAATCTGAACTCCCCTGCACTGAAGTCATGCTCGGCCAACAGCGCCACTTTTTAGATGAGCCCGCTAAACGCAGCTTGTTTGAGGCTATGTCCTTATACCGTAATCAGTACACTTTAGGCGTGTATGAATACGTGCTTACAGCCCATCAACAGCGTAGACAAAAATTACGCCAAGGAACGCCACAGGCCGACAGTATCGAATCCGAACCTTTTATGGTGCCGGGAGTCGTCCTTGGCAGTTATTTTAATCGCGCCGAAGAAAGGATGAATTACAGCATCCGTATTACGGCTTCACAAATGGGCCGAGGGGAAACCCCTGGGATCACGGTCGATATGTCCATTGGCGGCGCCCGCATTCGACTCGCGGCTAATCATCCCTTCGACCTCGATAAACCGCTCAAAGTGAAGCTCCTTGAGCTCAGTGAAGAATATTATTACCCGGATCTTCAACAGGGGGTCGACTACGAAATCGTCGATAGCCAACTCAATGGGGAATATATTTGGCTAAGACTTAAACGCATTAGTGGCACCGATGCCCTAGGCGATATGCTTGGCAATTTAATTCGTGGCTACAAATTACGTTACAAGTTAGATGTCAACGATGTGTTAGTCACAGCATCGGGCCTAGGATTTGAGCGCCACTATCTACCACATTTGCCACACTTGCCCTTATATCTAAACCAGCAGACGCAGACGGTAAGCCATATGCTGCTGAGCCGCGATAATCAGCAAATAGTGCATTATTTTCAGGATGAAAATGATGTCAGCCAGCTTCCCGCTATGCTCACTCAGGCACGTTTATCGGCGCTGCTCGCCCAACCAAACAATCCAGACCATGGACTTTTTTTTAGTTTTACCTATAACGCGCAGGGCTGTTTGTATTTTTACTCCGCCACCTTAGCCGAGCTCAAAGCGAAAGGGTTAATGCCGTTATTTTTAGGTTTTGCATCCACTAAACCCAGCTGGCGCATTTTCAAACTTATCCAAGATAAAATCTATCATGAAAAGGGATACCGCCGCGCCACGTTACCGGGGGATGAAACTAAATACAGCCCACTGGTCGAGCAGCAATTGTCTCAGTTTAGCCATGTAATGCAACTGATTGATATAACAAATGAAGATGCGAGACTAACCTACAAAGCTTGGCAGGATAACAGCAATGCAAACGCCCTGAAAGCCTTTGGTCAACAACGGCTGACGGCACATAAAATTAAACCCGTTTCAATGCAGTTTAGTGAGCGCAGACAAGAGGCGCGTTTCGCCTTTAAAACCTTAGTAAATCTCTCCCAGTGCGAACTGAAAGCCAGCGGAATCACCTTAGATATTTCTAGCCGAGGGATGCAGTTAACCTTAGATAATCCAACGGCATTTTCATCCAACAAGCCTTTAATGCTCAGTTTGCCAAAGCTACAAACCATCGCAGGTAAAACGCAACTCGACCATCTACCCTATCGTCTAGTGCGCACCCGGAAAAATGGCGTGACCTTACACTTAACCGCTGTGATGGGTCATACCCCCCATGTTGGGGTCGAGTTTTTAAATAAACTGATTGCCCATAATAAAGAAAAGTTAGAGCAATTGACTGAAAATAATAGTGAAGTCAAAGAGCTTGCCGACGGCTTAAAAAATATTTTGCTGCGGGATCTCCATTCTGTGCCCTACTTTGTCGAGAAAACAGCAAAATCAGCCCAGGTTGCCTGCCTTGGCGTCGGCACCCAACGGGATGATATCAGTGATATTTTTGCGGCAGGCACCTCTGATGCGCTGCAATACAATTTAGCGCCGCTACTTAAGGATGGTTTCTTCAAACGGGAGATCCTTGAGCCCATACGCCAAATGAAACCCCAGCAGGATATGGATTTTATCGAGGTCTTTATTCAGCTGACCCGTCAATCCCGTGGGCAGATCCATTTGAAGTGTGTCCCCGCGAGTGATATTGGAAATGCAAAAGCCCAAGTGGCATTTATTACTCAGAGTAAAATGGCGGGCCGTTTTATCGCCCTGCGCATTTACCGCGGGGCAACGGAAAAACCCGATATCAGTTATCTGCGCCGCGAACTTGAATACATTAATGTCCACGCCAACCATAGAGCAAAGCAGTTAGAAGAGCAGCTTTGGCGGATCATAGGTGTCGGTGAGCTACTCGATATCACCCAAGAAGTGGAACTTAGGTATCCCGCATTACATCCAATACAGGCCTAGCCAGCACAGCTGAAAATCCGCAGGCCTAATCCCTGAGCACGCACAGATCAAAGGCTAAATACCAGTCAAGGATCTGCAAAAAATGATCAGCTGCCGCATCCAAGTGGGTCAGCATATCTCCATGTCCATAATCGTGTTTAAAGCCATTAGCCTTAGAGAGTAAAGTCAATTTCACTTGCTCGAATCCACATTCGTGCACCATATCGGCGACATCTTCGGGATGGCCGAGCACTGTATCGTTTTGACCAGCAAAAAACCAAGCCGCTGGCCATTGAGCCGTTTTAGCCGCCTTTGCATAATCGAACCCGTCGTCGTGATCGCGCCACTCACCCCGCACCCAATCTATGCTTTGGTTCAAGGACGCGCGGCTCTCGTTATCCATACCTAAGCGCAATTTATCGGCAGCGAGATATCCTTGCCCTATGGCTAAACCAGGCGCGAGTCGATTCCAAAATAGATCGACCATCAGCCACTTTTTGAAGGATTTAACTCGGATAGTGCGCTTACTGCCGAAGGTCAATAGTGAGCGAACACTCTGCTGCAATTGAGGATAGCGCGCTAGGCTGCTCGCCATGAGCACGCCGCCCCAGGAATGGGCACACCAATGCACCTGAGACGGTGCGACGGTGTTAGTCACTTGGCAAGTTTGTTGATGTAAATCCAGAATAAATTGCTGCACTAAGGGGAGCTGCTCACGAATAACTTCTCCCTGCCCTAGGGTGAAATCCCGGGTGATCTTAGGCAGGCTCAAGCCACGGCCTGCGGTATCGAGCACATAAACAATAAACCCAGCCCGAGCGAGGAAGCAGCCAAGGCCCCGCCCGCTTTGACTATAAAACACCCGTCCGTTAGACATAGCGCCGTGGAGCATCAATATCGGCGTTTTAGAAAAATCTGGGTTAGCAGGCAGTAGCTGACGCAGGTGCAAATGCCCGTCACGGTAGGGTAAGTAAAGCGAAGACTGTGAAATGGTCGAAACCGAGGCCTGCTGAGTCAAAATAAGTCACTGGTAGTTCATCAAGTAAGACTAAACTACCAGCTCGGATTCAAAAAACAAGAGCCATTACTCTAACTCTGGTTTTCGTCTAAGCGGTTTATCACCTTGAAAAACCGTCTAATACTGCAGTAAATAAGGCAGGACCCGTAAATCGAGTCGACGAATATTCGCATCAGCCGCAGCGGCTAACTTAGGTTTAGCATGAAAGGCAATGCCAAAATCCGCCACTTGAACCATAGGAATATCATTGGCACCATCGCCAATGGCCACTCTTTGTCCCGGTGGAATTTGCCAATCGGCACTACAGGCTGCTATCACATCGGCCTTAAATTGGGCATCGACAACCTTTCCCGTGACCTCACCGACGAGGCGTCCGTCAGTAATCACTAACTCATTGGCAAAGGCCGCATCTAAGTTTAATAACTGCTTCAAATGGCCGACAAAAGGCGTGAAGCCACCCGAAGCAACCACTAAGCGCCACTGGTGCGACTTAAGCTCGGCAAGCATAGGCTCAAGGCCAGACATCAAAGGCAGGCGCTCACATAGGTTCTCGATAATACCGGCGTCGGCCCCCTTAAGTTGGGCAACGCGTTGGCGTAAACTCTGCTCAAAATCCAACTCCCCCAACATGGCACGCTCAGTAATCGCAGCCACCTGCTCACCAACCCCCGCCATCGCCGCTAATTCATCAATACATTCAATTTGAATCGCGGTTGAATCCATATCCATGACCAATAACCCAGGTTCACTCAGCTTAGGCAATGCCTGCCTAATCAGATGACACTCGGCTAAATCACTGGGGAAAGTCGCTAGCAGCTCACGGCTAGGCTCAAGTGGCAGGGCCAGCTCGATGCAGTGCAAGGCCACTTGGCGGCGAATGGGCGCGATATAAATGACGTCCAGCCCAAGTGTTTTAGCGAGGGAAAACATCCAAGCCGAGAGTGCACTTTCAACCCTAAGATCGTCATAAATGAGTCGCATACGAAAGAGAGAACCCGCAGGCATACCCGCTGACTCTTGGTAAGCTTCAAAGGCATGCCCTTGGTATTCAAACCGTGGCGTGGGGCTAGCAGCTAACCATACAAATAAGGCATCTTGGTTCAAGCTTTCCATAGGACGAGTGTTCTCCAACTATCGGGCTCACGCATAATCAATTATGATTAGGCAAGCGTGTTAAATGTTAAGGGTCGAAGTGTTATATCTTAAAGGGCTTAAGAAAAGCCATAAAATCAGTAGACTGCTCCAAATCGCCATCGCTTTGACCTTGATGGTGGGCTTAGTGCAATTGTGGGAAACAAGCCTACTACAAGGTCAACTGCTTCTAAAGTCCCAAACGCAAAAGATGGCAAGATTACTGGTACAGCAAACCGCCTATAGTGCGGCGCCCGCGCTGCAGTTGCAAAACGATGAGCAGTTGCAATGGTTAGCCAGTGCGCTAGTCGAAGATCCTAAGGTGATATCAGCGGCCATATTCAGTGATCAAGGTATTCGACTCTCATTTGCCCAAAGTATTTCCAAAGAAGGAGCAGATCCCGACTCCGAAGAAATGAACCTGCTACTCAGCAAATATCCGCCCTATGTTGAACCTGTTATCCAAGAGGGTAAGAACCTAGGTTATGTTGAGGTCAGACTCGATACCAAACTGTTTTTTAATGAAATTAAAGAAGCCCACAACCTGAATATGGAGCAACAGCAAATCATGCTGCTGGTCGCGGGCTTAATTGGCATGCTGTTATCCCGAGCCCTTTCCTTTAAACGTGCCGATTTTGACCGCCGTCGTACCCGGGTTAAATTACGTCAAAATCCCAAGAAAAATAACCAGACCAAACAGAGTGAAGCGGCCGAGGCAGAATTAACCGTATTAGATGCCTCTAAAAATATAGAGGACAAAGTCGCAGAGGGTGCTAAGACTAATACAGAGATAAACTTGAATAATCCTCAACCTAAGACTGAAGATCAACCCAAGCCAGAGGAAAAGAGTGGCGACAAAATAAAGCCAGAACAAGAGATTAATCTTTCTAAAAACGCTATTAAGCCCACTAAATCAGAATTAAAACCCAAAGTAAAAACGATCCGCCGCGTTAAAAATCAAGCAAAAACCAGTGCAGAGAAAAGCCCTGCCCAACCCAGCGATCTCGATACGGACTCCACGGGCTAAATCCATCAAGCTTCGCAATCTCGGCGACGGGACATGACCCATAAAAAAGGGTTCGCAGTGCGAACCCTTTTTAACCCAAGCAACAATTACAATGAATTACAGGGTAATCGCCGCTTCTAATGTCATAATAATCATGTCATTGAAGGTCGTTTGACGTTCTTCAGCAGTGGTTTTTTCACCGGTGCGGATATGATCAGATACGGTCACAACGCACAGGGCGCGGGCACCAAACTCATGGGCAACACCGTATAAACCGGCGGCTTCCATTTCTACCCCTAACACACCCATTTTTTCCATCACGTCAAACATTTGTGGATCGGGAGTGTAGAATAAATCGGCAGAGAATACGTTACCCACGCGGATCTTAGTGCCTTTAACTTTGGCAGATTCAATCACGGCATTCATCAGCTCATAGTTCGCGATTGCAGCGAAATCTTGGCCTTTAAAACGTAAACGGTTTACTTGAGAATCGGTACAAGCGCCCATGCCGATGATCACATCGCGCACTTTAACGTCTGTGCTGATCGCGCCGCAAGTACCTACACGGATCAGGTTCTTAACGCCGTAATCTTTAATTAATTCAGTTGCATAGATTGAGCATGAAGGAATACCCATGCCTGAACCCATCACAGAAATACGTTTACCTTTATAAGTACCGGTAAAACCTAGCATGTTTCGAACATCAGTCACTTGCTCAACATTTTCTAAGAATGTTTCAGCAATATATTTTGCACGTAATGGATCGCCAGGAAACAGAACCGTCTCAGCGAATGCGCCCTCTACAGCATTAATGTGTGGTGTTGCCATCGAAATAACCCCTGTTTATTTTATTAAGACTTAAGTCTTTGTTTACTGGCGGCCCAATTTCAGCCGCCAAATTGATATCCAGCGCGTTTAATTAAATAAACGACTCGCCATAGGCCATTGGCTCGAGCTTAAAGTGGCTCGCAATTGATTGACCTATATCGGCAAAACTATTGCGGCGGCCAAGCGTTCCGGCTTTTAAGCCTGCGCCATAGGCAAGTACAGGCACATACTCACGGGTATGATCTGTGCCTTGCCACGTTGGGTCACAGCCGTGATCCGCGGTTAAAATCAGCAGATCGTCTTCACCCAGTAAGGCCAGCATTTCAGGCAAGCGGGCATCAAAATACTCCAGCCCCTTAGCATAGCCCGCCACGTCACGGCGGTGGCCATAGTGGGAGTCAAAATCGACGAAGTTAGTAAACACTATAGTGTTATCGCCAGCGGATTTAACTTCGGCTAAGGTCGCATCGAATAAGGCTTCAAGGCCGTTCGCCTTCACTTTTTTAGTGATACCGCAGTAAGCGTAAATGTCGGCAATCTTACCTACACTCACCACTTCGCCACCGGCTTCCTTCAGCTTATCTAACACGGTTTTTGCTGGCGGCTCAAGGGAGTAATCCTTACGGTTGCCAGTACGGGCAAAGTCACTTGGGCCTGTACCATCAAATGGACGGGCAATCACCCGACCTATGTTGTAAGGCTCTAACTCTTCACGGGCAATTTCGCAAAGACGATAGAGGTTTTCTAAACCAAAAGTGCCTTCGTGGCAGGCGATTTGAAACACTGAGTCAGCCGAGGTATAGAAAATAGGCTTGCCAGAACGCATATGTTCTTCGCCCAATTCCTCCAGAATCGTAGTGCCAGAGGCATGACAATTCCCTAAAAAGCCATCGAGTCCCGCACGGGCTAAAATCTTATCCGTCAATTCTTTAGGGAATGAATTCTGATGCTCGCTGAAATAGCCCCATTCGAATAATACGGGCACACCCGCCATTTCCCAGTGACCGCTCGGGGTATCTTTACCCGAACTTAATTCTTGGGCATGACCATAGGCGCCAATCAGTTGAACGTTTTCACCAAACCCCGGTGCAAAGGCACCCGTGCTTTCCATCGCCGCATGGCCTAGGCCGAGACGAGCTAAATTAGGTAACTTAAGTGGGCCTTCACGGCCGATGTCGGCTTTGCCTTCGGCGCAAGCCTTCGCGATATGACCAAAAGTGTCAGATCCTGTATCCCCAAACTTGGCGGCATCGGCTGCTGCGCCAATACCAAAGGAGTCCAACATCATAATAATTGTACGTTTCATAATACTTCCTTAAAGATCCGATGCACGAATGTAAGCATAGATCTCAGGTGTTTTTTCAGGGGCGGTTTCACCAATGTGAATCGCTTT
Organism: Shewanella putrefaciens; assembly: GCF_016406305.1. NCBI lineage: Bacteria > Pseudomonadati > Pseudomonadota > Gammaproteobacteria > Alteromonadales > Shewanellaceae > Shewanella > Shewanella putrefaciens. The sequence continues at coordinate 3,333,517 of NZ_CP066369.1, forward strand.
TTTAACGGCATTTTCCGCTTCCGCAAAGGCAGCTTCAGATTGCGCATGGATCACGGCAATCGGTGTTGATGAGTCAATTTTGTCGCCCAGGGCGCATACTTGAGTCAGGCCAACACTATAGTCTAGTGCATCGCCGGGCTTACGGCGGCCGCCACCTAATGTCACCACGGCTAAACCTAGCTCACGTGTATCCATGCTGTGGGCAAACCCTTGCGTATCGGCAAACACTGGACGAATAATTTGCGACTGCGGCAGATATTTACTGTAGTTTTCAACAAAATCGACAGGACCACCTAGGCCAGAAACCATCTTGCCAAAGATCTCGGCAGCACGGCCGTTGTCTAGCACGCGGTTCAATTTCGCACGGGCATCGGCTTCATCGGTCGCCAGACCACCTAGGAGCAACATCTCGGCACATAGCCCCATAGTCACTGCGTAGAGGCGAGGATTACGGTAAGCACCGGTTAAGAAATCGATGGCTTCTTTCACCTCAACCGCGTTACCCGCACAGGATGCGAGCACTTGGTTCATATCGGTGAGCAAGGCTGTGGTTTTAGTGCCAGCACCATTAGCCACCGCCGCGATACTGCGAGCTAATTCTTCGGAGGCTTCATAGGTTGGCATAAAGGCGCCGCTACCGACTTTTACGTCCATCGCCAGCGCATCTAAGCTACAAGCTAATTTCTTAGAAAGAATAGAGGCGGTTATAAGGGAGATGGATTCGACGGTCGCGGTATTGTCACGGATGGAATAGAAACGTTTATCGGCGGGAACCAGATCGCCCGTTTGACCGATAATGGCCACACCGACATCTTTAACGACTTTACGGAACAGTTCGCTTGAAGGCTCAGTTTGATAACCCGGAATGGCATCAAACTTATCTAAGGTTCCGCCGGTATGGCCTAGGCCACGGCCTGAAATCATCGGCACGTAACCACCACAGGCGGCGGCCATAGGGCCAAGCATCAGGCTGATAACATCACCGACACCGCCCGTACTGTGCTTGTCGATTACGGGTCCGTTAAGGCCTAAAGATTGCCAGTTAAGCACAGTGCCCGAGTCGCGCATTGCAATCGTTAACGCGATTCTTTCATCCATATTCATGTCATTAAAGTACACAGCCATGCCTAATGCGGCAATCTGACCTTCAGACACGGCATTGGTGGTTATGCCCTTAACAAAGAACTGTATCTCTTCGGAACTTAACGCTAAACCATTACGTTTCTTACGAATAATTTCTTGAGCTAGAAACATGATACTGCCTCCAAGATAAAAGCCAAATCCAAAGTCTGGCAGTTATCTTTGCAATGAAACATCAAAACTGTAGCAATATTACAAACACATGCTATCGAAGTTCTGATGTTTTCAACTAGATTTAGGTCACACTTAATTAGATTCGATATACCATTTTTGTATTAATCTGTGATTAATAGCCTTGAGTAGGCTTAGGCGCATCGGCTAATTCTAAGGTGTGTAACAAGCTGTTGAGTAAGCTTGAAGCCCCAAATCTAAAGGTACGTGGAGACACCCAGTCAGCACCCAGAATACGTTCGGCAACCCCTAAGAACTCTGCGGCTTGGGCAGCATCACGCACACCGCCAGCAGGCTTAAAGCCGACCTTAGGATTCTTCTCGCTGATCACAGTCAGCATAATTTCGGCGGCTTCTAGGGTGGCGTTAACAGGCACTTTACCCGTAGAGGTTTTGATAAAATCAGCACCAGCATCGATTGAAAGTTCAGATGCACGGCGAATCAGTGCAGGATCGGCTAACACGCCAGATTCGATAATCACCTTCAGTAAGACTTCACCACAGGCCTCTTTACAGGCTTTAACTAATTCAAAACCTATGGTTTCGTTACCTTCCATCAGAGCTCTGTATGGGAAAACTACATCAACTTCATCGGCGCCATAGGCGACTGCGGCGCGGGTTTCGAGCACAGCAATCGCAATATCATCATTGCCGTGGGGGAAGTTAGTCACAGTAGCGATTTGAATATCTTCGGCGCCAATTTCATCTAAGGTTTTACGTGCGATAGGGATAAAACGCGGATAAATACAGATAGCGGCGGTATTACCTGCGGCGGTTTTCGCCTTATGGCACAGATCGATCACTTTCTGATCTGTGTCGTCATCATTCAATGTGGTTAAGTCCATTAACTCGATGGCGCGTTGTGCTGCTTTTTTTAAATCAGTCATAATAGCTCTCCAAAAGAAAAATTAAATAAATATAAATCAGTCTCTTAAAAGCAAGGCTTAGAGGTGGCATTATTTTTGATTATTTTTATATGGCCGGGCCTTCAGGCGATGCCGAGTAACTTACTTAGGTAAATTACTTTGTTATTAGGTATTCAATCTTGCCTATGCATAACACATACGCATCCTGACACTTAAATTGACTATAAGTGATCACGACTTGAATCCTTGAAGACCGGAAGAGAGGATACGAGTAAGACCTTGTTCCTACTTTTCCGCGAAAAATCCGTTTTAGCGCGAGAAAAACACAAACCTTTATATAAACTCACTGCCCAGCATTCTAAATAAGTTTAGATAAAGATTTATGGCAGATTAAATGTGGAGCCGCAGATTGCGGCTCCAACGGCTATTACAAGCGATTAGAACTTGTAAGTAGCTGACAGGTAGTGTGACCAACCTGTTGATTCTAAAGCAAGAGCACCTGCACCATCTTCTAACAGGTAAACGTCTTTAAAGCCTTTCAGACCATAGCCCAGAGCGTAACGATCTGAGTGCCAGTATAGACCGAAGAAGATGTTACCACCGTCAGAGGTTTTTGGTACGAAAGCAGTCTTGTCTTCGTCAGCACCGAATTGGTAATCGATGTAACCTTGGAATGACAGGAAGCTCTTATTATCGAAGAAGTAGAAAGGCTTGAACCAGTTAGCAGAGAATTGGTAACCGTTCCACTCTTTCGCGTTCATGTCGTAGAAACCGTACAGGTTCATACCTGTTTTGCCTAACCAAGGCACGTTTACGTCAGCACCAACACCCCAGAATGTAGAGTTCACGCCTTCACCGTTCAGACCATCCCAATTGAACAGAGTAGAGAAGTAAACTTCTTGTACTGGGCCAAAAGATAAATCTTTGCCAGTTAATGCATCGATAGATACACGTGGTGCAAACTTCATGAACAGTTTGCTGGTGCCAGAACCTGGGTTCTTGTCACCGTCTTTGGTGTTCTCGTTTGCTAAGTTGAATACGTCAACATAACCATAGAGATCGAAAATGCCAGAACGGCCGCCGAACTCCATTTCTAAGTAGTTGTGTTGGTCGCCAGTAGCTGGGTTATCAGGTTTTTCACCGATAGAGTACATAGCGTTGAACTGCATCCACTTGTAGTCTGAACCGTGCAGGTCAGAACGGTCAGCAGCAAATGCGTTTCCAGAGATTGCAGCTACTGCAGTAGCGGCTAAAGCTAAAGTTTTAACATTTTTCATCATCAACCCCATTTATCTTGTTTGCTACCATCGAGGGTAGCGTTCTTTTTGTGGCGCTCGCATTCTACCTAGATTAAAAAAAATCTCAATAATCTAGCGTAAAATCACGAACACAAAATTCTTAATTGTGAACAAAGTCGCGACTTCTTTATCACGATTAATTAACTTAACCGTGCATTCGCGACATATGAACAGAATAACAAATCGAGTTTCCTTGTATTCTGGTCAATGCTATCGGAGAAACTATTCACTACAGGAATCACTACTGGAAAATGGTTGAATTAACTTAGGTCCCGCCCTGCATAGCCAGGACCTAGTTAGTGGGGTTCCCCCCTCGAGCGTCTTAACTTAGATAGCTAAGAACAGACCCGCAATTGTGGCGCTCATTAAGTTAGCGAGTGAGCCGGCGATAACCGCACGAATACCCATTTTCGCTAAATCATGGCGACGGTTAGGCGCCATAGCACCTAAACCACCAAGCAGAATCGCAATTGAAGACAAGTTAGCGAAACCACACAGAGCAAACGAAATAATCGCCTTAGTTCTGTCAGTCATAGCTAAACCCGTTTCAGCAACGACCATACCGCCGTCAGCAATGTCTTTTAAGTATGGAGCAAAGTTCAGGTAAGCAACGAATTCGTTAACAATGATCTTTTGACCGATGAAAGAACCAGCAACTAAAGCTTCGTTCCAAGGCACACCGATTAGGAAGGCTAAAGGCATGAATACATAACCTAGGATCAGTTCCAGTGTTAAACCTTCAACACCAAACCAACCGCCCACACCACCAATAATACCGTTGATCATCGCAATCAAACCAACGAAGGCTAACAGCATGGCACCTACGTTCAGCGCTAAGTGCATACCAGATGAAGCACCCGCAGCAGCAGCGTCTAACACGTTAGCTGGCTTATCAGGATCTTCTGGCAGCTCATCCATATCGTTTTTAGCGGTTTCAGTTTCTGGGTGCATCAGCTTAGCCATTAATAGACCACCTGGTGCCGCCATGAATGACGCAGCAACTAAGTACTCAATAGGCACGCCCATTTGCGCATAGCCTGCTAATACAGAACCCGCGATAGAAGCTAAACCACCGACCATGATCGCAAACAATTCAGATTGCGTCATAGTTGGAATGAATGGACGAACCACTAACGGCGCTTCAGTTTGACCAACGAAGATGTTAGCAGTCGCTGACATAGATTCAGTACGGCTTGTGCCCAATGCTTTTTGTAGTGCACCACCGATAATACGGATGATCCACTGCATAACGCCTAAGTAGTACAGAACAGCGATAAGAGAAGAGAAGAACACGATAACTGGCAATACGTTAACAGCGAAGATAAAGCCAAGTTTGAAGTTAGCTAAATCGCCAAACAGGAAGCCAATACCGTTTTGTGCATAGCCAATCACGCTAGAGACGGCGTCAGATACACTTTTCAGAATATCTTTACCGACAGGAACGTACAGTACAAAACCACCGAAGGCGGCCTGGATAGCTAAAGCGCCACCCACTGTACGCAGATTAATTGCTTTTTTGTTATTCGATAGGAGGAAACCTATCGCAAGTAGGACGACCACCCCTACTAAACTCATCAATATATTCATTAACCATCACCCTATTGTTAACACTTTTTAATTATGTTGTTAATCAACCTATTTCCGAGTCAGATTATACCCGAGGCAAAGTCGAAAATCGTCGTTTTGATCAAATTTTTGGAGTTTAATTTCAATCGCTTAGTGAAGAATGCTAATGCGACCTACACCTGTTTAATTAAAAACAACTAAAGGTCAAACAGTTGCATAGCATTCAACACTAAGTGTTCTGATATTAGAACACTTGATTTTTTTTGCAAAGTTGCAATTTTGTCGATAAAAAGCGCAGCATTGGCGGGCTGGTTACGTTTTTCAGTAACATTTAACGGCGTCATGGCGGGAGAATCAGTCTCAAGTAGGAAGCTTTCGAGCGATAATTCAGCGACTGTTTTGAGCAATTTTTTGGCGTTGGGGTTCATAATCAAACCACCAATCCCAAGCTTAAAACCTAATTTGATATATTCTTGTGCAATCTCAACACTGCCAGAGAAAGCATGTATCACGCCGCCTCTAGGCAGTTGATGCTTTTTCAAACAGGCTAAAACCTCGGCATGGGTTTTCACGCTATGGACAATAACCGGCAGATGAACGGATTTAGCTAACGCCAGTTGCGCCTCAAAAAAAGCTAACTGCCGCGCCCAAGTTGAGGGATAAAGCGCATCTAAGCCACATTCACCAATAGCAACAAAACGAGGACATTCGAGTAACGAAGTCACTTGAGATGTTAATGCCAAGATCCCAGCATCAACATCCTCTGGGCAAAACCAAGGATGGATGCCTAATGCAAAATAGGCTTGATATTGTTGTGCAACGGCGAGTTGTTTTTGCCAGTGGTCGGGGGAAACGCCAGGGATAATCAGATTACTGATCCCAGCTTGATGCATACGCTGAACCACTTGCTCACGGTCTGCATCAAACTCAGGAAAATCTAGATGCGCGTGGGTATCTAACATAGGCCAATACCTCACTCATCATCGGGCTTGCGCTCAGGTTTTAATGCTGGTTTGGATTCGATTGGTAGACTAGACGCTTTAGTCGAGCACTTTGGCGTGAGCGGCGGATCTTCAAGGCGAGGCATGCAACAACGGCGATTTTCAGGAGTGAGCCCCATTTTATCGCACCAACGAATGTAAGCTTGCCATGATTTTGTGATCCAATTAGCCATATCAGCATCCCAAACCGTAAATTAGATACAAAAATGGCGGTAATACACCGCCATTTAAACACGACTGCAAACCAACCCAAATTAATGCTCGCGGGTTTTCGCAAACTCTATATCAGGGTATCTTTCCATCGAAAGATTAAGGTTAACCATAGTTGGCGCAATATAAGTTAAGTTATCACCACCATCGAGGGCCAAGTTTTGGCTGCACTTGCGGCGGAATTCTTCTAGCTTACGCTCATCCTTACAATAAACCCAGCGAGCAGTAGAAACGCTAATGCCTTCGTAAATAGCTTCGACGTTATATTCACTCTTCAGACGACCAACAACCACTTCAAACTGCAGTACACCCACAGCGCCGACGATCAAATCGTTGGTGTCTAATGGACGGAAGACCTGCACAGCACCTTCTTCAGATAACTGTACTAAACCTTTCAGCAATTGCTTTTGTTTAAGCGGATCACGCAGACGAATACGGCGGAACATTTCCGGCGCAAAGTTAGGCACACCTGTAAAACGAAACTTTTCACCTTGGGTAAAAGTATCACCAATACGGATAGTACCGTGGTTATGTAAACCAATGATATCGCCAGGATAAGCCACTTCGGCGCGCTCACGGTCGCCCGCCATAAAGGTTAGAGCATCGCTTACGTTAACGTCCTTACCAATTCGAACATGGTGCATTTTCATGCCTTGCTCATAACGGCCCGAACAGACACGCATAAAGGCGACACGGTCACGGTGTTTGGGATCCATGTTAGCTTGAATTTTAAACACGAAACCGGTGAACTTCTCTTCATCCGGCATGATCGTCCGTACATCGCTTTCGCGCGGTAATGGCTTAGGCGCCCACTCGACGATACCGTCGAGAATATGATCCACACCGAAGTTACCTAATGCAGTACCAAAGAAGACTGGCGTCAACTCGCCTCTCAAGAAAGCCGCATGGTCAAACTCGTTCGATGCGCCGCGCACTAATTCCATCTCATCACGCAAATCAGCCGCATAGCTGCCAATCGCTTTATCTAAATCTGGATTATTAATGCCTTCAATCACTCGACGTTCTTGAATAGTGTGTCCCATACCACCTTGATAAAGCACCACTTCATCACGCAGAATATGGTAAATACCTTTGAATTCTTTACCGCTGCCGATAGGCCAAGTAATAGGTGCACAGGCGATATTGAGTACGTTTTCGACTTCATCCATCAGATCAATAGGATCACGGATATCACGGTCGAGTTTGTTCATAAAGGTCACGATCGGCGTATCACGCAGACGGGTCACTTCCATCAACTTGATGGTGCGATCTTCAACACCCTTCGCGGAGTCGATGACCATAAGACATGAGTCCACTGCGGTGAGAGTACGGTAGGTATCTTCCGAGAAATCTTCGTGACCAGGCGTGTCGAGTAGGTTAACGAGGGCGCCACCGTAGGGGAATTGCATCACAGACGTAGTAATAGAAATACCACGGTCCTTCTCCATTTCCATCCAGTCAGACTTAGCATGCTGACCCGATTTTTTGCCTTTAACCGTACCCGCTTTTTGCAAAGCGTTTCCGAATAACAGCACTTTTTCGGTAATGGTTGTTTTACCCGCGTCGGGGTGCGATATGATCGCGAAGGTGCGACGTTTATCGACCTCTACTTTATTGCCTGACATGTTAACCTATGCACTAGTATCGCTAAAAAGGCGCAAATTATAGCGCCTCACTGCTCACTTGGCTAGGCAAAGCCCGAGATGAACTCGGGAGTGCGAAGGTTATTTTGCTTCTTCTAGCAAGCCTTTAACTTTTGCGAGTTCGATGCGTGCATATCTGTGTTCGACAAAATCATAGATATTGGTCGCAAGAGCAAGGCGTAAATAGTTAGCGGCATCCTGATATTGCTTAGTCTCTATCGCCATTTTGGCTAAATAGAAATACGCCTCACATAAACGCTCAGCATATTCTTTGGGGTGAGTCAGCCCCGATTTTGCCGCGGCAAATACGTCATCACGGCTTTTTAAACCAAGATAATGGTCAACGATCACAGTTGACCAAGCATCGGCCTCTAGGCCCTGACGGTGTTCCTGTAATTGACGCTTGGCTTCGGTCACATTGCCTTTTGATTGGATCAAATACAACCACAATGCACGGTAGCCATCTTTATTATCGCCAGCATAAAAGGCTTGCATATCCTTTACCGCAAGATCATTACGATCGCCATAATAGAGGGCTATACCACGATTTAAATAGGCATAATCATAATTAGGTGAGAGCTCTAATACCCCATCGAAGGCCTCATAGGCACTGTCGTAATCGCCTTCTTGGGTGTAATAAATTCCAAGGAAATTATAGGCATCGGCCAGATCGGGCTGGAGCTTCAACGCTTGCATAAAATCAATGCGCGCCAACAGCCTTAAACCTACGCTGTCATAAATCACACCGCGGTCATAGTGAAAACGAGCCCTTTGTTCATTGGTTAACTCGACGGCGGATAAAATTTCATTGAGTTTCGCCAGTGTCACTTCGACTTTATAATCGGGCATTACTGGGGCAACGACTAACTTACCTTCAACATCATTGTGGTTCTCTAAGGGAGACTGAGTGGTTGCACATCCAGCCAACATCAGGCTGGCAGCCGCCAGCACAGCAACAATAGCGGTTCTAATTTTAAGACTCATCCATTTCTACCTTTTTAGATTCCCAACACACGCAGAAGAATGTTCATGATAGCAATCCCACCACAGGACTGCTATTGACGAATAGCATTAATCGCAACTTAATTAAATTTGAACAAAGAAAAAGGAGATCAATGGATCTCCTTTTTGGGCAGTCACTTAAAAGTGCATGGGAATACTGAGTTTATCCCTCAATTATTCTGCAGCAGCTTCTTTGGTTTGTGCTTCTTTAATTGACAGTCTTACACGGCCTTGACGATCCACTTCCATGACTTTAACTGTCACTTCTTGGTTCAGCTCAAGGTGATCTGACACGTTAGCCACACGCTCATCACTGATCTGTGAAATGTGTACTAAACCATCTTTGCCTGGAAGAATGTTCACGAAGGCACCGAAATCAACGATACGGATAACCTTACCATTGTAGATACGACCCACTTCTACTTCTGAAGTGATTTCTTCGATACGACGGATAGCTTCTTTAGTTGCTTCGCCATTTGAAGAGGCAATCTTCACAGTACCATCATCTTCCAGTTCAATCGTAGTGCCGGTTTCTTCGGTCAGAGCGCGAATGACTGCGCCGCCTTTACCGATAACGTCACGGATTTTTTCTGGGTTGATTTTGATCGTTGTGATGCGTGGAGCATGATCAGAAATATCATCACGGTGTGAACCAATGGCTTGATCCATCACGTTCAGGATATGCACACGTGCGCCATAAGCTTGTTGCAGTGCGATTTCCATGATTTCTTTAGTGATACCTTCGATCTTGATATCCATCTGCAGTGCAGTAATACCGTTACGGGTACCCGCCACTTTAAAGTCCATATCACCTAAATGGTCTTCATCACCTAAGATGTCAGAAAGAACAACGAAATCATCGCCTTCTTTCACTAGACCCATAGCGATACCCGCCACAGAAGTCTTGATAGGTACACCGGCATCCATCAGCGCAAGTGAAGTACCGCAGACTGACGCCATAGAGCTTGAACCGTTAGATTCAGTGATTTCAGATACCACGCGCACGCTGTATGGGAATTCAGCCGCTGAAGGCATAACTGCGTTGATACCGCGCCAAGCTAACTTACCATGACCGATTTCGCGGCGCTTAGGTGAACCCACCATGCCTGTTTCACCAACAGAGTATGGAGGGAAGTTATAGTGCAGCATGAAACGGTTAGTGCGCTCGCCCATGATGCTGTCGATCTTCTGTGCATCACGTTCAGTACCTAAAGTACAAGTCACTAGGGCCTGAGTTTCACCACGGGTGAACAGTGCGCTACCGTGAGTACGTGGCAATACGCCCGCTAACACGCTTAATGCACGGATCATGTCTGGTTCACGACCATCGATACGAGGCTCGCCACGAATAATGCGACCACGAACCACTTTCTTCTCTAAGCTGCCCAGTAAATTGTCAACTTCACGCAAATCAATGTCTGGATTGCTGGCTAACAAAGCTTCTTTTACTGCCGCTTTAACGACAGAAACTTGAGCATAACGATCTTGTTTAACTTGGATTTTATAGGCATCGCCTAAACCCGCTTCAGCCAACTCTTTAATTTGAGCGACTAAGGTTTCATCTTGTACTGGTGCGGTCCAATTCCACATTGGTTTGCCGGCTTCTGCTTTAAATTCAGCAATCGCTTTAATAACCACTTGTTGTTGATCGTGACCATAAACAACAGAACCTAACATCACTTCTTCTGGTAATGCTTGGGCTTCTGATTCCACCATTAACACTGCGCTTTCGGTACCTGCAACCACTAAGTTCAGTTGGCTGGTCTCGATTTGAGCAACAGTTGGGTTTAGTACGTATTCGCCATTGATATAACCCACACGAGCCGCACCTAAAGGACCGCTGAATGGAATACCAGAAATAGCCAGTGCCGCTGAAGTACCGATCATGGAAATGATATCTGGCTCGATTTGTGGATCGACAGAAACCACAGTGATGATCACTTGAACTTCGTTTTTGAAACCATTAGGGAAAAGAGGACGAATTGGGCGGTCAATCAGACGAGCGATTAATGTCTCATCTTCTGAAGGACGACCTTCACGCTTAAAGAAACCACCAGGAATTTTACCCGCTGCGTAGGTCTTTTCTTGATAGTTAACAGTCAGAGGGAAAAAGTCACGACCGGCTTCGGCTTCTTTTTTACCTACAACAGTGACTAACACTGTCGTGTCACCCATACTCGCTAACACGGCTGCATCGGCTTGACGCGCTATAACACCCGTTTCTAGGGTGACTGTATGTTGACCATACTCAAAACTCTTTACAATTGGATTCACGTGACCCATTCCTTAATTAATGACCTTGAATTACGCGCGTAAGTATACTGCAATTAAGGACAATAGATAAAGAGCAGATAATGATGACAAAGACCTATCTTTTCACTAAAGTGGGTAAATCAACAAAGAGTTATGCTTTCATTTGATACGGAAAATCATCCCTGTGGCGAAAAACAATAATAAAGGACAAGCTGAATGACAGGTCGCTTTAAATCCCTGACATGGAAACAAACTAACCTCGTCGTATTTACTGCGTTATTTTTCGCTATCGCTATTTTTATTGTTGAAATCGCCCTCGTTGTCATTTCGACAAAACAACAACTTACCACCACACAGCAGGAACTACTCGACTCAGTGGAGCAGCCCGCCGCCAATGCCGTTTGGGCATTGGATGATAATTTAGCGAGGCAAACCTTAGAAGGTGCTATCAAAGTCGAGCATGTAGGCTCAGCGGTGATAGAACTCGACGATGGTTCCATGTTTGTTTCCGTCAGTAATAATAAAAAAAATAGCTCGCAAACATTTATCAGCCTCAGCAATGAACTCTTCGATGATTTGAAAGAAATCTCTCGGCCCTTATATCGCCCCTTCTATTTTGAAGGCACCCAAAAACAGCAACTTATCGGCACTCTGACTATTTTTTACGACACTCAAGAGTTGACTAACACCCTGTTTTCACAGCTAAAACTGGGGTTCCTCGCCACCTTGGCCCGCGCCCTATTGCTCACCTTAGTGCTCTCGGTTGTGTTCCACCGTTTCTTAACTCAACCAATAGCAAGAATAAGCGAAGCAATTGATAAGATTGAACCCGATTCGCCGGATGAAAATTTACTCCCTATGTCCAGCGCCCATAAGGATGATGAATTAGGCTTAGTGACCTCTAAATTTAATCAAATCCTGATCCAATTTAGCCAGACACAATCTAAACTGCGTAAAATGGCGACCCGCGATCCGCTTACCGGGTTACCTAACAGGACGCTATTGCTCGAAACCATCGCAGTCACGATTCAACGCTCCCGAGTACATAAACGCAGCTTTGCGTTGATGTTTATCGACTTAGATCGCTTTAAAAATATCAATGACTCCCTCGGCCATGCCCTGGGCGATCAGTTCTTAGCCAGAATAGCCCGCATTCTCGAACGAGTTGTGGGCGATAAGGGCACAGTCTCTCGTCTAGGGGGAGATGAATTTGTGATTTTGGCTGATTCTGTCCAGTCACCGGATCAAGCGGCGGATTTTGTCGATAAACTGTTAGTTCAACTCAATGTGCCTATTCAGCTCAATGAGCATGCAATCCACCCGGCCGCGTCCATTGGTATTTCAATTTATCCCGAAGATGGCAATAGCGCAGAGGATCTTATCCGCCATGCGGATATCGCCATGTACAGTGCAAAAGCGGCGGGGTCGAATCAATGGGCCTTCTTTAAACAGCAGATGACCGAACGCGCGGCGGTACGCTTACGTACCGAAGCATCATTACACGATGCACTGAAAAACAATGAGTTTTTACTGTATTTTCAACCTAAACTCGATCTGCAAACCGGTAAGGTTATCGCCTGTGAAGCCCTGATCCGTTGGCAAAAAGACGGCCGTTTAATCAGCCCTATGTCCTTTATTCCCGTGGCCGAAGAAACTGGCATCATAATTCCTATTGGCCGTTGGGTGATAGAACAAAGCTGTAAAACATTAAGGGAATGGCAGAAGAAATATCACTATGCGATCCCGATTGCGATTAATGTTGCATCGCAACAATTTGCCGATGCGAGCCTAGTATCCGATATCAAACAAATGGCACTGCGCTATCAGATCCAACCCGATCTGTTAGAAATAGAAATCACTGAAACCTCGTTAATGAACGACATTGAGCAGGCCATAGTTAAGCTTGAACAACTGAAATCCGCAGGATTTGGTATCGCGGTGGACGATTTTGGGACTGGGTATTCTTCACTCTCATATCTGCGGCATCTGCCCATCACGACGATGAAGATTGACCGTTGTTTTGTATCGGATTTGCCAGGTGATAGTGCTATTGCATCGACCATCTTAATGCTTGGAAAACAGCTAAATTTAACTATCGTTGCCGAAGGGATTGAAAACGAGCTCCAGCTCGACTGGCTGAAGGAAAATCGGTGCCAGATTGGACAAGGTTTCTATTTTAGTCAACCTTTGCCCCAGGCAGAGTTTGAAGCCCTCTATATTGCAAGCCAGACTGCGAGCATCGCTCATATCGATGGTAAATGGTAGATGGGTAGATGGGTTGACGGTTGACGGTTGACGGTTGACGGTTGACGGTTGACGGTTGACGGTTGACGGTTGACGGTTGACGGTTGACGGTTGACGGTTGACGGTTGACGGTTGACGGTTGACGGTTGACGGTTGACGGTTGACGGTTGACGGTTGACGGTTGACGGTTGACGGTTGACGGTTGACGGTTGAGCAACCTAGAGAAAAACCAGATTTAGGGCAATAAAAAAGGAGGCTAAGCCTCCTTTTTTACGTTAGTCGACGTGAAATTAACGACGTAGACCTAACTTTTGGATCAGTGCGTTGTAACGCTCTGCATCAGTACGCTTCAGGTAAGCAGTTAACTTACGACGCGCGCTAACCATGCGTAACAGACCACGACGTGAGTGGTGATCGTGGATGTGCTCTTTGAAGTGATCTTGCAAATGGTTGATTTGCGCAGTTAACAAAGCAACTTGAACTTCAGTTGAACCAGTGTCGTTTTCGCCACGGCCAAATTCAGCCAGGATTTTTGCTTTCGCTTCAGTACTTAGTGACATGTGTCTCTCCAAATATATAGTATGAATCTCTAGCCGATCACTAACTCAGCCAGAGGGCGCGCTATTCTACCCATAATCCAACCCTAGCGCAATAACAGGCTGGTCTTAATCGAACAATGATTTCGAATGGGGTCAATGTGCTACTGTGCTGGCTCGTCATGGATAACAATGAGTCGCTTAGGCGCTAACAGGCCGTCATCATTCATAGCGCCAATGCCGACAAACCGACGGGCATCCCCTAAGGTAATACGCACTAATTTATCGGCCTCTAACCCCACAACACGCACCGCCTGCCCTTGCATCAGATAGGCTGCACTGGCATCGGGTACATTCACCTCGGGAAAATCGGCCACGGCCGTATCCATAGGCAATAAAAGCGGATCGAGTAACAGACTCGGCTCTATCTGCTGTTCCTGGGCCTTGGCAACGAGAGCTTCAAGCTGCTCAAGGGTGACCATTTTAGCATAGGGATACTGCGCCACTTGAGTGCGACGCAACATGATCACATGGGCACCACAGCCAAGCATTTCACCTAAATCATCGATAATAGTGCGAATATAAGTGCCCTTCGAACAATGGATGTCCAAGGTCAATTCATCACCTTCAAGCTTGATAAAGTTAAGCTCAAATACCCTGATAGGCCGTGCTTCGCGGGGGACTTCAATGCCTTCACGCGCATATTTATACAGGGGCTGCCCCTGGTATTTTAGCGCTGAGTACATTGAAGGCACTTGCATTGTATCGCCACGGAAATGCTCGAGCGCAGCTAATAGCTGTGTCTCGGTAAAATCCATAGAACGCGTCTGCACCACTTCACCATCGGAATCACTGGTATCGGTGCGCTGGCCCAGTTTTGCCGTCACTAGGTATCGCTTATCGGCATCTAACAAATGCTGTGAAAACTTGGTCGCCTCGCCTAAACATACGGGTAGCATGCCTGTGGCTAGCGGATCGAGCGCACCCGTGTGCCCGGCTTTATTCGCATTAAAAAAGCGTTTTACCCGTTGCAGTGCAAAGTTGGAACTCATGCCTGTGGCTTTGTCCAACAACACGATACCGTCGATAAAGCGGCCTTTTGGACGACGAGCCATTAATCTTTACCTTCCGTATCTTCGGTATCGTCTGTCGCGTCCACATCTTGGACATCTTCAGCGCTGCCAAATTGCTGCTGTTTCGCTTTATCTTGATTGATCACTTGGCTCACGAGGTTAGACATGCGCATCCCCTCAACCAATGAGCTATCGTAGACAAAGCGCAGTTCTGGCATGACTCGCAGCTTCATCCGGCCAGCCACAAGGGTGCGAATATAAGGTGCGGCGCTGATCAGCGCGTTGAGCTTTTCCTGTACAACTTCTTTGTCTTCCTCAAAGAAGGTCACAAAGACCTTGGCGTAACTTAAATCACGGGAGACATCGACGTCATTCACGGTAACAAAACCAATACGGGGGTCTTTCATGTCGCGCTGCAACACCAGAGCAAGCTCTTGCTGCAACTGCTGCGCTATGCGACGTGTACGACTGAATTCTTTTGCCATAATATCTGTACCATAGCTAATGTCATAAAATCGAAAGGGCGGCTAATGCCGCCCTCTTTATCGTTACAGAGTACGTGCCACTTCGACGGTTTCGAACACTTCGATTTGGTCGCCTACGCGAACATCGTTGTAGTTCTTAACGCCGATACCACATTCCATACCGTTGCGAACTTCGTTAACGTCATCTTTAAAGCGACGCAGAGATTCGAGTTCACCTTCGAAGATCACCACGTTATCACGCAGTACGCGAATTGGAGCGCTACGCTTGATGGTACCTTCGGTCACCATACAACCTGCAATCGCACCCAGCTTAGGTGATTTGAACACGTCACGAACTTCAGCCAGACCGATAATTTGCTGTTTGAACTCAGGAGACAGCATACCTGTCATCGCCGCTTTCACTTCATCAATCAAATTATAGATAACGCTGTAGTAACGTAGGTCAACGCTTTCACTCTCGATGGTCTTACGCGCCTGTGCATCGGCACGCACGTTAAAGCCAACCATGATAGCGTTAGAAGCCGCAGCTAAGGTCGCATCGGTTTCGGTCAGCGCGCCCACACCGCGAGCGATGATGTTCACTTTCACTTCGTCGGTAGACAGACCCGTTAACGAGTCGGTAATCGCTTCTAGTGAGCCTTGTACGTCTGCTTTAAGAACGATGTTCAGTTCTTTCACTTCGCCATCTGTCATGTTAGCGAACATGTTTTCAAGCTTAGATTTTTGCTGACGTGCTAATTTCACATCACGGAACTTGCCTTGACGATACAGGGCAACTTCACGGGCTTTACGCTCATCACGTACCACAGTTGCTTCATCACCCGCTGACGGAACGCCAGACAGACCTAGAATTTCAACAGGGATTGATGGACCCGCTTCAGTGATTGAACGACCGTTCTCGTCCTTCATCGCACGGATTTTACCGTACTCAAGGCCACATAGAACGATATCACCTTGGCGCAACGTACCTTCCTGAACCAGAATCGTTGCCACAGGGCCGCGACCTTTATCCAGTTGAGATTCGATAACCACACCAGCGGCCATACCATCACGTACCGCTTTAAGCTCTAATACTTCAGCCTGCAGTAGGATACCTTCGAGCAGGTCATCAACACCTTCACCTGTCTTAGCAGATACGAAGGCGAACATGTTGTCTCCGCCCCAATCTTCAGACATAACGCCGTGTTGTGACAATTCGCTCTTAACGCGATCGATATCCGCTTCCGGTTTATCCATCTTGTTCACAGCCACGATTAATGGCACGTTACCGGCTTTAGCATGTTGAATCGCTTCGATGGTCTGTGGCATTACACCGTCATCGGCCGCAACCACTAACACCACGATATCCGTTGCCTTGGCACCGCGAGCACGCATTGCGGTAAACGCGGCGTGGCCTGGGGTATCGAGGAAAGTGATCATGCCGTTTTCGGTCTCAACATGGTATGCACCAATATGCTGAGTAATACCACCGGCTTCGCCAGCGGCCACTTTCGCGCGGCGAATATAGTCGAGTAAAGACGTTTTACCGTGGTCAACGTGGCCCATAATGGTCACAACCGGTGCACGGGATTCCAGCTTAACGCCGTCCTCATCGTCACGGTCTAACAATACTTGATGCTCAAGTTCGTTTTCACGAATTAGCACCACTTTGTGACCCATTTCTTCGGCGACTAATTGGGCAGTCTCTTGATCTAACACTTGGTTGATCGTGACCATTGAGCCCATTTTCATCATTTGTTTGATGATTTCAGTCGCTTTCACTGCCATTAAATGCGCCAGTTCAGAAACGGTCACTGTTTCACCGATACGCACATCACGGCTTACAGCTGCCACAGGCTTGTTGAAGCCGTGGGCCATAGACTCTGGAGCTGTGCTGCGGTTACGCATGTGCTTTTCACGGCCATCACGGGCATCTTTACCGCCACGCTTCTTAGCGTTGCTCTTGTTACGAGCACGACGGCCGCGTTTTTCTTCATCCAGATCAGAGGTATCTTCAGCAGCACGGGCTACTTTAGAGGTAGTGATGTGGTGATCGCCGTTTCTTTCAGCTTCTAAACGTTGACGCTCTTCTTCGGCCCAACGCTTAGAGTTTTCTTCCGCCAATAAACGGGCTTTTTCGGCCGCTTTTGCCGCTTCTTCATCTTGCTTACGCTTAGTCGCCGCTTCTTGCGCCGCTTTTAAACGCTCAGCTTCTAAACGTGCCGCTTCTGCTTCTGGAGAAGCATCTTTGGTTACTTTCACTTCTGCCGCCGCTTTGGCTTTTGCTTTGGCTTCAGCTTCTGCTTTAGCCTTAGCTTCTGCCTCGGCTTTCGCCTTGGCCGCTTGAGCCGCTTCCGCTTCGGCCTTTGCTTTTGCTAATGCTTCAGCTTCCGCTTTCGCCTCTTCTTCCGCTTTTAGCACTGCGTCATTCACATCACGCTTAACAAAAGTACGGGTTTTCCGCACTTCCACTTTCACATCTTTAGATTGACCGCCATTACCCGCTACGCTCAGGGTTGATACCGTTTTGCGCTGCAGCGTCATTTTAGTCGGGGCACTCTCGCCACCGTGCTGCTTTTTCAGATAATCCAATAACTGCTGCTTTTCAGCTTCAGAGACGTTATCAGCTTGGCCTTTCTTAATTCCAGCCTGAGAGAATTGCTCAATCAGACGTTCAACACTTTTACCCACTTCCGTGGCCAATTTCTCTACGGTAGTATCTGCCATCAGTTAAATCCCCCTGTTGATCGACTTATGCTTCTTCGCCAAACCAACAGATGTTGCGGGCAGCCATGATGAGCGCACCTGCTTTTTCTTCTGTCAATTCTTCAATTTCGATCAAATCATCAATGCCTTGTTCAGCCAAGTCTTCTAGAGTCACAATACCTTTGCTTGCTAAAACATAGGCTAAGTGTCTTTCAACACCTTCAAGTGCTAACAACTCGTCACTTGGCTCCACACCATCTAGTGCTTCTTCAGTAGCGAGAGCTCTGGTAGAGATCGCCGCTTTTGCACGTTCACGTAAAGCTTCAACGAGATCTTCGTCAAAACCATCAATCGCCAATAGTTCAGACACAGGTACATATGCGATTTCTTCGAGCGACGTAAAGCCCTCATCCGCAAGTACTTGTGCAAAATCTTCATCGACATCCAATGAACTCACAAATAGACTCATCACTTTGGCGCTTTCGGCCTGATGTTTCTTATTCATGTCTTCCACTGTCATAACGTTCAATTCCCAACCTGTAAGTTGAGTCGCTAAACGTACGTTTTGGCCATTACGTCCAATGGCTTGTGCCAAGCTATCAGCCTCAACGGCGATATCCATTGAATGGTTATCTTCGTCAACAATGATAGAGGCCACATCGGCTGGCGCCATGGCATTGATCACGTATTGCGCTGGATTATCATCCCACAATACGATATCAACACGCTCGCCACCCAGTTCATTCGATACCGCTTGTACACGTGCGCCACGCATACCCACGCACGCACCGATTGGATCGATACGGCGGTCATTGGATTTAACGGCAATCTTCGCGCGAGCGCCTGGGTCACGGGCAGCGCCCATCACTTCGATCAGCTCATCGGCAATTTCAGGCACTTCAACACGGAAAAGCTCAATCAGCATTTCTGGCTTAGTGCGGGTTAAAAACAGCTGCGCGCCGCGGGCTTCTGGACGCACCGAGTACAGTAATGCGCGTACACGGTCACCAGGGCGGAAAGATTCACGTGAAATTAAATCTTCACGGAACAGTACGCCGTCGGCATTGCTACCTAAATCGACTACCACACTTTCACGGGTCGCTTTTTTCACTACACCCGTGATCAGCTCGCCTTCTTTATCTTGGAACTGCTCAACCACTTGCGCACGCTCGGCTTCACGTACTTTTTGTACTATGACTTGCTTAGCGGTTTGAGTGGTAATACGGTCAAAAACCACGGACTCGATATCATCTTCGATATATTCGCCCGGCTGAATGTCCGGATTTTCGTAACGAGCCGCTTCGAGCGTGATCTCGCGGAATGGGTTCTCTAGGGCTTCGCCGTGGTCGTCTACCACCATCCAACGACGGAATGTTTCGTAGCCGCCAGTTTTACGATCGATGGAAACACGAACGTCGATATCGCCTTCGTATTTTTTCTTGGTTGCAGTAGCCAGAGCGATCTCTAGCGCTTCAAAAATTTTCTCGCGTGGAACGGCCTTTTCATTTGAAACCGCTTCAGCGACTAGCAGAATCTCTTTATTCATCTCGTCTTGCCTCGTTCACCTTGAAACCATCAAAACTTAGCGATTACGTTGCCTTTACGGATATTATCCAGGGCGACAACTAGCTCTTTACCATTCACATTCAGCGAGAGCATTTGCCCTTCAACCTTGGTAATGGCGCCTTTTAAATTACGACTGCCCGCGACAGGCATAGTCAGTTGAACTTTCGCATCTTCACCCACGTAGGCCGCATACTGCTCGGCAGTAAACAACGGTCTATCCACACCAGGTGAAGAAACCTCTAGGGTGTATTCAGTCGGAATAGGGTCTTCAACATCGAGTACAGCACTGACCTGACGGCTGGCATTGGCACAATCTTCGATATTGATACCGTTTTCGCCATCAATAAACACGCGAAGTGTTGAATGCTTACCCGCTTGAACATATTCAATGCCCCAGAGTTGGAAGCCTAATGCTTCCACAGGCACTTTGAGCATTTCTGCCAGTCTGGATTCTAATGTTGCCAAAATTGACCCCCGGAAAAAACAAAAAAGGGCTGAATAGCCCTAGTACAACGCCGTATAGAATATACGACAAATTTAAAAGTCCCAGATAACAAAAAACCCCGTAATCACGAGGTCATTAGTGTCAAGAACCTGTAAACCATAACGAATTCAAACACTATTCGTTACTAGGAGCTGGTTGCGGGGGCCGGATTTGAACCGACGACCTTCGGGTTATGAGCCCGACGAGCTACCATGCTGCTCCACCCCGCGTCAACTGTGTGCAAGTATATTGACTATCGTCTTTTCTTGCAATAACTAAGAGAGATGTTAACTCGTCTATCTTAGTTAATTTGGTGCCGAGAGCGGGACTTGAACCCGCACGTCCGTTAGGACACAGCCACCTCAAGGCTGCGCGTCTACCAATTTCACCACCTCGGCTAAACTCTTACTAGTCAGGAATTTTGGTTTCTGACTTTTCGGTTCCTTGCTCAACAGGTTGTGTCACCTGTTCAGTATCTGAACCTAAATTATTCCATGAATCTTCATTTTTTGCGTGATTTGCACTTAAGTTGCCAATAACCAGACTTAAGGTAAAAAACGCAATGGCCAGAATCGCCGTTGTGCGTGTCAAGAAATTACCTGAACCGCTTGAACCAAATAAGGTACCCGATGCACCGGCGCCAAATGAGGCACCCATGTCAGCTCCTTTACCTTGCTGGATTAAGATCAGGCCAATTAAACCTAATGCTACCAACAAGTAAACAACCACTAAAACTTCATACATATTATGCGCTCATCGCTATGGTACACAGACTTAAAAACTCGCTAGAGTTTAAACTGGCACCGCCAATCAGTCCACCATCAACATCAGGTTGGGCAAATAAATCTGCAGCATTACTCGGTGTTACACTACCACCGTAGAGAATCCTGATATTTTCTCCGATAAACGGAGATACTTCAGAGAGGCGTTTGCGAATAAACGCATGAACTTCCTGTGCCTGCTCTGGTGTAGCGCTTTTACCTGTCCCCACAGCCCATAATGGCTCGTAGGCGATAATGGCGTTATCAAAAGCCATAGTGCCATTCTTCTGGATCACTATGTCCAACTCTTCAGCAATCACCTCAAAGGTACGTCTTGCTTCCCGCGCTGGACCCGACTCACCCACACATAAAATTGGGGTCAGACCGTGCTTTTGTGCAGCGGCGAATTTCTCCGCTACGATATTACTCGTCTCTCCGTACATACGGCGACGTTCTGAATGCCCGATAATCACATATCGACATCCTGAATCTTTGAGCATCTGACCTGAAACTTCACCGGTATAAGCGCCAAAGTCATGTTGACTTAGGTTTTGTGCGCCCATCCTAACAAGTGAACCGTCTAACGCTTCCTTGTTTGCTTCTAGCAGTTGCCTAACGCTCTCTAGATAGATAGAAGGCGGGCATAAAACCACTTCAGCTGAATCATTTTGGAGCTTAGATGCAAATTTCTTGAACAACTCTTGTGCTAATGCCGCACTGCCGTTCATCTTCCAATTGCCAGCTACCATAGGACGTCTGAGTGCCATCACTGTCTCCTCTGAAAGCGGCGTGAATAATAGCGAACCACTTATTAAGTTACAATAGCTAAATTCGAATTTTTTTAGATATCAGGTTGGAATGCTTAATTTTTACACTCCAAAGCTGCTTTCTGTTCATTTGTGCAGCTAACACCTTCATTTTCAATCGGTATCAGCCGCACTCATTACAAAATGGGTAAATACTAGCTTGCCGATTTTACCGCATCCGCGATCAAATTTGCGTGGGCCAATACTGCACTATGATCGTCACCTTCTACCATGACACGGATCAAAGGTTCAGTACCTGACTTGCGTAGCAATACTCGACCACGAGCCCCGAGTTGTGACTCGACTTGAGCTTGGGCCGCTTTGACCTTATCGGACTTCAGGGGATCATGCTCGCCCTCAAAGCGCACATTGACTAGCACTTGCGGTAACATTTCCATAGGTGCTGTCAATTGCTCTAGGGTCGCGTTTTGTCGACGCATGGCCGCTAACACTAAGATCCCAGCGACGATACCATCGCCTGTCGTGCCATGATCTAAATTCAGAATATGTCCTGAATTCTCACCGCCGATACGCCAATCGAGTTCCTTAAGCAATTCCATCACATAACGGTCGCCCACCTTTGAACGGGCAAAGGGAATATCGAGCGCTTGCAGGGCTAAATCTAGCCCAAGGTTAGACATTAAGGTACCGACAACTCCGCCGCGTAATACGCCACGGTTTTTCGCATCACAGGCCAGAATATAGAGGATTTGGTCGCCGTCAATCACCTCCCCTTTGCTGTTGACCATCATAATGCGGTCACCGTCACCATCGAGCGCGATACCTAAATCGGCGCCTTCGGCAAGCACGGTTTCACAAATTTTGCCCATGGACGTCGCGCCGACTTTGTCATTGATGTTCACGCCATTAGGCTTATCACCAATGGCGACCACTTCGGCGCCTAATTCACGAAATACCGCAGGAGCTATATGATAAGTTGCGCCATGGGCACAATCGACCACAATTTTTAAGCCCGTTAGGGTATGCTCTGCCGGGAAATTACCTTTGCAATACTCGATATAACGGCCGCGGGCATCTTCGATACGGGAGACTTTGCCTAACAGATGTGACTCGACACAAACGAGGGGCTTTTCAAGCTCGGCTTCAATTTCTAACTCTAGCTTATCGTCTAACTTACTGCCGTCGTTAGAGAAAAATTTAATGCCATTATCATAATAGGGATTGTGTGATGCACTGATCACAACCCCAGCCTCGGCGCGGAATGTACGCGTCAAATAGGCCACTGCGGGCGTTGGCATAGGTCCCATTAACATCACATTGAGGCCCGCGGCCGAAAGACCCGCTTCTAATGCAGATTCAAACATATAACCTGAGATGCGGGTATCTTTACCGATAATCACCTTCTTGGTGCCACTGCGAGATAACACTCGTCCCGCGGCCCAACCTAATTTCAGTGTCAGCTCAGGCGTCATTTGCCCTGAACCCACCTTGCCACGAATACCATCGGTTCCAAAAAATTTACGTTCAGTCATATCGCCCCATACACTAAATGTGTCCCAGTTAACTGGGATCATAATATTAATTAGATACTTAACAAGAATAGCGTTTAGAGATATGCCTGTGTCGCTTGTAACACTTTAAGCATATCTATTGTTTCAGGGACATCATGTACGCGAATAATATGAGCCCCTTTTTGGGCCGCTATCATAGCGCCAGCCAGGCTCCCCGCCAAACGTTCTGAGGTCGGTCTTCCGAGGAGATTACCTATCATGCTCTTACGGGATAAACCGATCAATATCGGCAATTCAAACTGGGCAAAAGTATCTAACTTTGCCAGCAGTTCATAGTTATGTTCTAAGGTTTTCCCAAAGCCAAAACCGGGGTCTATCAATAAGTGTTCCCGCGGGATGCCCGCATCGAGACAAGCTTGGATCCGCTCGGTAAGAAATTCAGCGACATCGACAATGACATCTTGGTATTCGGGAGCGCTCTGCATACTGCGCGGCTCGCCTTGCATGTGCATTAAACAAATAGGCACATTCAACTGCGCAGCGGTCTCAAGCGCCCCAGGCTCCATCAGGGCACGCACATCATTGATTAAGTGCGCGCCAGCATTAACCGCTTGGCGCATTACTTCAGGTTTGCTGGTATCGACCGAAATCCACACATCATGGTGTTTAGCCACATAGCTCACGAGCGGGATCACTCGGGCTAATTCATCTTCAACACTCACATCAGCCGCACCTGGCCTTGTCGACTCGCCGCCAATATCGATGATTTTGGCGCCTTGGGCGACCATTTCGTCTGCATGCTTACAGGCAAGCTCGAAGGAGGAAAATTTGCCACCATCGGAAAAAGAATCGGGAGTCACATTAAGAATACCCATCACAACGGGGGAAGCTAAAGACAGGCGTTTAGTACCAACAATTAATTCAAACACGCATTTACTCCAGTTGGGGCTGCTTGCTAGCGCATTACCGATTGTCTCCCCACAGCTTGGGGATCTTTAGAATGAAGAAACAGTAACAAATGACAACGCAGTCAATTTTTTAGCAAGGTAAAACAAGAAAACCCCTTTACGGGGTTCTCTTTCTATTACGACAACTTACTTAATGGGGGATTCATCCACATCTTTAAGTTCAGTTTCAACGGGAGCCGCCTTAGCGGTTTCCTCCGTTTTGACTGCAGGTTCACCCTGGCCATTGCCTTTATCGTTTGAACCATTGTCATCGACTTGCCAATCGGCAGGTTGGCGCACTTCACGGCGATTCATTAAATCGTCAATTTGAAGTGAATCAATGGTTTCATACTTCATCAAAGCTTCTTTCATCGAATGCAGAATATCGAGGTTATCCGTCAATATCTGCTTAGCACGGCCATAGTTTTTGTCGATAAAGACTTTCACTTCGGCATCGATAATGGTCGCGGTTTCATCGGACATGGCTTTGGCTTTACCCATGCTGCGCCCTAAGAACACTTCACCGTCTTCTTCGGCATAGAGTAATGGACCCAACTTGTCCGAGAAGCCCCACTGGGTCACCATGTTACGCGCAATAGATGTCGCGTATTTGATGTCCTGTGATGCACCCGTCGACACTTTGTCGCTACCGTAGATAAGCTCTTCCGCTAAACGACCACCGTAGGCAACCGAAATTTGGCTCTCTAACTTACGACGACTCTGGCTCACTGAGTCAGCTTCGGGTAAGAAGAAAGTCACGCCCAGTGCACGGCCGCGAGGAATAATAGTCACCTTGTGCACAGGATCGTGCTCTGGTACTAAACAACCCACAATAGCATGGCCCGCTTCGTGGTATGCGGTCATTTCTTTTTCGGCTTCAGACATCACCATAGAGCGGCGCTCAGCGCCCATCATGATTTTATCTTTTGCACGTTCAAATTCTTCCATGCCTACAACTCGGCGATTTCCACGAGCCGCAAACAGGGCAGCTTCGTTGACTAAGTTAGCCAAGTCAGCGCCCGAGAAACCAGGCGTACCACGGGCAATTACGCTCGCCTTCACATCTTCAGAAAGCGGCACTTTACGCATATGCACTTTTAAAATCTGCTCACGACCGCGAACATCAGGTAAGCCAACAACCACTTGACGGTCAAAACGACCTGGACGCAATAACGCAGAATCGAGCACGTCCGGACGGTTAGTTGCCGCGATAACGATAACGCCTTCATTACCTTCGAAGCCGTCCATCTCAACCAGCATTTGGTTCAGTGTTTGCTCACGTTCATCATGACCGCCACCTAAACCCGCGCCACGTTGACGACCTACCGCATCGATTTCATCGATGAAGATAATACAAGGTGCCGACTTTTTCGCTTGTTCGAACATGTCACGCACACGGGATGCACCGACACCAACAAACATTTCCACGAAATCAGAACCTGAAATAGTGAAGAAAGGCACTTTAGATTCACCCGCAATGGCTTTTGCCAGCAAGGTTTTACCTGTACCAGGAGGCCCCACCATCAGCACGCCCGTTGGAATACGGCCGCCCAACTTTTGGAATTTGGTCGGATCACGTAGGTAATCAACTAGCTCTTTCACTTCTTCTTTTGCTTCGTCACAACCTGCAACATCGGCAAAAGTGGTTTTAATCTGATCTTCGCTCATCAGCTTGGCTTTGCTCTTACCAAAGGACATAGCGCCTTTGCCACCGCCACCTTGCATCTGGCGCATGAAGAAAATCCATACCCCGATAAGCAATAACATAGGGAACCAAGAGATGAAGATTTGAGTTAGGAACCCAGACTCTTCGGCTTCTTGGCCTTTCATAGTGATACCTTTACGGTCAAGATCATTAATCAAATCTTGATCATATAACGGCATGATGGTTGTGAATTTTTCACCCGTTCGCTTAGACCCTTCAATAGTACGCTGATCGCTTTTTACTTCGACCGTAGCGACCTGTCCATCACGAACATTGTCTAGGAAGGTAGAATAATCCATCTTCTGCGATGACGAAGAAGAGGGGGAGTAACCCTGAAACACTGACATCAGCACAACGGCGATGACAACCCAGAGTATTAAATTTTTTGCCATGTCACTCAAATTACTAGACCTCATAAAGTCTTGCGATGATTAACGCTAGGGTACTACAACTTGTACCCTGTCGCCACAAGATAGACTTCACGGGAACGTGCCCGCGAAGAGTCCGGTTTACGTGTTTTTACTACTTTGAACGCCTCTTTAACCGCTTTCATATAGTCGTCAAAGCCCTCCCCCTGAAAGACTTTGACCGCAAAACTGCCATTAGGTGCCAACACTTGATGACACATATCTAACGCCAGCTCCACTAAATACATGGCGCGCGGTTGATCGACACCGTCTGAACCACTCATGTTGGGCGCCATGTCAGACAACACAACATCAACCTTATCTGCACCGACGCGGGTAAGCAATGCTTCGAGGACTTTATCTTCACGAAAATCCCCTTGCAAAAAGTCTACCCCGACGATGGGATCCATAGGCAAAATGTCACAGGCGATGACCTTACCTTTATCTCCGACCAACTTCACCGCCACCTGCGACCAGCCGCCAGGCGCTGCACCTAGGTCGACCACAGTCATACCAGGGCGAATAAGTTGATCCTTTTGCTGAAGTTCTTCAAGCTTAAACGCAGCGCGAGAACGCAATCCCCGTTTCTGTGCTAGTTTGACATAATGATCATCAAAGTGTTCCAGCATCCAGCGGTTGGAACTGGCCGTACGTTTTTTACCTGACATTTAAAATCCGCAACAATTGAGAGTTACACAAGGGCTATATAAGGGTAGAATAGCCGTTTTTCAACAGTAACTCAGCAAAAGTTGGTAGAAATGAACTTAACAACCAAACAAAAACAGCATTTAAAAGGTCTGGCGCACAATTTAAAGCCAGTGGTGCTGCTTGGTGCCAATGGATTGACTGAAGGTGTACTCGCTGAAATTGAAAGCGCACTCGCTTATCATGAATTGATCAAAGTGAAAGTAGCCTCTGCCGACAGAGAGCTAAAAAATGCCATCGTTGATGCCATAGTACGTGAAACTCAATCCGCAAAAGTGCAACTTATTGGTCATATTCTGGTGATTTATCGTCAATCACCCGAAATGAAGATTGCTCTGCCAAAGGCAAAGTAATTTTTCTTGATTTATATCGTGTTAACAAATGGGCCACTCAACTGAGTGGCCCATTTGTTTTTGCTTTACGCTCATCGATTAAGGCGTATCTGAAATCACTTGAACCTTGTAATGCTCAGGCGTTAAACCTAAAAACTCCGGCAGTGAGGTACCCACTGAAATCGATGAGAAAGTGCCGGTTAAAATGCCGATAAACATCGCAATCGAAAATCCCTCCAGCGGCCCACCGCCCATGATCCACAGTGCACCCACAGTCATTAAAGTGGTCCCAGAGGTCACCATAGTGCGGGAAAATGTCGCCACAATCGCTTGGTTATTAATATCTTGAATCGCAAGCTTTGGCTTAGCAATCAATAACTCACGAATGCGGTCAGCAATGATGATCGAGTCATTTAAGGAATAACCTAAAATCGCCAGCACAGCGGCAAGCACGGTTAAATTAAACTCCATTTGCGTCAGCGCGAAAAACGCTAGCACAAAGACTACGTCGTGCACTAGCGCAAACAAAGCGCCCGAGGCGAGTCGCCATTCGAAGCGATAACTTAAATAACCTAATATCGCCAGCATAGCGACTAACAGCGCAAGACCACCCTGCTCCGCCAGTTCTTGACCAATCTGCGGTCCAACGACGCTGCTGTTCAGTACCTGCACCTCAGTGTTAAGGGGTGATAACACCTGCTGAATATCGATATTCCCTTGCTCGGTATCTGTACTCTGCGTATCGGCACTCTTTATATCGGAATAGCGCAGCACCCACCGCCCCGGCTCACTGGCCGAGACCACACTGACCTCCTGTTGATATGCGGCATTTAATAAGGGCTGTAACTCGCTACTGGTGATTCTTCTATCGAGCTGCACTTCGGTCACCACACCACCGGTAAAATCTAAGCCCCAGTTAAAGCCCTTCACGCCGATGATGGTTAATGACGCTATCATCAATAAAATAGAGATAGCACTGGAGACATAACGCCACTGAGTTAAATTACCCATTAAATTGATATTTTTCATACTCATACCCTCACATGACGGCTAGCATCACGGCCGTAAACTAAGTTGATCAAGGCCCTTGAGGCAAAGATACCGGTAAACATGCTGGTCAATAGACCTAGACCTAAAGTCAAGGCAAAGCCTTGGATTGGGCCATTACCGATGGAGTACAGCACGACAGCGGTGATCATAGTGGTGAAGTTAGCGTCGAAAATGGTCGAAAACGCGCTATCAAATCCAGTATCAATCGCTAGAGCAAAACTGCGACCTTCCTTCAACTTGTCCTTTATTCGTTCAAAAATCAGCACGTTAGTATCGACAGCCATACCAACCGTTAGCACTAGACCGGCAATACCGGGTAAGGTCAATACTGCACCAGGGATAAGCGCCAGTAACCCAAACAGGATCACCATATTAGAGATAAGTGCTACGTTCGCCACCCAACCGAGACGACGATACCAAAGCGCCATAAACAGCAAGGTAATGCCCATCCCTAAACCAAGGGCTGCAAAACCGTTTTCAATGTTTTCAGCACCTAAGGTCGGGCCTATGGTGCGCTCCTCAACAATAGTCACGGGCGCCGTCATAGAACCCGCACGCAGTAATAGGGCTAACTGCTGCGCCTCTTGATAGGTGCCAGCACCCGTGATGCGAAAGCGATCACCAAGTTGGGATTGAATCGTCGCTACGCTGATAATTTCTTGAGTTTGCTTGGCCTTACCTTGTTCATCACGGCTGTATTCACTGTAAGACGTCGCCATAGGTTTACCGATATTGGCACGGGAAAACTCAGACATTTTCTGTCCGCCCACATGGTCGAGGTTAATATTCACCTCGGCCATGCCCATCTCACCTAAACTCGCCCTCGCATCGACAATATGATCGCCACCCAGCACAGGCGTGCGGCTCACATAAATAGGCTTGCCCGACTTGTCATTCAGCACCATGGCATTGACAGAGCCAGACTCTTTCACTTCGAAAAAAGCCAAACTCGCCGTAGCACCGATAACGTTTTTAGCGGCGGCGGGATCTTGTACGCCAGGCAATTCAATCCGAATTCGATGATCACCTTGACGCTGCACTAGAGCTTCGGTGATGCCAAGTTCTTCAATTCGGCTACGCATAACCTGCAGGTTTTGCTGCACGGTTAAGTTCCGCAGTTTCGTTTGTTCTTCTTGGCTCAACTTAATCTGTAAACCTGCGCCATCGGCATTAGATAACTGCCAATTGGGATAGGATTGTTTAATCATCTGACGCACGGCGGCACGGGCATCATTATCGGGCAAGGTTAAGTTCAACTGGCTGCTTTGATCCAAATGCACGCTAGCACCGCGGATCTTCTGCTCACGGATAAACTGCCGTAACGAATCGACTAACGCCTCAGCCTGAGCTTGATACACAGGCTCAACATCCACATCGAGTAGAAACTGCACACCACCACGTAAGTCGAGCCCGAGTTTAATCGGCTGGAAACCTAAGTTTTGTAACCAACTTGGCGCCGCACTGGCAAGGGATAAGGTCAATTCTTTTGGCTCTGTCACCATTGAAGAAACCAAGGTTTTAACTAAGGTTTGTTGGCTATCCTCATCGAGGACAATTAAGGTTTCGCCATTCTTTTGGTCGATACGTTTTACCGTCACGCCTTCAGCTTGCAGCTTATCCCGAAGGGCAATTGGGGTGAGTGTTAACCCCGCCTTAGCGCCTACCTGCACAGCGGCATCCTCACCATAAAATGTCGGCAAGGCACTGAATAACATCACTATGATAGTGACGATAAGGACTATATATTTCCAAGTTGAATATTGATTTAACAGCCGTTTATTGGATTTTATTTCCATGGGATTAACTCACTTTTTATCACTTAGCATTTAACTCACATTGCTAAGCGAACATATTGATATCAACCCAAAACCTGTATCGTGCGCCAACGAAGCGAGGCGCAAGTACCACAGCGAATACCGCCGCGATAAAAAGTTTCGGTGAGAACAAAAATGCAATGGCATGCAAGCTCAACGGGAGCAGACTCCGGTCGATGGCACACCTAAAGAGGCGGGTTAAGCGGCTTGTTGGCTAAATCGATATTGAAGATTTGAGACTTTCCACCCGGAAATTCGGGCCGGAGAAGAAACGGCTGAAAGCGTCCAATCGGATGCGATATTGAGCGTGGGCGATTCAAGGATATTAGGCGGGGATTCGGCAGTAAAATCCAGTGCAAGCAAATATTCCGGCTTCACCTCTCGCACATCGTGCTGGGCAAGGCTGAGAAAACGCGGCGAATTTATCGGGGCAAAATTTAACTCGTCCGAATGACTCACATAATCGGAACTAGGGCAAGGTGTAGGCTGAGACTCTGAGTCGGCAATGACAGCATTGGCAGCCGAATTATCGAGATCCCCAGTGTCTATTTGAGCTGTATCTATTTGAACTGTATCGTTCTGAATAGGATGCATCTGAACCGGGCGTAGCTGAACATGCTGGTGAGTGAATTCGCTGCGCTGTGCTGCGGTTTTTGGCGTATAGCTAGCCGAGTGCGCGATCAACATGATCGCCACGCAAACTAACATTAATCCTGTACGCCAATGTTTTACCAAAGCGTGCCCTCTTATAAAACGAAAGATAAACCCATTTATGGTTTGATTTGCAGCTTAAGTAAAAGTGTATCAAGAGACAAATTAATCTTTATCCATCTTGCCCCGAATTTAACTCTACAGTGCAGTCTCCATCTTTGACTAAAAGCCGATATTCAGCCCCTAAGCGCGAACACTCAACACGCATAAAGACTCAATGAGTCTCAGTTAGCGGATAACAAAAAACCGCCCGAGGGCGGTTTTAAAACCATGGCGAGTCACACTCATTACACTCTTAACTAGGCAATTGAAGTTGACTATATAAGCTAGGTAGATAAGCCGATTATAAATACTGTACCGAGATGATTTCGTAGTCGGTTAAGCCGCCAGGCGTGGTGATAGAGACTTCATCACCTTCATTTTTACCCACTAAGCCGCGGGCAATCGGTGAGTTTACCGAAATCAGGTTTTCTTTAATGTTGGCTTCATCGTCACCGACGATACGGTAAGTCACTTCGGCATCGGTATCGAGGTTTAAAATGGTGACTGTGGCGCCAAAAATAATCCGGCCGTTATTCACCATCTTAGTCACGTCGATAATCTGCGCGTTAGATAATTTACCCTCGATATCGCGGATACGTGCTTCACAAATACCTTGTTCCTCGCGGGCTGCGTGGTATTCCGCGTTTTCTTTTAGGTCGCCTAACTCCCTTGCTGAGGCAATCGCTTCAGTAATTTTAGGGCGACGTTCAAACTTGAGAATGTCTAATTCTTTACGCAGCTGCTCTGCACCGACAACGGTCATAGGAACCTTAGTCATAACTTCTTTCGTCTCCTTTAAAACAAAAGCAACCCGTGCCAACGCTAAGGTCAACACAGTCAAATGAGGGTGGAATTGCGCTATTCTAACCTTATACCTAAGCTACCTCAAGATACGAGTTTCAGAGCGCCTAGCGTGCTTCAATTCAAGGCATATCAATGACAGAATCGGTCACCGCCGCCTCAAGAACAATAGATTGATGCAGCTTACCTAACCTGACGCAGAGTTACCAGCAATGAAACCTAAATCCGCTAGTCAGGTAGGGTGATACCTGCTGCGCCGATAAAGAGTCCCAGACCAAGTTAGCTCAATACAAAGACTCACACGCCGAACAGGCTGCAGGCATTTTGCACTTTAAATAAGGGCATTTACGTAAAACTTCCACCTTAAAATTAACTTTTTACCCCCCTCGTTTACAGAATCGCGATCGGCTACAATCCGCCGCCGGCGACTTGCTGGTAATTCCGAAGGAAATATCATCTTGAGTACATCTCTGCTCAAAAAAATGCGCGGCTTACATATAGTGTGGTTAGCGCTAATGCTAAACGCCTGTGTAGCGCCACTATTATTAATGTCACCCCAAGGCCAATTGATGTGGGCGCTGTTAAAACCCCTCGTCGGCTTAAATCCAAATGATGTTGGATTATTTGAGCAACCCTTAATCAAAGATCGCATGCAAGCCTTATTAGGGGATAACTACGACACGACCATGTCATTGCTTAAAACTGCCGACAAAATTCAGCAGGAAGGCCCCTTATTTTATATGGTGTCGACTTACACACCAGTGCCTGAAATGGCTGAAAAAGCTGGATTTGTGTGGAACTCGGATACCAATCAAATGGCAGTGATGTTGCTAACGGGTGGCTCGCCAAAAATTATCTCAGAGCAGTTTACGGATCAGGCCGAGAAACTCGTTCCTAGCTGGCCAAAAGAACTCGTCGACTATACCGATCCGCAAAAGCTGCAACAAAAGGCAATTGAAGCGGGGACAAATCAGCTGCAACAGCAAGTCGGAACCGCTGCTGCGCCCCTCAAAGCTATCGCGTCGGGTGAGGTGAATACAGTGCAGGATACTGTGCAGGATTCCGTACTTGAAAAGGCAAATACTGAAATCGCACCACTAAAAGAAGCGACACCAATCAAAGAAATCAAGCCTGTACAATAATGACGGGCCCATTATCGGGCGGCCTATTATTGTGCGAGCATATTTCATCCAAGTCGCGATAACGCTTTAAAGCATAATGCAGACTCAAGCCACAGTGGTTATTTAAGCACTGTGGCTTTTTTATCTCGATCGTCTAATCCTCAAAATAAGTTGATACTTATCTCAGCCAATACGGCAGATCTGCGTCCTTCTTTTTTTTCATACCCCTTAACACGTTCGGCTTTATCTGGATAACGCATAAAAGACTATCTGGATGATGCATAAAAAACTGCTAAAAAATAATGGGGCAATAAAGAAATAACAAAAGAAGAGCATTACAAAAGGCAGAAAGCAAAAAGCCCGTCATGGACGGGCTTTTTAACTATGGCTGGGGTACTAGGATTCGAACCTAGGTATGCCGAGATCAAAACCCGGTGCCTTACCGCTTGGCGATACCCCAATTAACTTGTCATCAACCTTAAAGGTTGCATTTTGATGGTACGGGAAGAGAGACTTGAACTCTCACACCTCGCGGCACCAGAACCTAAATCTGGCGTGTCTACCAATTTCACCATTCCCGCATCAAAATGTACCAGACTTACTCATACAAGTAGTTCTAGATTTTTCCAGATAAATCAAATGATTTAGCGTGGATTTAAATATGGTAGCAATGGCGGGACTTGAACCTGCGACCCCAGCATTATGAGTGCTGTGCTCTAACCAGCTGAGCTACATTGCCAATGGCTGGGGTACTAGGATTCGAACCTAGGTATGCCGAGATCAAAACCCGGTGCCTTACCGCTTGGCGATACCCCAAACAACTTGGAAACTGAAAAATGGCTGGGGTACTAGGATTCGAACCTAGGTATGCCGAGATCAAAACCCGGTGCCTTACCGCTTGGCGATACCCCAACTAAACTCTGTTTCAAACATCCGCTATCGCCGATGTTTCTAAATTCATATCTCTAAAAAATGGTACGGGAAGAGAGACTTGAACTCTCACACCTTGCGGCACCAGAACCTAAATCTGGCGTGTCTACCAATTTCACCATTCCCGCACTGTATCAATTTTACATCCTGAAAAGATGGTAGCAATGGCGGGACTTGAACCTGCGACCCCAGCATTATGAGTGCTGTGCTCTAACCAGCTGAGCTACATTGCCACTTCGGTACTGCGCGCCCCTCTCAGCGAGGAACGGGGCGTATTATGCTTATTCGATGTACCTAGGTCAACAGCTTTTTTTCGCTATTTCCCTAAGCTTAAGCTGTTCGGCTATTACTTCACCAAACTGAGCAACAGATGCGCTAAATTAACGTCTGTTGCCCATCTCAAGCGAAAAAAGCTTTAGCTTACGCCTTGAATAACAGCGCTTATACGTTAAATAGGAAATGCATTACATCGCCATCTTTAACGATGTAAGTCTTACCTTCAACGCGTAATTTACCCGCTTCTTTAGCGCCCGCTTCACCCTTATAGGTGATGAAGTCTTCAAAGGCCATCACTTGGGCACGAATAAAGCCGCGTTCAAAATCGGTATGAATAACGCCAGCAGCTTGTGGAGCACTCGCCCCCACTGGTATTGTCCAAGCACGCACTTCTTTTACACCTGCGGTAAAGTAAGTTTGCAGACTCAGCAACTGATAACCTGCGCGGATCACGCGGTCTAGACCAGGTTCTTCGATACCCAAATCGGCCATAAACTCGTCGCGATCGGCGATTTCCATCTCAGCCAGTTCAGATTCAATCGCGGCGCACACAGCAACAACGATAGCGTTTTCCGTAGCGGCAATCGCACGAACTGCATCTAAATGCGGGTTATTCTCAAAACCATCTTCCGCGACGTTAGCAATGTACATAGTCGGTTTTAAGGTTAAGAAGTTCAGGTAAGCTACTGCTTCTAGTTCTTCTTTCGATAATTCCATTGAACGCAACATTTTGGCTTCATCGAGCACTGGACGCATTTTTTCCAGCACTTCTACTTCAAATTTAGCGTCTTTATCGCCACCCTTAGCGCGTTTTTGCTGGCGGAGCACCGCACGCTCTAAACTGTCTAAGTCGGCTAAGGCTAATTCAGTGTTGATGACTTCGATATCACGGGCAGGATCAACCTTGTTAGCCACATGGACGATGTTATCATCATCAAAACAACGAACTACGTGTCCAATAGCATCGGTTTCACGGATGTTGGCAAGGAACTTGTTACCTAAACCTTCACCCTTAGAGGCGCCCGCGACTAAGCCTGCAATATCCACAAACTCCATCGTTGTGGGTAGCACACGTTGTGGGTTCACAATCGCAGCGAGGGCATCTAAACGTGGATCCGGCACAGGAACCACACCCGTGTTAGGTTCTATGGTACAAAACGGGAAGTTAGCCGCTTCGATGCCAGCCTTAGTTAACGCATTAAAAAGCGTTGATTTACCTACGTTAGGAAGACCAACAATGCCGCATTTAAAACCCATATGCTTACCTTTCTCTCGATTATTGGCTGACGAGTCACACTCATCAGCGAGGTTTAGTCGTCCTGCCCTATGGCAGCACATTACTGAATACTTAAATCACTTAATATCTGTGTTTCGCCAAAGGCAAAACCTACTGTGCTTTAAAGGAGTGTAATCTGTTCATGGCTTTTACCATGTCTTCTTTAAACAGGATCTCAGTGGAACGCACCGCTTCGTCGATCGCGGCTTCGATCAGCTCCTGCTCTTTAGCTGGAGCTTTACCTAAAACATAACCACTGACTTGGTTTTTATCCCCTGGATGGCCAATGCCTATGCGTAGACGATAAAAATTTTTATCATTCGCGAGCTTGGCAATGATATCTTTCAAACCATTGTGGCCACCATGGCCGCCACCGAGTTTAAACTTAGCCACCCCGGGCGGCATATCAAGCTCATCGTGGGCCACTAAAATTTCTTCAGGCGTAATACGGAAAAAATTCGCCAAGGCACCCACGGCTTTACCACTTAAATTCATATAAGTCGTCGGGATCAGCAAACGCACATCTTTACCATGCAATACCGCCCTTGCCGTCACACCAAAATACTTGCTATCGGGCACTAAGGTCACACCACAGATCCTAGCTAACTCATGCACGTACCAAGCGCCCGCATTATGGCGTGTCTGTGCATATTCGGCCCCGGGATTGGCAAGACCAACGATTAATTTAATTTCGCTCATGGCACTCAATATCGTGATGTCGTCCTATTTTTGCCGTGGGGAATACGACTGAAATGGACCATACTCGCTAAAAACGCGGCATTTTAGCACTCAAAGCCAAAGTCAACAAATGCCGCATCAATTTACCGCTTCAGAATCCCGGAAAGTTCAAGCTTCAGTTTAAACCCATAGCGTATTTGAGAACGGTTTGCTTGATAGGTGAATTGATATTGGCCAATTTAAGGGCGCCATTTCGCAGTAGTTTCAGCGGCAAAATGTCATTACTAAAGCCCGCATAAAAGACATCCATAGTCGTCATCATCAATTGGTTATCCCGATATCGCCTATCTTGATACCGAGCCAGCACCTCTTTAGACCACCATGCTTCATGCTGTGTTAAAGCTTCCTTGATGACCGCAAGCAGCGCTTCGACATCCTTAAATCCAAGGTTGACACCCTGGCCTGCAAGCGGGTTTATCGTATGGGCGGCATCGCCTAAGATCACCACGTTCTGGCTATAGTAGCGCTGTGCATGGCGGCGGGTAAGACCAAAACTGCCTTTACTCTCAACGGTAAAATCGGCGTCTAAACGCGCAGGGAAATGCACTCTTATCTGCTCTGCAAGCTGTTTATTATTTAGCTGCATCAATTGCTTAATGCGATTAGCATCATCATACCAAACGAGTGAAGCGTTATTTCCGGGCAGAGGCAATAGGGAGCGCGGCCCCTTAGGCGTAAACTGCTGCCAAGTGACATCCTGTTGTCCCTGTGCCGTTTTTATATTGATCAACATCGCCGATTGGGCGTAATCCCACCCCGTAATCCCTATCCCCGCCCACTGGCGTACTTGGGAGTTTGCACCATCGGCCCCCACTAATAACTTAGCGGTCAGTTTAATGTTGGACTGCAAGTGCACACTGACGCTATCGCTACCACGGGCAAATGCCGCGACCTTATCCGGACAATATAAGGTGATGCCATCCAATTGCGCCATCCGTTGCCACAGCGCAAGTTGAATTAAACGATTTTCAACAATATGCCCTAAATGGCTGGCGCCAATTTGACTGCAGTGAAATTGAGTAATGCAACCTTCGAGTTCCCAGGTTTCTAAGCCAAGATAAGGCACATTGCGCATTTGCAGCAGCGCATCCATCGCCCCTAAGCGATCGAGTAATGTTTCAGAGGCAACACTAATGGCAGATACTCGCACATCTAACGGCTGCTCAGGCCCATAGGCCTTAGGCACAAAAGACTCAACCACAGCCACCTTAAGACCTTGCTCAGCAAGCCCGATAGCGGTCGCCGCGCCAACCATACCGCCGCCCACTAAAATAACATCAAATGTCAGTTCATCGGGCGCGACCTGTGTTACAGCTTCATTCTGGCTTATCTCAATCACGACTTGTATTCCCTTCTTAATTGCGACCCAACCCCATGGGAATTCGCTCGCATTGTATCAAAAGCATGTCAATTTAGGCGCAAAGGTGAGCAAATGTTGCTATAGGGGCTTTTGCTCACAGTTGCTTACAAAGACAACATTCGCCTTTTTCTATCCTCACTACACTCTAAGCGACACCATCGAGATAAAGTTTCATTCGAGCGGAGTAAAACAAATTTAACATCTCACTTAACTAGCCCTAGCCGTATCTAACGAGTTAACAAGTGAATCCACCTTACACCTTAGCGAGGATGTCATGAAAACACTCACCCATTTACAGATAGCAGGTAGTTTACTGGTTTGCAGCCTGATCCCATGGGGTAATGCCATGGCGGCAAACACCGATATGGAAATCATCACAGTGACTTACCGTTCACCCATAGATTATGCCTTATATCAACATACCACGGAAATATTGAACGAATTTCGACTCGAAATCCGTGAGGATATTAGCATTCAAGCACGCAACGGTTTACTGGAAATGGCTAGAGCACACGGCGTTAATCGCATTGCAGCGGCACAGGTCAATGCCAAGGATAAAAACCTAGCTTCTATGTGGTTATCACAAACGGCGAAAGCCAACAAGTAAAAGTGTGGACAAAGCTGGTCAGCGGCCCTAACTGCAGGTAAAATGTCGCGCTATTTTTACTGGGCATCTTAGGGCGACACAACTGATGAGTAAAAAACTCCATATTAAAACTTGGGGCTGTCAAATGAATGAGTATGACTCATCCAAGATGGCTGATCTGTTAGGCGAATACCAAGGTTATACCTTGACTGAAGAAGCGTCGGAGGCTGACATTCTCCTGCTAAACACTTGCTCCATCCGCGAAAAAGCGCAGGAAAAAGTGTTCCATCAGCTCGGACGCTGGAAGACGCTGAAAGATAAAAACCCCAACCTCATCATAGGTGTGGGTGGTTGTGTTGCGTCTCAAGAAGGCAAAGCCATTAAAGACAGAGCACAATGCGTCGACATTATTTTTGGACCACAAACCTTGCACCGTCTGCCGGACATGATCGAGCAAGTGCGCCGTGGTGACAAAGCGGTTATCGATATCAGCTTCCCTGAAATCGAAAAATTTGACCGCCTTCCAGAGCCACGCGCCGAAGGCCCAACGGCGTTTGTGTCTATCATGGAAGGTTGCAGCAAATACTGCTCATTCTGCGTGGTCCCTTATACCCGCGGTGAAGAAGTCAGCCGTCCACTGGATGACATCATCCTTGAAATCGCCCAGTTGGCAGAGCAAGGCGTACGCGAAGTGAACCTGCTCGGTCAAAACGTTAACGCCTACCGCGGTGCAACCCACGATGGCGCTATTTGTAGCTTTGCGGAATTATTGCGCTTTGTCGCCGCCATCGACGGCATAGATCGCATTCGCTTTACCACAAGCCACCCAATTGAGTTCACCCAGGATATTATTGACGTTTACCAAGATACTCCTGAATTAGTCAGCTTCCTGCACTTACCCGTACAATCGGGTTCTGACCGAATTCTCACGGCGATGAAACGCGGCCATATGGCGATTGAATATAAGTCGATCATCCGTCGCCTGCGTAAAGCCCGTCCAGATATTCAAATCAGTTCTGACTTTATCATTGGCTTCCCTGGCGAAACCAAGGAAGACTTTGCCGACACCATGAAGTTAATTGAAGAAATCGGTTTCGACCACAGCTTCAGCTTTATCTATAGCGCACGTCCGGGCACGCCAGCGGCGGATTTGCCCGATGACGTCGATATGGAAGAGAAAAAACAACGTCTGGCGATTCTGCAAGACCGCATCACCCAGCAAGCCATGCGCTACAGCCGTCATATGATGGGCACAGTACAGCGCATTCTGGTGGAAGGTCCTTCGGTGAAAAATCCGATGGAGCTACGTGGTCGCACCGAGAACAACCGAGTAGTGAACTTCGAAGGTCAACCTAAACATATCGGCAGCTTTGTGGATGTGGAGATTGTTGACGTCTATACCAACTCACTGCGCGGCAAGTTTATCCGTGGTGAAGATGAAATGGATCTGCGCCGCAGCCTACGCCCAGCGGATATCCTAGCTAAACATAAGCAAGATGATGATTTGGGCGTCACTCAATTTAAGCCGTAAGCTTTAAATCGGATGAAACAGAACCTATATAAAGAAGGGCGACTTAGTCGCCCTTTTGCTTTCACACACTTTTGTTTAAGTCTACCGAGGCAATTGCTATTTTCCGTTAGCAATTATCGGCTATGGCTCGTAAACTGACATTATCCTGCGGTAAAAACATATCGCACATGGCTTTTCCCTTGGCAGTAGGAGCACTATTTGTCCAGTAAATTAACCACTATGAATCTGTATCTCGAACCCGCCGAAACCCGCCGTTTGGCGTCATTGTGCGGTCCATTCGATGACAATATCAAACAGATTGAGCGCCGAGTAGGCGTTGAAATTGTTCGTAAAAACAACCATTTTCAAATCACTGGACTGCCACGCAACTGTTTAAGTGCGAATAATTTGCTTAAACAACTTTATATCGAAACCCAAACAGTGAAAGGCAGCACACCGGATCTTGAGCCTGAACAAGTGCATATCGCCATTCAAGAGGCTATCGCCCTTGAGCAGGACGATAGCGGTGACGATAAAGCCCTGCATATTAAAACCCGCCGTGGCGTCATTAAACCGCGCAATCCGAACCAAAGTACCTATGTCGCCAATATTGTGCGCCATGATATCACCTTCGGGATTGGCCCTGCGGGAACCGGTAAGACCTACCTTGCGGTTGCAGCCGCGGTGGATGCCTTAGAACGTCAAGAAGTGCGCCGCATCCTGTTAACTCGCCCTGCGGTGGAAGCCGGTGAAAAACTCGGCTTTTTACCCGGCGATTTGAGCCAAAAGGTCGATCCCTATCTGCGCCCGCTCTACGATGCCCTGTTTGAAATGCTCGGTTTTGAGAAGGTCGAGCGCCTGATCGAAAAAAACGTCATCGAAGTGGCACCACTGGCCTATATGCGCGGTCGCACCTTAAACGATGCCTTTATTATTCTCGATGAAAGCCAAAATACGACTATTGAGCAAATGAAGATGTTCTTAACCCGTATTGGTTTTAACTCTCGAGCGGTGATCACCGGTGATATCACCCAAACCGACTTGCCTAAACATATTAAGTCAGGACTGCGCCATGCAATTGAAGTGTTAAGCCAAGTTGAAGAAATCAGCTTTAATTTCTTCGTCTCCCAAGACGTAGTACGTCATCCCGTGGTTGCGCGCATCGTTGAAGCCTATGACGCCTTCGATCAAAAAGAGCAGGCCCTAAAGGCGAAAAAAGAAAGTCACTATCAACAACTTCAACAACAGCAGGAAACCCTAAAGCATGAGTCTTGATTTAGCCTTAGACGTTCAGTACGCCACCACAAGCGACTACCTGCCAACACAAGCACAATTGACGCTATGGGCGAAAACAGCCATTGGCAACAGCATGGATCAGGCAGAATTGACGATCCGCATCGTCGATAGCCGTGAAAGCCAAATGCTTAACAGTACCTATCGCGGTAAAGATAAACCGACCAATGTGCTGTCTTTTCCCTTTGAAGCACCGCCAGAAATTGAACTTCCATTGCTTGGGGATCTTGTTATTTGCGCCGCAGTCGTTGAAAATGAAGCCCGTGAGCAGCAAAAATCCCTAGAAGCGCACTGGGCGCACATGGTTGTACATGGTTGTCTGCATCTGCTAGGGTATGATCACATTGAAGATGAAGAAGCTGAAGAGATGGAGTCATTGGAGACTCAACTCATTGTAAGCTTAGGTTTTACTGACCCATATAAGGAAGAATAATTAACTGAGATAAGGTTTATCTGAGTTAATGAGAAAACTATGAGTGACGATATCCCCCCGAGTACGAACGCCCATAAAAAAAGCTGGTTTGATAGAGTAAGTCAGTTATTTCAGGGCGAACCTCAAAATCGCGAAGATTTAGTCGATGTGATTGATGGTGCAGAGCAGCGCGATCTGATCACTGAAGATACCCGCGAAATGATCAAGGGTGTATTAGAAGTTTCTGATATGCGTGTTCGGGACATTATGATCCCAAGAGCTCAAATTGTCGCGATTCAAATCGACAATACCGTTGAAGAGCTCCTTGCCACTGTGATTGGCTCTGGCCATTCCCGTTTCCCCGTCGTGAATGAAGACAAAGATCATATCGAAGGCATATTGCTGGCTAAAGATTTGATCCCATACGGTTTTTCCAACAGTGATGAGCCCTTTTCCCTCAGTCGGGTGATCCGTCCCGCAGTGGTTGTGCCAGAAAGCAAACGCGTCGATGTGTTGCTTAAAGAATTCCGTTCGCAACGCTACCATATGGCGATTGTTGTCGATGAGTACGGCGGCGTATCTGGCCTTGTGACCATCGAAGATATTCTGGAAGAAATCGTCGGTGAGATTGAAGATGAGTTCGACCACGATAGCGCCGAAGAAACCGAGATCCGCAAAGTCGGCAACACGGTTTATATGGTGAAGGCGTTAACGCCAATTGAAGATTTTAACGAAGAATTCAATACTGATTTCAGCGATGAAGAGTTTGATACCGTCGGTGGCTTAGTCTCCCACGCCTTCGGCCATCTGCCTGAACGCAATGAAAGCATTATGATTGAAGGCATAGAGTTCAAAGTGATTAGCGCCGATACCAGGCGTTTAATCCAACTCAGGGTTAAACTCCCCGATCCTAATACTAGCGAAGACATAGAATAATCACTCGTGCTAAATAACATTCGGGCTTTTGCCCAACAAAAGTCCCGAACCCACGCTTTGAGGCTCGTACTGGCATTTGTCCTTGGTGCCAGTACGGCACTTTCATTTGCCCCTTATTCCATCTGGATTATCTATCCTATCGCCATGGCGTTGGCCCTTTGGCAGAGTCAGCCCCTCTCGACTAAGGCTAACTTTTACTATTGGTTAAGCTTTGGTTTTGGTTGTTTTGCCGTCGGGATCAGCTGGGTGCACGTGAGTATGGACACCTTTGGTGGTCTACCACTCCCCGCATCGATTGGCTTAATGGCCTTATTGGCCCTGTATTTAGCCTTATATCCCGCGCTGACGGGTTTAGCGCTGGCGTGGTTAACCAACGCGCGCAGTCGTGCTGACGAAGCTAAGTTCAGTCTTTGGCGTAATCTCGCCCTATTCCCCGCACTGTGGACCTTAACCGAATGGGCTCGTGGTTGGGTGATGACGGGTTTCCCCTGGTTATGGGCGGGTTATTCGCAAACCCAAGGGCCGCTAAAGCCCCTTGCTAGCATCATAGGTGCGCTGGGATTAAGCTTTGTGCTAGCGATGCTCGCGGGTGCATTAGCCCTTTGTTTGACTAAGCGTTATAAAAGCTTACTGATTTTACTGCCACTCATCGTACTGAGTGCCTGGGTTGTACCTAAATTTTCCGATATTCATCCAACGGGCGAGAGCGTCAAAGTGGCGCTGGTGCAAGGTAATATTCCCCAAAGCATGAAGTGGGAACCCGAAGCTCTGTGGCCAACACTCTTGAAATATATGGATTTATCCCGAGAACACTTAGATGCCGATATCATTATTTGGCCAGAGGCCGCCGTCCCGGCGCCCGAGTCTATGGTGCAGGAGTTTTTAGATAATGCTAATAAAGTGGCGAATCTAAATCACACCTCCATTATCACTGGCATTATTAGTCATCAGGACAATCAATTCTATAATTCATTGATTGTGCTAGGTAATCATAATCAGAAACAACAAACAGGCCCCGATTATGAGGCCGATGGCAGCAACCAATTTAAGAAACATCACCTGCTGCCGATTGGTGAGTTTGTGCCCTTCGAGGCACTGCTGCGCCCGATAGCGCCGTTCTTCAATCTGCCAATGTCATCCTTTGCTAGAGGCGAATACCGTCAGCCGAATCTAAGCGCGCTTGGACATAAAATTGCACCGGCAATTTGCTATGAAATCGCGTTCCCTGAGCAGCTCAGGGACAGTGTCGACCTAGATACCGATATTCTGCTCACAGTGTCAAACGATGCCTGGTTTGGTACCTCAAATGGGCCACTGCAACATATGGAAATGGCCCAAATGCGTTCAATTGAACTGGGCCGCCCTTTAGTTCGTGCGACCAACAATGGAGTTACCGCCGTGGTCGATGAAAAGGGCAATATCACCGCATCATTACCGCAGTTTGAAACGGGCGTCCTGAGTGCAACCATTCCACTGGTGACAGGGCAAACATGGTTCGCCAAAATAGGCCAAATGCCCCTGCTGTTACTCTGTGGCTTACTCGTGTTACTCGGCCTTGGCAGACGTGCTAAAGCGCAATAGGGTTTAGACTGTGTACTATCGCACCAATCAAAAAGTATCTGGCTTCACCTTTCGTTATACCCAAGCAACGGATGCCAACACGCCACCGCAGTATGATCTCAATCTCCAAGGCTGCTGATGCGGCCAATCTCAGCAAATCAATCTTGATAAAATAGATTAGCCACTGTGCTGATTTCAGGGTAAAGTGCCCCATTAAACGCGGCCTTGCTTGACTGCCTCGTATTTCATACCAAGGCAAACCTATGGCTCCCCTGCGTACCCGCTACCAAACCCACGAGTTTGGGACGATTGACATCCATGTTCGCACCCTTAGAGATA
Organism: Shewanella putrefaciens; assembly: GCF_016406305.1. Lineage (NCBI taxonomy): Bacteria > Pseudomonadati > Pseudomonadota > Gammaproteobacteria > Alteromonadales > Shewanellaceae > Shewanella > Shewanella putrefaciens. Next base: position 3,377,629 of record NZ_CP066369.1, read on the forward strand.
ACCAAGAATTTCAAGATATTAACGGCGAGGCAGAAAAACTCGGCATTTCCTCTGCCACTTGGCCATTATTTGGCATTATCTGGCCATCCGGACAGGTACTCTCCCACCATATGCTTGACTACGATATTAGCAATAAACGCATTTTGGAGGTTGGCTGCGGAATTGGCCTTGCCAGCTTAGTGCTTAATCACAGGCATGCCGATATCACAGCAACGGACTATCACCCTGAAACCGGTGGTTTTCTTGCAAAAAATGTGGCGCTCAATAACGGCCGAGTCATTCCCTTCGTACGAACGGGCTGGGCCGATACGGCATCGGAATTGGGCATGTTCGATTTGATTATCGGTAGCGATCTACTGTATGAACAAGAGCATGCGGATTTACTTTCTCAATTTATAGAACAACATGCCAAGCCAAGTTGCGATGTCGTGCTGGTCGATCCAGGTCGCGGAAATCACGCCAAATTTAGTAAAAAAATGGTCATGCTCGGTTTTGACCATTCCCAACATAAACCCATTAATACGGCATTTTTAACTGCACCTTTTCATGGCCAAATTCTGACCTATTGCCGCAATTAATCCCATCCTGGCCAACGCCCTTCCCTCTATTTTCGCCCCCAAAACGACGCCTAGGCGTCGTTTTGGGGGCAAAGTTCACGCTTAGGGCGTTAGCGGTTCACGGGTAAACTCTTCGTTATCGCACTCGGGACAATCGGGGACAACCCCAGGAAATTCAATATTCATTTCATGGCCACAATTGGTGCAGACCATAATGCCTTGGCTGACAATATCACCACTCTGATAATAGCCATGGTGCTTAAAATCCTGTGTTAACTCGTGCCACTCCACTTGGCTACGGTCGGTTATTTCACTCAGCCAGTGCCACAGGGTATTTTCCATGGCAATGACACTTGGGCTATGGCTGAAACTATCGGCATTTTGCTCACGCAGAAAACTCGCTATATCACGCTTTAAGAATTGTTCCACTAACGCGAGTTCATCTTCTTTGGCCTGTTCTTTAAGACGCAAATACTCCTTACCTTGAGTGACTGATTTAAATAAATTCTTTGCAGTCATAGTGTTATCTTCTGCAAATTGGGATTTCACCTCGGTAATTAAGGCTTGATACAGTCCTAGTAGCGCGTTACTTCTATCATTCATAACCAATACTCCTTCATAGGAACCTTTTTAATGCATCGCTTCTAGTTTATTCTATGCAGATCTTATTCGCGCCGATATGGCGTTAGATCAAATAATAGGCGGCACTGCCGGAAATAGCGTGATGCAAGAGCAATATAATCCCTCAGAAATTGAAGCCTTAGTGCAAAAGCACTGGCATGACAACAAAACCTTTGAAGTCACTGAAGATGCAAACAAAGAAAAGTTTTATTGCCTTTCAATGTTTCCGTATCCTTCGGGCCGACTCCACATGGGACACGTTCGCAACTATACCATAGGTGATGTGGTTGCACGCTTCCAGCGTCTTCAGGGCAAAAACGTGCTGCAACCCATAGGTTGGGACTCATTTGGTCTGCCCGCAGAAAATGCCGCGATTAACAACAAAACTGCGCCTGCGCCATGGACCTATGAAAACATAGAATACATGAAGAACCAGCTGAAATTACTGGGTTTTGGTTACGATTGGAGCCGTGAAATTGCCACTTGTACCCCTGAATATTATCGCTGGGAACAATGGTTTTTCACTAAGTTGTACGAAAAAGGTCTTGTCTATAAGAAGACAGCTTCGGTCAACTGGTGTCCAAACGATGAAACCGTACTGGCGAACGAGCAAGTTCAAGACGGTTGCTGCTGGCGCTGTGATACCCCTGTGGAACAAAAAGAAATCCCACAGTGGTTCATTAAGATCACTGCCTATGCAGAAGAATTATTAAACGATATCGATACCTTAGATGGCTGGCCTGAACAGGTTAAGACCATGCAGCGTAACTGGATTGGTCGCAGCGAAGGCGTCGAAATGACCTTCGGCGTCGCAGGTAGCGATAAAAGCTTCGATATCTATACCACGCGTCCAGATACCTTAATGGGTGTGACCTATGTGGCGATTGCCGCGGGTCATCCATTGGCTGAAATCGCCGCGCAAACCAATCCTGAGCTGGCTCAGTTTATTGATGAGTGCAAAAACAGCACCACCTCTGAAGCTGAACTTGCGACTATGGAAAAACGCGGCGTAGCCACAGGGCTTTTCGCCATTCATCCTATCACTGGCAAGCAAGTGCCGATTTGGGCCGCTAACTTTGTGTTGATGAACTATGGCACCGGCGCTGTGATGTCGGTTCCAGGCCACGATCAACGTGATTTCGAATTTGCCAAGAAATACGGTCTGGCGATTGAAGCGGTAATCAAGCCAGTTGATGGCGAAGTCGACATCAGTGAAGCCGCTTATACCGAAAAAGGCGTACTGTTTAACTCCGGTGAGTTCGACGGTTTAGACTTTGACGCCGCCTTCAATGCCATAGCTAACAAGTTAGTCGCCGAAGGTAAAGGCAAGCGCCAAGTCAACTATCGCCTGCGCGATTGGGGTGTTTCACGTCAGCGTTACTGGGGCGCACCTATTCCTATGGTGACCTTAGCCGACGGTACTGTGATCCCAACACCTGCAGATCAACTGCCCGTCTTACTGCCAGAAGATGTCGTGATGGACGGTATTCAAAGCCCAATCAAGGCCGATAAAGAATGGGCGAAAACCCAAGTTAATGGCCAAGATGCACTGCGCGAAACCGATACCTTCGATACCTTTATGGAATCCTCTTGGTATTACGCCCGTTACTGCAGCCCGCAGGCCGATAAAATGTTAGATCCCGCTAAAGCCAACTACTGGCTACCTGTGGATCAATATATTGGCGGTATCGAACACGCCTGTATGCATTTGTTATATTTCCGTTTCTTCCACAAACTGCTGCGTGATGCGGGTCTAGTAAACTCTAACGAGCCAGCCAAACAACTGCTGACTCAGGGTATGGTGTTGGCCGATGCCTTCTACTACACCAACGACAAAGGTGCCCGCGTATGGGTATCGCCGTTAGATGTAGCGACCACCGAAAAAGACGACAAGGGCCGTATCACTAAGGCTATTGACAAAGACGGCAACGAACTGGTTTACACTGGTATGTGCAAAATGTCGAAGTCGAAAAACAACGGTATCGACCCTCAAGTGATGGTTGAGAAATACGGCGCCGACACTGTGCGTCTGTTTATGATGTTCGCCTCACCACCAGAATTAACACTCGAATGGCAAGAGTCTGGCGTTGAAGGCGCACACCGCTTCATTAAACGTCTGTGGAAGCTTGCAAGCGACTATGTGGCTCAGGACAACAGCGAAGCCTTAGATGTCAGCAAGTTAACTGGCGATCAAAAAGCGCTGCGCCGTGAAGTCCACAAGACTATTGCGAAAGTGACCGATGATATCGGCCGTCGTCAAATGTTCAACACTGCGGTTGCCGCCGTGATGGAACTGATGAACCACCTGCAAAAAGCACCACAAGCCACAGGTCAAGACAGAGCCATTATCGGCGAAGCCTTATCTGCAGTGGTGCGTTTGCTGTACCCTATCATTCCACACGTCAGCTTTAGCCTGTGGAACGAGCTAGGTAATGCGAGCAGCATCGAAGATAGCCAATGGCCGGTTGTCGATGACTCAGCCCTAGTGGAAGACAGCAAACTCATAGTGGTGCAAGTGAACGGTAAAGTTCGCGCCAAAATCACTGTGGCCGCCGATGCCGACCAAGCCTCTGTTGAAGCATTGGGTATGGCGGACGAGCAAGTGATCAAGTACTTAGATGGCGTGACTGTGCGTAAAGTGATCTATGTACCAGGCAAACTGCTCAGCATAGTTGCCAACTAATGCTGGGCATTAGATGAATAGGAAACCGCGAAAACTTATGCTAATTAAACGCTTAGCTTTCGCAATCATGGCACTGGTCATTATGACCAGTGCCGGTTGCGGTTTTAAGCTCCAACGTAGCTATCAAATCCCCGCCGAGCTTAATCAGTTAAGCTTGAGCAGTTCGGATGAATATAGCGAACTTACTCGCTTAGTGCGTGAGCGGTTACGTTTGAACAACGTCAAAATTGTTGATCCCGCCAATGATGTGCCAGTGTTAAGGCTGATCACCGACTCCCTAGAACGTTCAACCTTGTCTTTGTACCCCACGGGTAACGTCGCCGAGTATGAACTGATTTATTTGGTCGAATTCGCCGTGGCATTGCCGGGCAAAGAGGCGCAACCTTTCAAGGTTGAAATCCGCCGCGACTATTTAGACGATCCCCGTACCGCGTTGGCAAAGAGCCGTGAAATGGAATTACTCACTAAGGAAATGCGTATCCAGGCTGCGGATCGTATTCTGCAGGCGATGGCCAGCACTGAGGTGAATTAATGCGGGGCTACGATTAATGCCGGACATCATTCAATGGGACATCATTCAATGAGAGTCTATCCCGATCAACTTGCCCGCCACCTTAACCAGCTATTGCCCTGTTATCTGATTTTTGGTGATGATCCTTGGTTAATCGAAACGACTAAGGATCAGATCCGCCAATTCGCTAAACGGCAAGGCTTCGATGAACGAGTCCAGCTTATTCAAGAAACGGGCTTTAATTGGAATGAGTTAACCCAGGAATGGCAGGCCATGAGCCTGTTTTCCAGCAAGCGCATCATAGAGCTAAACCTACCTAACGCTAAACCCGGTGCCGACGGTTCGGCCACGCTGCAAGCGCTATTAGATATGCCCAATCCCGATATGCTGTTGATTATCGAGGGACCAAAGCTTGCTACCGAGCAAACCAACAGCAAATGGTTTAAGACCTTAGATGCCCATGGTATGTATCTGCCCTGCACCACGCCCGAGGGCGATCAGTTTATGCGCTGGCTCGACTCGCGTATCAAGCATTTTAAGCTCAATCTGCAAAGTGATGCCCGCGCTATGCTGTATTCCCTCTATGAAGGGAATTTATTGGCCGCCGATCAAGCCATGCAGCTGCTGCAACTCCTGAGCCCAACAAAACCCGTCAGTGCCGATGAGTTAAGCCACTATTTTGAAGATCAGTCCCGCTTTACCGTGTATCAACTCACCGATGCCCTGCTGACCAATCACCAACAAAGTGCCCAGCATATGCTTGGACAACTTAATGGCGAAGGCACTGCGCTGCCCATCCTGCTTTGGGCGCTCTTTAAAGAACTGCACCTCCTGCTCATGTTAAAGAGTGAACAGGCACAAGGTGCGGCGTTAAATGCACTTTGGAGTAAGCACCGTATTTGGGATAAACGTAAGCCACTCTACCAAGCGGCACTGCAACGACTGACACTCGAACAGATTGAACATATGTTAGCCTTTGCCTCCAAGCTTGAGCTGAATTTAAAACAGCACGGCAGGGAAGATTGGACCGGCCTGAGCCATCTATGCCTTTTATTCGATCCCAAAGCCCATCGGCAATTGGCCCATATAACCATAGAGTAATCGAAGAATAGCTATGCGTATTGGTATTTTAGGCGGTACCTTCGACCCCATACATTACGGTCATATTCGCCCCGCCATGGAGGTAAAGCTGGCGCTGGGCTTAGATAAAATACTGCTGCTGCCTAACCATATTCCTCCCCATAAACAACAGCCACACTCCACCACGGCGCAGCGCCTAGATATGGTGGCGGATGTCTGTACTAAACTCGATGGCTTTGAGCTTTGCGATATCGAAGCGAAACGAAATACCCCCTCCTATACCGTTGTGACGCTAGAACAACTGCACGAACAATACCCCTATGATGAGCTGTTTTTTATCATGGGAATGGACTCTTTTATTCATCTGCAAAGCTGGCATAAATGGCAGCAACTATTTGAATACTCAAACCTTGTTGTTTGTCAGCGTCCCGGTTGGCAGTTAGCCAGCGGACATCCAATGCAGCAGGTGCTTAGCGAACGCTACGAAGCCATCGATGCCCTTAAAAAGACAACGCAGCCGCAATCTCCCCTCCTTGGGCGTATTTTTACCGTCGATATCACTGCGCAGGATATTTCTTCCACCCAAATACGCTCACAGTTGTCTCAGGGAGAAATACCGCAGGATGCCCTTATGCCAACAACCTTAAATTATATTAAAAAACAAAGCCTTTACTTAGCTTGATTCAATATTAGCCCAGATATCGTAAACTCGATCGTCGATCCAATGTATTCCATGGCCCAACACTGATATACTACCGCGCTATTTAAAATTATTGAGGTACATCAGCGTGCAGAGCGCCGAATTAAAGCAGTTCGTAGTCGACAAGATCGACGACTTAAAAGCCAGAGATGTGGTAGTTATCGATGTTAGCAAGCAATCTAACATTACCGACTATATGGTAATTTGTTCAGGCACATCAAAGACTCATGTTAAAGCTATCGCCGAAAACCTAGTCGTTGAAGCTAAAGCCGCGGGCATCCCACCTATTGGTGTAGAAGGCCGTGATAGCAGCGAATGGGTACTGGTCGATATGGGCAACGTGATCCTGCACGTTATGCAAGATCAAACCCGCGATTTCTACCAGCTTGAAAAGCTCTGGTCAGAAAAGCAAGCCTGATGAAGTTGCAACTCATCGCAGTAGGAACACGGATGCCCGATTGGGTTACCCGTGGTTTCGAAGAATACCAGCGCCGCTTTCCCCGTGATATGGCGCTGGAGCTTATCGAAATACCCGCCGGAAAGCGGGGGAAAAATGCCGACATAGTCCGGATCCTGCAAAAGGAAGGCGAACTAATGTTGGCGGCCATTCCCAAAGGTAATCATATTGTTAGCTTAGATCTCCCCGGTAAAAACTGGACGACCCCAGATCTAGCAACTGCGCTGAGCAAGTGGCAACTCGATGGCCGAGATGTGAGCCTACTGGTTGGTGGCCCAGAAGGGTTAGCGCCCGCCTGTAAAGAAGCCGCTCACCAGAGTTGGTGTCTATCGGCATTAACCTTGCCCCACCCACTGGTGCGGATTGTGGTTGCCGAAAGCTTATACCGCGCGTGGAGCGTGAATACTAATCACCCCTACCATAGAGAATAGCGGGATCTTGATGTTAACGAGTGTCAACCACCCGTCATGGGATCAGCCGGAGAGAGCATAAGTGTCGCCAAAAAAGCGGATAACCATGCATGATCACGCCGCCGAGGCGTCACTTTTTAAGCGCCGTGCGCTATTCACTTTTTTATGTGTTGTCGTCCTATTGAGCGTGTTGGTGACCAACCTTTATCACCTACAGGTTGAATCCTATAAAGATTATGCAACTCGCTCTAATGAAAACCGCATTCGAGTCGTTCCTATCGCTCCCAGTCGTGGCCTCATTTATGACAGGAACGGCGTACTTTTAGCCGAAAACCAACCTTTTTACTCCCTCGAACTGATCCCCGAAAAAATAACCAATATGTCCGAAACCTTGGACGAACTCGGTCAGTTAATTGAGATAAGTGTTGATGAACGTGAAACCTTCACCGAAGCGCTCAAGTTCCATCGTCGCTTTAAGCCGCTCACCCTGAAAAACCAACTGACCGAAGAACAAGTCGCCATTTTCAGCGTGAATCAACATCGCTTTCCGGGGATTACCGTCGAGGCGGGGTTAAAACGTAATTATCCCTACGAGAGCCAGCTTACCCATGTCCTTGGCTATGTTGGAAAAATTAATACTCGAGATCGCGCCCAACTAGAGCGCAGCGATCAATGGAAAAACTATGCTGCGACTAAAGATATTGGTAAGCAAGGCATTGAAAAATATTATGAATCCCTATTGCATGGTTCACCGGGGCACCTCGAAGAAGAAGTGAACAACCGCGGCCGTACTATCCGCACCTTACGCATAGTCCCGCCCGAACCTGGGCAGGATATTTACCTAACCCTCGATCTCCAATTACAACAAAAGGCCGTGGAGTTACTCCAGGGGCACAAGGGATCGATCGTTGCCATAGACCCAAGGGATGGTGGCATTTTAGCGCTAGTGTCTAGCCCAAGTTATGATCCAAACCAATTCGTTCAAGGGATTAATAGCAAAGATTACAGCGATTTACTTAATGATAAATCGCGCCCCTTGATCAACCGAGCCACCCAAGGCCAATACGCCCCTGCGTCGACGATTAAACCTATCATTGCCCTACTCGGTCTCGATGAAAAAGCCGTGACCGAACATACCCGTATCTGGGATCCCGGCTTCTGGCAGATCCCTGGGGTGGAGCGAAAGTACCGCGACTGGAAGCGTTGGGGACACGGCTGGGTCAACGTCTACAGCGCGATTGTTGAATCCTGCGATACCTACTTCTATGAATTAGCTTATAAAATCGGTGTTGACCCTATCGCCCGTTTTATGGAGCAGTTTGGTTTTGGGCAAAATACCGGCATAGATATCTTTGAGGAATCGGCGGGCAACATGCCCTCTAAAGACTGGAAACGCTTAAAGTACAATCAGGCCTGGTATATTGGCGACACGATTTCTGTGGGTATCGGTCAGGGTTACTGGACGGCGACGCCACTGCAATTGGCGAATGCCACCGCGATTTTAGCGAATAAGGGACGCCGCTTTCCGCCGCATTTGCTTAAATCAATCAAGGACAATACGGCTAAAATTGACTCGCCAATTAATGAGTTACCACCTGTTGAACTTAAAAATCAGCGCAATTGGAATATTATCAACGAAGCCATGCGCCAGACTGCGCACAAATCCCGCTTCACCGACGCCACTTACACCGCGGCGATGAAAACCGGTACAGCGCAGGTCATTGGCGTGGCAGAAAATACTAAGTACGATGCCAATAAAATTGCCGAACATTTCCGTGACAATGCTCTAGTGGTGGCCTATGCCCCCTTCGAAGAACCCAAAATTGTCCTCGCCGTCGTGATGGAAAACGCTGGCTGGGGTGGCGCTAATGCTGGCCCTGTCGCCCGCGCTATGCTCGATGAATATATGCTTAGAGACACTTGGAAACCAACGCCATGAGTGCCCATCAACGTCAAAATATCTGGCAGCGCCTACACATAGATCTACCTCTCTTACTCGGCCTCTTGGCCGTGATGGGCTTTGGCCTGTTTGTGATCTATTCCGCCAGCGGTGAAGATTTAGAAATGATGGAGCGGCAGCTATTTCGTATGCTGTTGTCCCTTGGGATCATGTTTACTATGGCGCAAATCAATCCCGAGGCGCTTAAACGTTGGGCATTACCCATTTATCTTGCAGGGATTGTCTTGCTGCTTGGGGTACACTTTTTCGGTGAAATCAATAAAGGCGCGCAGCGCTGGTTGAACTTAGGCTTTATGGAGTTTCAACCTTCGGAGCTCATTAAACTCGCCTTCCCTATCACTATGGCGTGGTATATCAGTAAGTTCCCGCTACCGCCGAAGAAACGCTATCTGGCGGGCGCGGGGGTAATTCTTCTGGTGCCAACCCTGCTTATCGCCAAACAACCCGATCTGGGTACTTCGATTCTGGTCGCAGCATCGGGGATATTCGTGCTGTTTTTATCGGGGATGAGCTGGGCCATTGTCGGCGGATTTATTGCTGCGGTTTTGGCGTTTTTGCCTATCCTTTGGTACTTTTTAATGCACGATTACCAGAGAACGCGGGTGTTAACCCTGCTCGATCCTGAGCAAGATCCCCTTGGTGCGGGTTACCATATTATTCAGTCAAAAATCGCCATCGGCTCAGGTGGACTTTGGGGTAAAGGCTGGCTCGATGGCACTCAGTCACAGCTTGAGTTTATCCCCGAGCGTCATACGGATTTTATCTTTGCGGTAATAGGGGAAGAATTTGGCTTGATCGGCAGTATTTTGCTGCTCATCATGTATCTCTATATTATTGGTCGCGGCTTAGTCATTGCTTCGCGGGCACAAACCAGCTTTGCTCGGTTATTGGCCGGTAGTATCACATTGACTTTCTTCGTGTATGTTTTTGTGAATATCGGCATGGTTTCAGGTATTCTGCCCGTAGTGGGCGTACCTTTGCCCCTAGTGAGCTATGGCGGCACTTCAATGCTGACATTGATGACAGGGTTTGGCATTCTAATGAGCATTCATACCCATAGACGTTTTGTAGATAGATAATTTTTAGGGACTTCTTAATGCCTATTCTTCGAGCTTATTTGGCTCCATTGGCAGTGCTTTGCCTCAGTTCATACCTAGTTGCCTGCTCTACGGCAAACGAGCCCATACCGGCTACACCCAATGCCAGCGCGGCAGTGGTTGCACAGACTCCTGCCCCCGTATTACCCGAAGCCTTAAAGGCTGAGTTTATTAAAACGCAGTTAGCACAAGGCTTTACCAGATCTGAAATCGATACCTTTCTCGCAAAAGCGAAATACAATCAAGCTGTGATAGACGCTATCACCCGCCCTTGGGAAGCCAAGCCTTGGCATGTGTATTACCCCATTTTCTTAACTGAGAAACGCCTCGCAGCCGGGCTCGCCTTCTGGAAAAAACACGAAGCTACCATCGCCAAGGCGGCGGCCCAATACCAAGTCGAACCACAGATTATCGTCGCCATTATTGGGATTGAAACCTTCTACGGCCAGTACACAGGCAATTATCCTGTGATTGATGCGCTTTACACCTTAGGGTTTTATTACGAACCGAGAGCTACCTTTTTCCGCAAGGAATTTGGCGAGTTAATGAAGTTAGTTAAAGAAGAACATTTAGATATTAATAGCCTCAAGGGCTCCTATGCCGGTGCTATGGGTTATGGGCAGTTTATTCCCTCAAGCTATCGCCACTACGCCGTCGATTTCGATGGCAGCGGAAACCGTGATTTATTAAAAAGCCCAGAAGATGCCATCGGCAGTGTCGCTAATTATTTCCATCAACATGGCTGGCAGGCTAATGCCCCCGTCGCCTTGCCTTTAGTCAATGGCAGCCAAACTGCCCCCAAAGCCAAAGTGTGGGCGGGTGAAAAACTGAGCTATAAAGTTGCCGATATTTTATCGCCGAGCTTATCCCTAGCCGATGCAAGGGACTTAGATGTATCGCAAAAGGCGATGCTCATTGAACTTGAACAAGCGGGGAGTAAGGACTACTGGTTAGGACTGAATAACTTTTATGTGATCACCCGTTATAATCGTAGCCCTTTGTATTCCATGGCCGTTTATCAATTTAGCCAACAACTGAAGCAACAACATGATGCTAAAAAATAATTTTTTACAGCTCTTGATGCTCGGCTGCTGTTTTGCGCTCGCGGCCTGCTCGAGTTCTGATTCTGGTTCGGCCAGTAATAAGAATAAGAACATGGACCCTAACAAGGGGCGCTATTCGCTTAAAAACGACAAGATGCCACTCAATCCACCTAATGTGGAACATGTGCCAAACGCGACCCCTAAGTATGAGCCCTACAGTCGCCGCGGCAATAAACCCTATACGGTTTATGGTGAGTCTTACAATGTGATGAATACAGGCCAAGGTTTTAGTGAAATGGGCCGCGCCTCATGGTATGGCGAAAAGTTTCACGGTTATGAGACCTCCAACGGTGAGCCCTATGATATGTATTCCATGTCCGGGGCGCACAAAACCTTGCCCTTACCTAGCTATGCCAAAATCACCAACTTAGATAACAATAAGCAAGTGATCATTCGCATCAACGATCGCGGCCCCTTCCACTCGGACCGCATTCTCGATGTATCCTACGCCGCCGCCTATAAACTGGGCATGTTAGGCAAAGGGACGGCACGCATTAAGCTCGATGTGATCTATGTCGGCAGTCTTGCCGCCACCAATAGCGCCGTGGCCAGTGCCCAAGATTCTGGCAATCATTACATTCAGTTAGTGGCATCAAAAGATCAGCAAAAGCTGAAGAAAATAGCGAAGGAACTTGAGAACAAATATCAAGTTCAGAGCCGTGTACAAGCGGCAAATAATATGTTTAGACTACAACTCGGTCCCATAGGCCAGCCTGAACTTGCCGATAGATTACTTAACAAAGTCAAACAAGACGGCTATCCTGAGGGCTATATGGTGTTAGAGTAGTGAACACTCACAACCCTAAGATATCGATTTAGCTTAAAAATGCCGCGGATGAAGGAACCTTCACTGAAATCCCCTGTCGAAGGGTGGTATACTTTCGAAGCTATTTAGCCCTTTCCATTCAATACAACCAAAAAGACGTGCCAAGTTAATGATGAATTTTGTCAAAAGTCCCATTAAAACATTGCTGCTAATTTCTAGTGCCTCTCTCCCTGTTTATGCTGCGCAGCCGATTGTTACCCCTGATGCACCGACAGTTGCCGCCAAGGCTTACGTCTTGATGGATTATAATTCAGGCCAAATTATTGCCGAAAGCAATGCCTACGAAAGCTTAAATCCCGCCAGCTTGACTAAAATGATGACCAGTTATGTTATCGGTCAAGAAATTAAAGCCGGAAATGTTTCCCCCGATGATGATGTCACCATCAGTAAAAACGCTTGGTCTAAAAACTTCTCTGACTCTTCAAAGATGTTCATCGAAGTGGGCAAAACCGTTAAGGTATCCGACTTAAACCGCGGCATTATCATTCAATCGGGCAACGATGCCTGTGTGGCCATGGCCGAACATATTGCCGGAACTGAAGATGCCTTCGTTGACATGATGAACTCATGGTCTAAGCAATTGGGCATGCGCGATAGCTACTTCGAAAACTCCCACGGTCTAGACTCTGAAAACCACAAATCGACCGCCTACGATATGGCGTTATTAGGCGCCGCGTTAATTCGTGACGTCCCCGAAGAATACAGAGTCTACAGCGAAAAATTCTATACCTTCAATGGCATCAAACAATATAACCGCAACGGTTTATTGTGGGATAACAGCATGAATGTCGACGGTATCAAAACCGGCCATACCTCTGGCGCGGGCTACAACTTAGTCGCATCGGCCACCAAAGATGGCATGCGTTTAATTTCTGTGGTGCTAGGTACGCAAAGCGAATCCGCCCGTAAGGCCGAAAGTAAAAAGCTTTTGACCTATGGTTTCCGTTTCTTTGAAACCGTTACGCCCTACAAGGCAGGCGATAGCTTCGTCACCCAGCAAATTTGGTACGGTGACAAGAGCACTGTCGATTTAGGCGTTGCCACCGATACACCTATTACCATCACCCGCGGCCGAGCTAAAGACCTAAAAGCTAACTTTGAACTGACTAAACCACTCGATGCGCCATTGAAAAAAGGTGAAACTGTGGGTCGTTTGTTCTTCCAACTCGACGGTAAAGATATTGCCCAATATCCCCTAGTGACCCTACAAGAGGTTAACGAAGGAAGCTGGTTCAGCAAATTAGTGGATTACTTTAAACAACTGTTTTCCGGTTGGTTTAGCTAAGCTAAGTCCCATAAATAAAGCCACCTTAGGGTGGCTTTATTTTTTGGGGAGTGCATCGCCCTTGAATCGGGTATAATTGCCACCATATAGATCCCATTAAGATGGTTACGAGCACTGATTATGTTGAACACTAAATTTGATGAACTGATGGATTTTCCCTGTGCATTCCCCTTTAAAGTCGTCGGAGATGCCCATGAAGCCCTAACCGATAGAGTGGTGGCCGTCGTTCAAAAACACGCACCGGGTGACTATTCCCCCACCACAAAGGCCTCTAGTAAAGGGAGCTACTACTCGATCACGATTCGCGTCACTGTGACCAGTAAAGACCATATCGAAATCCTGTACACAGAACTTGCCGCCATCGAAGGTGTGCGCCGCGTACTATAAGAATTCCTCGGGATCATGAAATGTGATCTGTCTTACATTTATGGTTATAATGCCGCCACTCAATTTTAAGGGGAGAGGTTGCCCTTGCAAGAAACGACTTTGCATATTCGGCATCTAGGCCAGCAAGATTACGAGTCAGTTTGGCATGCGATGCAGCAATACACTGACACCCGTAACGGCGACAGCCCAGATGAGCTGTGGATAGTAGAACACCCACCCGTGTTTACCCAAGGCCAAGCTGGCAAGAGCGAACATATCTTGAATGCCGGTGACATTCCCGTTATCCAAGTAGATCGTGGTGGACAAGTCACCTACCACGGCCCTGGGCAACTTGTGGTTTATCCTCTTCTTGATATCAAACGTAGTAAACTCGGTGTACGCCAGCTTGTGACTCATATAGAGCAAAGCATTATCGATATGCTCGCTAAATACGATATCCAAGCCTACGCTAAGGCCGATGCACCGGGCGTATATGTCAATGAACGCAAAATCGCCTCCCTAGGATTACGCATTCGAAAAGGCTGTTCATTCCACGGCTTAGCGCTTAATGTCGATATGGATCTCGCCCCTTTTCGCCGCATTAACCCCTGTGGTTATGCCGGCCTTGAAATGGTGCAATGTAAGGAGCTTGGCGGCCCACAAACCGTGGTGGAAGCAGGCGAGCAACTCACTATTACCTTTAGCCAATTATTGGGCTACCAACATCTAGTTCATCATCAAGGATTAGCAGCGTCATGAATAGGCCTGAACGTTTACAACCCGGAGTAAAATTAAGAGATGCCGATAAGGTGTCACGCATTCCGGTCAAGATAGTGCCCTCCGAGCGCGATACTATGCTGCGCAAACCCGATTGGTTACGGGTAAAATTGCCTGCATCGAATCAACGCATTTTAGAGATTAAACAGGCGCTGCGCTCTAACGGTCTGCATTCTGTGTGTGAAGAAGCCTCCTGCCCTAACCTCGCCGAATGCTTTAACCACGGTACGGCAACCTTTATGATTTTGGGTGCGATTTGTACCCGCCGTTGCCCATTTTGCGACGTCGCCCACGGTCGTCCGCTTAAGCCCGACGCCGAAGAGCCCGTTAAATTGGCGCAAACTATCCGCGATATGAAACTCAAGTATGTGGTTATAACTTCCGTAGATCGTGACGATTTACGCGATGGTGGTGCCCAGCATTTTGCCGATTGTATTCGCGAGATCCGTAAGCTAAACCCTGAGATAAAGATTGAAATCCTAGTACCGGATTTCCGTGGCCGTATCGATGCCGCCCTAGACATACTCGCGACAGAGCCGCCCGATGTGTTTAACCACAATTTAGAAACGGCGCCAATGCATTATCGTAAGGCCCGCCCAGGTGCAAACTATCAATGGTCACTCGATTTGCTTAAACGCTTTAAAGAACGTCATCCTAATGTACCGACTAAATCGGGCTTGATGATGGGCTTAGGTGAAACCAACGAAGAAATCGCCCAAGTGCTGCGGGATCTACGTGAGCACAAGGTTGAAATGCTGACCTTAGGCCAATACCTACAGCCGTCTAAGTTCCACTTACCGGTAGAGCGTTACGTGCCACCCGCCGAATTTGCCGAGCTGAAAGCCCTTGCCGATGAATTAGGCTTTACCCATGCGGCCTGTGGCCCATTAGTACGCTCAAGCTACCATGCGGATCTGCAAGCCCAAGGCAAAGAAGTTAAATAAGTCATTATTGGGTTTTAAAATAAAAACAGCGCATTAGCGCTGTTTTTTATGGTTATCGCTTTAAAAGGCTAAGGCATAATACTGATGGGTTACACCGATCAAATCGCTAAATTTAAATCCATCAAGAGTGCATCTTCCTTACCTTCAGCCGAAGAATAGTAACCCCTACGGCGACCGGATTCAGTAAACCCCACCTGTTGGTATAAATGGCGCGCCGCGGCATTTGATTCCCGCACTTCGAGCATAATCACCACAGCGCCCGAGGATTTTGCAACATCAACCACCCCATTTAATAATAACCGCCCATAACCATGCCCCTGCTCTGCTGGATGGATACAGATATCAATCAGGGTCACTTCATCAACAATCTGCTGGATAATCGCAAATCCAATCAAGGTATTAGTCTCAGTCTTTAATCCGAGTACCCGATACAAGCGACCGAAAGAATCGGCAAGATTACCCTCACTCATAGGATGGGAATGTGCCTTGCCTTCAATGCTGACCATTTGGCTAAGATCATTGGCCTCGAGGAAAACTAACTGTAATTGCGCTGTCATATTTTTAGGGTATTGAGTATTCACACGGGGGTTTCCAGATCCAGTTTTTAAATGTCTTTTATGCTTGAGACTGCTGCTCACGCCACTGCCAAATCTGCGCCCACAGGGCACGTTTTGCCCCACTGTCCGCGAGTAAAGCGGCAAGCGGCTCCGACACAAGCCAAGCGGTACGCGGCCTGACTTTATGGCGGCGTAAATCCCAAACAATTTGCTTACCCTTATGGGGTTCATAATCGAAATCGCACTCATCCCGTGCCACGCCAATTAACCTAAGCACGGTATTTATGAGGGGATCGGCCTGGGGCAGTTCACTATCCCTATCCCAAATCACTTGGTAGGGCTTAACCTTTGTGTCGCGAACTTGCCAGGCCGTAATCGCCATGGCTTCTAAATAGGCTGATTTATTCACAGGTTAGCTTTTATTCTCTGTTATCGAGGCCGTGATATAAGCATACCAGCTACTGCCTATTATTGTTACTGCCGAGGAGGTTAGTCATGTTTATCCGTGAGCCAGTTCCTGATTTTAAAATCGCAAAATTCGATTAATAAAATCTAATTTAATCGCTTTATCTTAAATCGAGTTCAGCTAATCTATACCCATCAAATTGGGCAATAATAGAAGGAAAATACCATGATGAATATCGGCATTAATCAAGCTCATAGAGAAGATATCGCTGCAGGGTTAAACCAGTTATTGGCCGACAGTTACAGCCTTTATCTGAAGACCCACAGCTTTCACTGGAATGTCACGGGCCCTATGTTCACCAGTTTACATTTGTTGTTTGAGCAGCAATATACCGAACTGGCCCTCGCCGTTGACCTCATTGCCGAGCGTGTGCGCGCCTTAGGTTCCAGAGCCTTAGGTTCCTATTCAGCCTACGCGGCACTCACTGAGATCAAAGAAGATCAAGGGATCACTAAAGCTGAAACCATGATCCGTGAATTGTTAGGCGATCAAGAAGTGATCATTCGTAATGCGCGGGCGCTGTATCCA
The DNA here is from genome assembly GCF_016406305.1 of Shewanella putrefaciens. Lineage (NCBI taxonomy): Bacteria > Pseudomonadati > Pseudomonadota > Gammaproteobacteria > Alteromonadales > Shewanellaceae > Shewanella > Shewanella putrefaciens. Next base: position 3,394,557 of record NZ_CP066369.1, read on the forward strand.
CTGGTGGGTCAAGCCAATGATGAAGCAACAGCGGATCTGCTCACCCAACGCATTCAAATCCATGAGAAAAATGCCTGGATGTTGCGAAGCTTACTAGCAGAGTAACCGCTATACCTATTAGTGCATTAGCTAAAACCAAAGTCGCCAAGCGGTTACGCTTGGCGACTTTTCCTTTGCATAACTCACGTTTAGAGGTACTTAATCCAAGCCTGAGTGCTGTGCTTTTTATACTCGCTAAACCGTTTAACGGGATAATAAAGTGCGACGATTAACACTCCCGCGATTAACCAAATCCATCCCATACTATTCACACCAAATAGCTCGCCATGATTAGCGCCAAAGGTAAATTTCGCTAAGGTATAAAGCAGCAACAGCAGGTACAAATGCAAGATATAGAAGAACATAGGCACTGAGCCAAACACAGACAACCCATGCCCGGCTCGCCCTAATCTCCCATCTGATGAAAAGTACCGTTCTAAGGCCACTAAACCCCAAAACATGCCGCCTAAGGTTACCAGTAAAAAATTTAATGATGGCGGGTACTTAGTTAAGTTAAATACCGACATTAAGGTTTCACCTACATGTGCCCCCACCTGCCAAGGTAAGGTTTCGCCATAGAGATTAAAGCCACGAAGCAATGCAAAGAGCGCAAGACAGCCAGCCCCTAGGATAAGTAGCTTTTGCTGACGCGCGGACACGTCAAGCTTACTTGCGTTCAGCTTTTGGCTGAAAAGAGGCCCAGCAACATAACCCAGTAAAATCACGCCCATCCAAGGCAGCGCTGGATAACTCACTTTAATCTTAAGCGCGCCTTCACTGACAAGATAACCGCGGTCGTGCAAGAGAGTCCACAGACTGTAAGCCCACTCATCGGGTTGAAACTGGATCGGCGTCAACAGGTTATGCCCAAAAACGATCAGCAAGCCTAGTAATGCCATCCAAAGCCTTGGCAGTTTTATCAGCGCAGCTAGGGTTAACATGCAAAGGCCAATCACCCAAATCACCTGCAGCCAGAGGGTGTGATAGCTCCCCATCCAAGAGACGTTAATCACTAAGATTTCCAGCGCGATTAAAAATACACCTCGTTTAAGCAAAAATGCGCGGGCAGAACGGGGCTTCCCCTGGCGAGGGTGAGCATAAAGCCAAGCGGAAACGCCGGTTAAGAACACGAACACAGGCGCACAAAAATGCGCGGCAAAGCGGCTCAAAAAGAGCCCCCAAGAAGTTGCGCTCAGATCCATAGGATCGCTCACCTGCATATGCAGGAAAAAGCGTTCCCGCACATGGTCGAGCAACATAATCAGCATCACGGCGCCGCGCATCATATCGATACTTTGAATGCGCGCACTGCGAATACTCGGCGTTAGGGTTTTCCCTTGATAATTCATAACGCTAGAACTCATAACTTAGGCTCACTTTAATGCTTCTAGGCTCTCCGGGAACGGCCCACAGCGCCGAGTAACTACTGGCGATATAGTGCTCATCCAGTACATTATCCAGATTCACCCCAAGGGTTAAATTGTCGCTCAGGTGAGTATTCATAAATATGCCAAGCAACTGATAGGAAGGTAATTGAAAACTCGGATCGGCAGAATCCCCAAGACGCTGATCCACATAACGCCAACTCAGCCCGACATGAGCATCGATAGAAAAATCATTTAAGTCCTGCTTAAGCACTAGATTCCCAGTATGCTGAGGCACATTCACCAGCGGACTGCCAGCGGGAACTTGCACGCCCCAGTCCAGATTTAGGCTGTCATTGGCGGTGCGAGTATTCAAATAGGCGTAGGATAATGTGGCCTGTAGTGACTCCGTCAGCTCAGCTATCAGATCCAGCTCGACTCCTGTGCTTTTGGCTTCACCTAAGGTGGCTGAAAAACCGACATTGATAGGATCTGAGGTCAAGATATTGCTCTTGGTTGCATCAAATAGCGCCAAACTAGCGTTCAGCGCTAAATCCTCACGCCATGTCGCATTTAACTTCATTCCTAGCTCAACTGATTCGCTCTCTTCGGCCTCGAAGGGCTCACCCGCATAATCGGTTCCCGAAAGTGGCAAAAAACCTTCGGAATAAGAAGTATAGAAACTTAAGCTATCGGACCATAAATACACTAAACCGACCTTAGGACTGATACGATTATCCCTTTGCGCCGATGCCGTCTGTTTAACAGACTCAGTGATTTCTTGCTGATAAGCATCAAATCTTAGCCCTAAGTGCAGCTTCCACTTTTCAGTGAGATCCATTTGATCTTGCACGTAGATTCCCCACGCCTTTTGGGTTTCTTCATTATCATACAGCAAGCTCACTTCAGGCCGAGGTCCACCGTATTGAGGCTCATAGATATCAATAGCATAGTCACCTTTTTTGCCTCGATACCGATAGAGAGCCGTGTTTAAACTGTAGTGGTAAGCATCGGCCCCCAGCAGTAAATTATGGCGAATAAAGCCAGTGTCCACATGGCCACTCAACTCTAGGCGAAGGGAGTTATCCTCGGAGGCATAATCCCGGTATCTGTGCTGTCTGGTCAGCGTGCGGCCATCATCAAATAACGATTGCCGTCCCTTGGCCAACTCGGCATCGGATGAATAGCCCTTCAAGCTAGAATCTCGATAGTTATAGCCAGCGGTTAATGACCAAACATCATTTAATTCATAGTCATAGGTCAGTTGATGCCCAGTAGCATTCACCACAGTTGCGCCATCATTAGGCTCACCCAAATAACGTGAACGGGGTACAGTATTGATATCGTTATTAAGCACAACAATGCCGCGATCGAATAGCTGTTCCTGCTTGAGGTATTCCATTTCATACAGCAAAGATGCTTTATCGGACATCTGCCAACGTACCGATGGCGTAATGATTTTTTTATCGCTAAACACATAATCGCGGAAACTATCGTGCTCCTGCCAAGCGCCGTTAAGCCGAAACGCTAGGTTGTCGGTCAAACCTGAGGTCACATCGCCCTCCAATCGATATTGCTCAAAACTCCCCGCCGACGCTTTTACATAACCACTGGTTTCATATTGGGGTTTCTTAGTGACGATATTGACCGTGCCACCGGGCTCAGAGCGTCCATAAAGGGCAGAACCCGGGCCTTTTAAGATCTCCACATAGGCGACGTTCGATAAATCCCTATGGCCGCTGAAACCGCGACCACCATTAAAACCATTGATTAAATAACCCGATGGCATGTTTTCATTACCCGGAAAACCGCGCAGGGAAAAACTATCCCATAAACCACCGCCATTATTTTGCCGCGCCACGCTGGCGGAATAATCCAGCACATCTTGAAACCGCGTCAGCCCTGCATCTTTTATCAGCTGCTCATCCAACAGACTAATCGCTTGGGGAAGCTCGGTAGCAGGCACATTGCCGCGGTAGGTTTGGCGATAATGGATACTTAAACGTTCAATGCCAGTGCTAAGAGCTGTATCACTAGCAGCATCACTCGATTGATTGCCCTCTGCGGCCAACAGCATAGCAATAGGATTGAGCGCAAACAGGGCGCCCAGCAACAGCGCAGCGCGCTTGGGAATATAAAAAGAGGTCATTTTCACTCCGAAAATAAACAGCATCGGCGCCTTAGCTAAGCCAAGGCGACAAAATGAATTAAGACAAGCTGAATAAACAGTAACTTAGGCTGTTATGGGCGGAGCACGACTGTTGAAGTAACGACTAACAAGTCGTTGAAAGGAAATGGCTTGGAACTCAACGCAGATATAACACTGTTGAGCCAATTGAAAATGAAAGGGCGTACTGGTTAGCGCATGTTGCAACTGGTGCTGATGTAAACACAGCGCACAGTGGGCCTTGGTATCGTCATTAGCATGGGAAACACTGTGCACCGCAAGCGCGACAGATACCAGCACTAAGATGGCTGCAAGCCATAGTGCCAGAGTGCGCCTTGTTTGCATCACAGAATTCAAACCATACATCCTCAAACCAAAGGGCTTGCGATTGTATGTTAGGCACAACGAAAGTTGCAAACACCTTTACTTAACAAATGTAAGCAAATGCACTAGGAAATTTTATGACAGGAAAAAAGAAACGGCTCGCATATTTCTATGCAAGCCGTTGTTTTATTTGGCAGGGGTGGCAGGACTCGAACCCGCAACCATCGGTTTTGGAGACCGCTGTTCTACCAATTGGAACTACACCCCTGTTGACGTGGGGCATTATGCTAAAAGCACTCCCAAAGGTAAAGGACTTTTTATGACAAACGCTATTAACTGAGGATTTTTCAAACAAGTTTTACTGTGCATGTTGATTTTGAAAGCATAATGCTGAAAAACGCGTCACTAAAATCCATCAAGCGGCAACGCCTTGGGCAAATACTCAAACAACCTGCAGATCTGAAACTCGGATCTTCAGGTAGCTTGGGGATATATTGCTGGATAAAGTTATTCCACTATCTTCAAGAGTATTATCGCCAATCACCTAAATCAAAAGAGCCGCTATAAACGCAGTTATCGAAAAAATATCTGAGTTCGATTTATAAACGTGGGCTTTTATAGTATAAGCGTCGTCAATTTCATACACAGATCCACAGGACCCCAAATGTCTGACAAATTTTTCTTTAAAGGCCGTCGCACGCCTAAGCCAAAACATGAGAGTTATGGCTACAACACTAAACGTGTGACTAAACCGGGCACCGAAGCCTCACCGCTCGAACTCGTCGTCGGTAGCGAAGCGCGTAAACTCGAAATAGAGGCGATTGTTGCCGAGCATCAACTGTTCGCTAGTATCGAAGTCAATGCCGACGTTGCTGAAGATATCGTTGAATTAGAAGGCTTATTGAATAAGCCTAAGACCACCACCTTCGAGAAAAAACCAAACCGCAATGAGCCTTGCGCCTGTGGTAGCGGTCAAAAATTCAAAAAGTGCTGCGGCAAATAAACGCTTTAATCTGCGAAAATAGAGAGGGACTTTTACTGAGACGTTTTTGTACGTCGGGAATAGCCCCTTTTCTCCCTCCCCCAATTCTAGTTTCTGCCCAAAGCTAGTTTCTGCCCAAAGCTAATCTTCCTGCTTTGAGATAAAAATCCGTTGCAGATCGTTATTCCATAGCTGAATAATTTTGCGGGTCTTTTCTTTATTCCAAAAGCATTTACCAAATAAAATCAAACCCGCCCCTTCGAGGCAGCGTTTATCTTCTATCTCAAATTGCGCCAATAAAGACTGTTTTATCCCATCGATGGGAATGCCGATATCTTTGCTGTCGGCGGGGTTAAGCCAACTCATCGTCGAGTCTGTATGGGAGATAGTGCCCCAATACATATGGGGTTTGTTATCGCTTGGGTCCGCATCGGCAAAATTCACAAATAGATTCTTGGCCCGCCAGCGGTATTTGCACTCGCTGTCCGTGTATACCCAAAGATCTGATTTCGCCAGATCGGTTCCGCGCAACAAACTGTGCAGCAACTTTTCGAGCCCTTGGCTTGGCACCCGTTTTTCGGTTGGGTGCGTCGCAGTGTTAACTTGGTAGTCATTTTTTGGCTCTTGCACTCTATCATCCACAGACGTTGCTACAGATACTTTCGATAGCTCAAGCATAGAGGAAGATGTAGGCATAGTGGACGATTTAGGCGTTGGCTCTGTCTTGCTTGCCGATAGCGCGGTTGGCGTTTTGTTTGTGGGGGAATGGCGGCGGGGTTTGCGGCTAAAATCAATCATTAAGGCATCGGCATCCACCAGCTGTTGCTGCACTTCGAGGGCATCTTGTTCTTCACGGGATTTCTGCGCCGAAGGTTTAAATTCAATGCAATCGGCTTGGTGATATCTGGAGCCGAAACAGGCGGCTTTACCATCCTTTGAAGCTTTACGAAAATATGCTTTACCGCCGCACGCAGGGCAAATTAACCATTGCCGCAAACGTTCGATATCCTCATCGGGCAACTGTTGAAACTTAAAAACACTATAAGTCGTTCTCGCAGTTAAATGATCCTCGGTGTCGAGTTCACAAATAGCATCTAACATAGTGTTCTCCTTTATTCTTGCCTGCTGGCACTGATATTCGCAAAGTCCCTAAGCCCAGGCGTTCACCCCAAGAGTGATCATCGCTAACAGGAACAACATGCCCAGCACGCGGTAAATCAAACCTAAGGTACTGGTGCCCTGCGAACTCATATCCGAGTGTAATGGCCTGCTGCTTTCCTTTGCCGCATCTTGGTTTTTGCGCTTCATTCGGCATCCTCAAAATATTGAGCCAATGGCACCATGAGACTCAAAGGGATTAAGGGCGCGGCTTTTGTGGCACTCGATGCATGATAAAAGGGGGTCAGCTTGCTGATTAACGCGTTGAAACACATGAGTGCCGCCAAGGCATCGGCGGCGGCATAATGGATTTGAGCATCAGATAAAGGCACCTGCTGCCAATTTGATAGGGTGAGTTTCTGAGATTTGTCGATACGAACATCCAAAAGCGCCGCAACTAACTGGCGCGTCCCCATCTCCTTATCAGCCCCAAGTTGTGCCAGTGCCCAGTTTAAATCTAATGTTGAGGCCACATGAATATCCCATTGCCGCTTAAGCGCCCGCGTATCACCGCGTAAGCCGACTCCGACTTTGAGTATGCTTTCATCTTCTAACAAGGTTTTTACCTGCGCAAATTGCTCACCTAGAATGGCATGTTGAAACAGATAGCAAGCGTCCGCCGTCGCGATTTGGATAAGGCTCAAGGGATGCTGCACACCGCGCTCAAAGCTAGCACGGGTTTCAGTATCAAAACCTAAGACTCGCTCATTCTGTAATCGCGCCAAAACAGAATATAATTCAGATGGTTGAACCACCTCGATGTGAAGCGGTTGCAATTCAAAGGCTGACAATCCCGCCAGTTCTGCCTCATCGGTACGGGTCGCTAAGGCAACCCGCTGTTGTAACCACAAATACGCCAACTGACGCTGCGTTCGCTGCTGGGTCTTAGTCTTGCAAATGCTTTCAACATCGGCCGCGGCCATATCTTCCACTTGCGGCTCGGTCACGGCATTCAGCTTGTCGAGATAAGCCGTCCCCGCCGCATCCATCGCCGCAATCAGTCCGTTAGCATCTTTTCCAAACTCTTTGCGTAACCAAGCCAACTTACTCGGGGAGATACAGTATTTCATTAACTTCATCGTCGCCCTTCCCTGTTCGGTCAATCTTAGATTATCGATATGCTCGGCTAACTAACTGCGCAGTTTTTGTATTCCTGTCATCAGGATGACCGCGACCGCACCCGCTAACACACCAAATAAACCGTTAAGTATGCTTGGTGTTAATAACGCAAACGCAGGACCAACCACACTAACAGCCTCAATCGCTTGTTCCACATGGTGAATTTGCTCGCTAACTACATGCAGGCCATGGGTTAAAATCCCGCCGCCCACCATAAACATGGCTGCTGTGCCGATAATAGTTAAGCTTTTCATCAATAGGGGCGCGGCGCTTAACAGGCCAAACCCGAGTTTACGATTCAATTGGGTGATGACGGACTGACCTTGGCGCTGGCTTAAATACAACCCAGCGTCGTCCATCTTCACAATGGCGGCGACTAAACCATATACGCCTATGGTCATCACAATGCCGATAGCGGCTAAGGTGAGAAACTGCGTCGACAGAGATTTCTCCGCCACTATCCCTAAGGTAATGGCAATAATTTCCGCCGATAATACAAAATCGGTACGGATCGCCCCCTTGATTTTATCGGCCTCAAAGGCAACCCAGTCGGTGATTTCTGGCTGCTGCTGAATTTGGTGACTCTCATGTGGCTGATCTTTTCGATGAAGATAGCTGTGGTGCAGTTTTTCAAACCCTTCGTAACACAAAAATAATCCACCAAACATCAATAATGGCGTCACAGCCCAGGGAATAAACGCACTGATCAACATGGCCGCTGGCACTAAAATCAATTTATTGCGAAACGATCCTAAGGCCACGGCCCAAATGACGGGTAATTCACGGTCCGCATTCACCCCCGTCACTTGCTGGGCATTGAGGGCTAAATCGTCACCTAACACCCCTGCAGTCTTCTTCGCCGCCACCTTACTCATTACCGCGACATCATCCAAAATGGATGCAATATCATCGAGTAAAGTCAATAAACTCGCCCCAGCCATAAGTAGTCCCTTCAATCAATTAATCAACTTTTGCCATAGTAACTTAGTTAGATTGAATGCGTACAGTGAAATGCATTTATCTTAACTGCTTAAGTTAATTAGAGTATTGGGGACTTTCTTATATAGGACTGTCTGCAACTGAGATCACAGTGGCATAGGAATTGGGCCGCATTATTTATCGGAAAGGAGTATACTAAGCCCAGAATTTTTTACTCATTTGCCTTAACAGGATGTCAACATGACTCAAGATGAAATGAAAAAAGCAGCCGGCTGGGCCGCACTTAAGTACGTTGAAAAAGACAGTATCGTCGGTGTTGGTACAGGTTCGACTGTGAATCACTTTATTGATGCACTGGCGACCATGAAAGCCGATATCGAAGGCGCCGTCTCTAGCTCTGAGGCATCCACTCAGAAGATGAAGGCGCTGGGCATTCCCGTTTATGACTTAAACAGTGTCGATCGTTTATCTGTGTATGTGGACGGCGCCGATGAGATCAACGGCCATATGGACATGATCAAAGGCGGCGGCGCGGCGTTAACCCGTGAGAAAATTGTCGCGGCTGTGGCTGAGAAGTTTATCTGTATCGTCGATAACACTAAGCAAGTCGATATTCTTGGTGAATTCCCACTGCCAGTAGAAGTCATTCCGATGGCGCGCTCCTATGTGGCACGTCAGTTAGTTAAGCTGGGCGGCGATCCTGTGTACCGTGAAGGCGTTGTGACAGATAACGGCAACGTGATCCTCGATGTGTACAATCTTAAGATCCTTAATCCAAAGGAATTGGAAAGCCAGATCAATGAGATAGTCGGCGTTGTGACTAACGGTCTGTTCGCTAAACGCGGCGCAGATGTGTTACTCGTTGGCACCCCTGATGGCGTAAAAACCTTTACAGCCAAATAAGTGAAGTGTAAAAACTTTCGCAAAAATACGCGATAAAAATGCCAGCCACTTTATTCAAGGGCTGGCATTTTTTATGGTTCTTTTTAGGATTCAATGTTATCTGACTAAGCTGCCCATCGCAGACAGCTTATATCAAGCGCTTGGCTTACCAAGCTCTGGCAACTAGACCTTTTAAGTAGAATCCTTCGGGGAAAGCGCTACCGATTGGGTGATCGCTCGCTTGGCTTAAGCGTTCGATAAACTGAATTTCGCGTTTCGCATCGAGCGCGGCATCGGCCACGATTTTTTGGAACAGATCCGCAGGCATTAATCCTGAGCAAGAGAAGGTCAATAACACCCCGCCAGGATTCAATAACTGCAATGCAATCATATTGATATCTTTATAACCACGGCAGGCGCCATTTAACTGCGCCTTATTATCGGCAAACTTAGGCGGGTCGAGTACGATCACATCGAAAGTCTTGCCTTCATCACGGTATTGGCGCAGCAACTTGAACACATCGGCTTCGTTGTAATGCACATTGTCATCACTCAAACCGTTCACTTGCATATTAAGGCGGGCAGTCGCTAAGGCTAAAGAAGACACATCGACGTTTTCGATACTGGCTGCGCCCGCTTTGGCGGCGTATAGACCAAAGGTGCCTGTGTAGCAGAAACAGTTCAGTACCGATTTATCCTTCACAAAACGGGCGGCGATGGCGCGGTTATCCCGTTGATCGAGATAGAAACCTGTCTTATGACCTTTAATCACATCAACGGCGATCTTGATGCCGTTTTCTTCGATAATCACCGGCATTTCAGGCAGAGTGCCGTGCAGTAAACCCGTCACTGGCAGTAGGCCTTCTTTCTTACGGGAATCCACATCGGAGCGCTCATAGATAGCGCAATCAGGATATTGCTCGGCCAATAGCTCGACTAAGGTATCGCGCCATAAATCCGCACCCGTACTCAGTAACTGACACACCAACACATTGGCGTATTTATCGATTGTGATCCCAGGTAAACCATCGGACTCGGCGGCCACTAAACGATAACCCGTTAAGCCTTGCTCGCGGATTAAGTCATTACGGCCAATTTGCGCTCGCTGTAAACGTCTGGCAAAAAACGCGCGATCAATTTCTTCTTCACGATCGAAGGTCCAAATCCGCACTTGGATTTGTGACTCACCAGACCAAGCACCACGGCCCAACCAATGGCCATCATGGGCAACCACATCCACGGTTTCACCCGCTGAAGGTTTTCCCTTAATGTTATGAATCGCATTAGAAAATACCCAAGGGTGGCGGCGTTCGAGCGATTTCTCGCGCCCGGGTTTAAGTTTGATCCTGATAGCCATAGTCTGCCTGTAAAATACTCTGCCTGTAGAATAGCGCCGCCGTTGAAAAGGGCTGCAGTCTAAAAAATGGGAAGCGGATGATATACCCAATGTCACCTAAGTGCGAGTACCGAACGCGCCGCAGCGCTTATTTACCATCATCCACGGGGCGTCGATCATACCTTATTTTAGCGGTTAACTCTGAATGATATTCATACTAAATAAGGTTGAAATCGAACGAATAAGTCGTGAACACGCGAATTTAGCTGCGCAGTGCTAGCTCAACGATAACTGGCGCATGGTCAGTACTGTAAGCATCGCGCTCATATTCGGGTCTGACTAAGTGCCTATCGCAGGTCTGATAATCGATGACTTGCGCCAAACTGCGGCTGTGGCTCGCATCAAACTCGCTTGAAAGCAAAATGTAATCCAGCACTGAACCTTTAGGGCCATAGTAATGGGTCGCCGCCCTGTGTTCCCTATGGTAAGCGGTATTGCCAGTCAAACTGTCCCTCAAGTTCGCTTCAATAAATAACTCATAGGCATCCTTAAGCTGATACTGGGCAAACACCGCCGCTAACGCAGCATCCGATAAATGTCCAAGGCCAGCGGCTTTAATATCATTACTGTGAATGCTCTCGCCCTGTATCGTTAACGCATCTAAAGCGCCCATCGTTAGGCTGTCATTAAAGTCACCCATTAGGATAACGGGATGTTTAGATTCTTGTCTTCGTACCAATATGCCATTGAATAATAATGCGGCTTCCGCGCCGCGCTGCATGGTGGATGCCCAGCGGCCTAGGGCTTGCTCTGTGAGTAATTGGGTTTCTGAATGCAGCTTCATGCTTGCTGTAGGCGCCACATGGTCTACACCAAGGGGCTGATGTTCAAATGGCTTAGGTTCAAATGGCTTAGGTTCAAATGGCTTAGGCTCGAGCGCTAATCCCGCGCGTTTTGATTTAAAGTGCACCACATAGTGATCACACAAACCTATTTGCGGCACCTCAATGGTTGCCCGCAGCACCTTGCGGCTAAAGGCAAATTCACTCGATAATCCCATGGCCGCCACTAAGCGTTCGTCAGGTTCAACACTGCTGACTTCCACTATGGGATAACGGGAGGCAAGTGCGACCACTGGGCTGCGATAAATGTAATCACTGATAAGCGTGGGCTCATCGACAATCGCAAAATGCACTAAACCTTGCTCACTGGCGATTCGTTTGAGCGGTTCAGGGCTAAACACTTCTTGAAATCCCACAATATCGAGCTGGCGATGTGCGAGAAACTCACTCAACCACTGACACTTTTTCTGCCACTGGCCATGGCTATAGATATTTTCAAAATCGTAGTAGGCCAAAGGTGGTTCAATAAAATTAAACAGATTGATACTGGCGATCTTAATATTGGCCGCCCTCGTATGGGGAACGGCAGCCATCTTTAACTTTGGCTCATCGATATCATGTGTCACAGCTTAATACCTCTCAATCTGAATACGGCGGTGGATATTTATGCTCCCATTGGCTTATCAGCAAAGCTCAATTTACAAAACATACCGACAACCTTTGCAAGCACAAAAAATCATCAATGGCCGCAATAAATTCACACTAAACCCAGCATTACATAAGTGTTAACTTTTGCTTAAAATATAAATCTAAACAAAAACATATGTAATCTTTTGTGCGGTTGACTTTCGATTTGAGTCCCTTAAAATCAAGCCACTTTTCATCATTGCGGAGACCCACTGTGGGCACACACATAAGCGACAGTAGATGCCCTGTCCAAAAGACAGGATTTAACGCCTAGCACTAGCCCGCAATCATTGCTGCTACCTGCTAAGCAGGGTAGTAGTGTGAACCATTCTTCACTCCGCCTCCCCCAAATATTAATCACAAACCCTAAAGCCTAGGCCTATGGCTGCGCTTTTCGCTATTCCAGCAGGTTCGCTGGAGTTGGGTTATGTGTATTTTTTGCATCTCAAAGCAAGTTTTTGCCTCAGTAGACTTCGTTTACCCCTAAAGGTTTTTGCCTAAGGGTTTACATCTGAGGAGCCTAACCATGGCTTATATAAACAACGCGTTCATTTTACGATCTTTATCCTGTGCAAGCATCAGCTTGTACTACAGCATGAGTGCGGCGGCATCGCACCTCGAAGTGGATGACCCAGCCCTTGCGGATCGCTGTGAATTAGAAATGGGCTGGCAACAACCTAGGTCGGATCATGCTCGCCCACAATTTAACGCAGCCACCACTTGCAGCCGCAATCAATGGGAATGGCATTTAGGATTAGCGTCCAATGCCCATGACGATATCCGCAAAGAGCAGGCTGAAGTCGGTATCAAGCTGCCGCTCAACGTAAACTCTCACTTAGGTTTAGATTCAGATTCAGGTCGGCAGCAGGACGATTGGCACAGTGCTGTGGTGATCAATCTGCAAAAAAACCTTGATTCCAGTAACGAATTTACCACCGAAATGTTCGGCATAGTAGGCAAAACCTTAGGCGACTCCGATGTCAGCCTATATGCCAACTTAGGTTTCACCCATGGATTTAATGAGTCAAACCAATTACTTGCGGGTATTGCGGCGGCCTATGAACTCAATAGCCATCAGCGAGTGATAGTCGAGCTATACCAAAAAGAGTTGAGTAATCCGGCCTATCAGCTCGCCTATCAACACACGCCGCAACGACAGCTACAGCTGGAATTGAGCCTAGGCAATGCCCTTAGCGGCAACGCGCTGCAACTTGGCGCAGATATCACCTTTTACTTTGGTCACTAGATCGTTGAGAGAATGAACTATGAACATGAATAACAGCACAAACAACACTAAACAAATCATCCATAACCTACAGATGATTGTCGAGCAACGCAGTGCCAGCGCCATGGCTGAATTAGCCGAAAAACGTCATCCTGCCGATATTGCCGCCGTATTTAACGTCTTTAACCAAGCTCAGCAAGTCCTATTGTTGCAACTGGCAACGCCTAAGGTTTGCGCTAATCTGTTTCGTTACCTGAGCGACGAACTCCAGGCAAGCTTAGTGCAGCAGTTAGATAAAACCACGCTTTCGGCGCTACTGGTGCACATGGCGGCCGATGAACGTGCCGACCTTTACAATTTACTCGATGAACCCCAGCAAGCGGCGATTCTACCTGCGCTAGCCTTGGCCAAGCGGGAAGATATGCGCACCCTCGCCGCCTATGATAAAGCCAAGGTCGGTGCTGTCATGACCTCGGATTACACATTACTTAATAGCCGTCATACCGCGGCAGAGGCCATTGATACCCTACGCACCGAGGCCGCCGATAAGGAAACTATTTATCAAACCTATGTGGTGGACATGTTAGGCCGCTTAATAGGAACTGTGTCTCTAAGGCAGCTATTGCTGGCACAGCCCCACGAGCGAGTGGTCGATTTTATGAAGCCCGACCCCGTAGCCCTCGATGCCAACGCCTTTCGCGAAGAAGCGGTACAGATGATCGCCCATTACGACTTAATGGCGCTGCCCGTAGTCAATGGCAAAGGCCAACTCGTCGGTATCGTCACCTACGATGATGCCATGGATATCGCCAGCTCACAGGCGGATCTTGAGTTCACGAAAACCGCGGCCATCGGCAATATTGACCATAACCTTAAGACCGCCAGCATTGGTTTACTCTACCGTAAACGTGTGGTTTGGCTGGTTATTTTGGTATTTGGTAATATCTTCTCAGGAGCGGGGATCGCCTTTTTCGAAGATACCATTGCCAGTTATGTATCCTTGGTCTTCTTCCTGCCGTTACTTATCGATAGCGGCGGTAATGCGGGCTCACAATCGGCCACCTTAATGGTGCGCGGTTTAGCCACGGGGGAAGTTAAAATCAAGGATTGGCTATCTATGCTCAGCCGCGAATTACTGGTGGCGGGTTTACTGGGTGCCAGCATGGCCGCGGCCGTATCACTGCTCGGCTTCTGGCGCGGCGGGCCTGAAATCGCTCTGGTTGTCGCGATCACTATGCAAATTGTGGTGATTATTGGCAGCTTGATTGGTATGTCGCTGCCCTTCCTGCTGAGCAAATTAAAGATGGATCCGGCGGCGGCGAGTGCGCCACTGATCACCTCCATCGCCGATATCATTGGTGTGTTGGTTTACTTCAGCATTGCAACCCTAGTGCTCGATTTACCTATGCCTTAGATAAGATCAATGGGGAGCACCGCCGATGGTTTTGGCCGTGCTTCCCAGCAACACTTCCTTTCTCAACTGTCTATAGAAACTTCCGATAAAAACTAGGGCCTCGCTTTGTTCTCCTCGCTAAATCGGCTAATAACCACAAAAAATATAAGAATAAACCCTAGGGATCGGGTAATATTTCACTAACAAGATTAATTTTTACCTATCCTTAACATTCGTAAATCCACAACCATTCAACAAGCAGTAACCATAACGATACTAACAAAGGTTTAGAGGTTTTTATGTGGTTTAATTCCAAGCTCAAATCGGAAAATAATGTACTCAAGCAACAACTCGCCGAGCAGCAGCGTAGGCATCAAATCGAAATTGATGAACTAAAAGCTATGGTGCGTGAAAACGAAACCATGCAGCAGCAATCGCGCCAAAATACCGATCTTTTTAATGAAGTGATTGTCTGCCAAAACCAAGGGGGCGAGATGCTACATGCGGTGCGCGATGGACTAGCCCAAAGCGCTGAATTGCTCACCGCCGAACAAGAAGAACTGTCAGAACTCGATAAAATTTTCGATCAGACCCGTGTCGCCATAGTGAGCTTAGGTAATAGGGCGACTTATATTAATGAGCAGGCCATGAGCAGCATGAAAGCCGTGACCGAACTAGATACGACAACCTCATCGATCAACCAATTTGTCGCGGCAATTCAAGGCATTTCAGAACAAACTAACCTTCTAGCATTGAATGCCGCCATCGAAGCTGCCCGGGCGGGCGAAGCGGGACGGGGCTTTGCCGTAGTTGCCGATGAAGTGCGCCAGCTGGCGAGTAAAGCCCATGAGGCCAGCAGCCAAATTGAAAAACTCGTAAAGCAAATTGTCACTCAAGCAGCGAGCATTAAAGAGATTGTTCATAATAATCAAAGCAGTGCTATGGATGTCGCCTCATCATCCACCCAGATAGGCCAAGTGGTTGAAGACGTATTACAGCGCTCTAAAAAAATGCAACAGGTTATCCATAACGCCGCCACCGCCTCTTTCTTAAATACCACTAAACTCGACCATGCGGTTTGGAAGAGCAACGTATATCAACTGATTGAAAAACCAAAGCATAGTCACGATGTAAACTCGCATACCGAGTGTCGCTTAGGGCAATGGTATTTCAAAGGATTTGGGGCTGAACATTATCAGCATTTGAGTAACTTCAAGGCCTTAGATGCACCACATAAGGCGGTGCACGAGGCGGGTAAAGCGGCGCTCAACGCCAGGCAAAAGGGTCATCTGCCTGAGATGGTGAAACAACTGCACCTCATGGAAGATGCCAGTATGCGCGTTGTCCATTGCCTAGATAATCTTATGCGGGATGTGTATCGGGCCTAGATCACAGTAGTGTCTAATCCACTATTTATAACCAACTGTTTACAAACAAGAAATCCCCATAAAAGAGCGCCATATCCGCGCTCTTTTTTATCATCCCAAGCGTATATTAAATTTAATCTTAGAAAATCCCCCCAAAGCTATACTTGATTTGTGCACAGGGTTCATCTTTAATCGTTTCAAGAGCAAGCGGTGAGACTCAATTATAACGTTATAATTTTTAAGGTTATTAATGAAATTAATCACAGGCACTTTATTAGCTATTTTTCTCTTCTGTGCACTTTCCCCTAGCGCGCAACCGCTGAATATCTATACCGAAGAATGGTCGCCGATCAGTTTTTCCATCGAGGGTAAACCCACAGGTTTAGCGGTTCAGGTCGTAGAAG
Source organism: Shewanella putrefaciens (assembly GCF_016406305.1). Lineage (NCBI taxonomy): Bacteria > Pseudomonadati > Pseudomonadota > Gammaproteobacteria > Alteromonadales > Shewanellaceae > Shewanella > Shewanella putrefaciens. The sequence goes on from NZ_CP066369.1 coordinate 3,410,785, forward strand.
AAATTCAGCAGCGCATCAAAAACTCAGATCCTATAAGAGTCGTACCTTGGGCTAGGGGCTGGAAAATGCTAACCGAACAGCCCAATACAGTCCTGTTTACAATGACGCGCACGGCCGAAAGGGAACAGATGTTTACTATGATAGGGCCCGTTGCCGTCGGCACGACTAATTTTTATGCTTTAAAAAATAGCGGCATAAAAATCAATACCCTAGATGATGCTAAAACGGCTAAGGCGATTGGCGTCTATCGTGCCTCAGTGGAGGAACAATTACTCATTGAACATGGTTTTAGCAATATTGCCGCCTCATCGACTCCGCTATTGAGTGCAAAGCAATTGATGAAACATCGTATCGATCTTTGGTGTAATGCCAATCTCACCGCACCGAGCATTCTTGCCGAAGCGGGTGCCAGTATTGATGATGTCGAGTCCCTCTATACCATCAGTGCCAATCATCTGTATATTGCCTTTTCAAAGGGCACGCCCAATGATGTGATCGAGCAATGGAAAACCAGCCTCGAAGCGATAAAAGCCGATGGCACCTTCAAAGCGATTTACCACACTTGGCTCCCCAAGGATATCCCGCCGATGCAAACCGAGCGAATTGGGCTTAGCCACTAAATCGAATCTTTTTGACCCACCGATTGCGCTGAGAAAGGAGCTTTTATAAAGAAGCTCTTAGAATGGACCACGCTTAGAAAGGACAGTCGCAAATCCAGTCGATACGCTCGCCCGTTATTGGGTGGTCGAAGGCTAAGCGGGTCGCATGCAGCATTAATCTGCGGTGATTGGTTATCTTAGTTGTACCAAGCCCATGCGCATCAACTGTGTCCACATCAGCTGTGTCAGCCACCTTCTCCCCCACGCCGCCATAGAGATCGCATCCTAGAATCGAATGCCCCAATTGCTGACTGTGGAGCCTAAGTTGATGGGTGCGGCCAGAAACGGGAGTAAATTCGACCCGAGTGGCAAAAGGCTCGGTTAATCGTTCCAGCACCCGATATTCGCTGATCGCAGCTTTGCCTGTGCTATGGCAAATCTTCTGCAGTGGGAAATGCTCGATATTCTTAGCGATCGGCAGATTAATCACCCCGCTGTCAGCGGCGATATGCCCATGGAGCAGAGCGGTGTAACGCTTCTCAAGAGTGCGTGCCTGAAACTGCTTAGTCAACAAGCCATTAACGGTTTTATTGCGCGCCACCAGCATGATCCCCGAAGTGCCAAAATCGAGTCTGTGCACTAAGGTGGCACTCGGAAAATCCTGCACTAACCGATAATGTACCGAGTCTAAGTTGAGCGGATTCTTCCCCGACAGGCTCAATAAGCCGCTCGGCTTATCTATCAGTAAAATATCACTATCTTGATAAAGGATCTTAATCTGGCCCTCACAGGGCGGCGCAATAAAAGTATCGACTTTGGCAAGGCCATCGATTGGAGCTGACATAGTTTTTCAAGCAACCTAAATGGGAAATAAAATGAGTTAAGTCATACTCAAAACAAGCTGAAAAACTCAATAAAACAGACACAGGCCTAAATAATAAGGCCGTATAACCTAGGTTATACGGCCTTATTGACGTGCATTAACAGTCAGACTTATTTAGCCAGCACGCGCTGATGTAGCTCTTGTACCGAAGTCACATTAGTACGGTCATCGGCAGCATGGGCCATACAAGTGGCGAATGCGGCGTTCATGGTCGTAGTGTAGTTCACCTTGTAACGCAGTGCACCACGGCGCAATTGACGAGAATCTTCAATCGCTTGACGACCTTCGGTGGTGTTGACGATATAAGTGTATTCACCATTCTTGATGCGATCGAGAATGTGTGGACGACCTTCGTGCACCTTGTTTACTAAGCGTGGGTTGATACCCGCTTCGCCTAGGATAACCGCAGTACCGTGGGTGGCATCGATTTGGTAACCCAATTCGATTAACTTAGCCGCTAAATCGGCAACGCGTTTCTTATCGCTGTTACGCACAGACAATAACGCACGACCCGACTTAGGCACCTCAGAAGTCGCCCCTAACTGCGCCTTAGCATAGGCTTCGGCGAAGGTATCGCCCACGCCCATAACTTCACCGGTAGAGCGCATTTCTGGGCCTAACAGTGGGTCAACACCGGGGAACTTATTAAAGGGCAACACCACTTCTTTCACAGAGTAGAAAGGTGGGATCACTTCTTTAGTGAAGTTTTGCGACTTCAAGCTTTGACCCGCCATCACACGGGCGGCAATCTTAGCTAAAGGCACGCCCGTCGCTTTAGAGACAAATGGCACAGTACGGGCAGCACGTGGGTTAACTTCAATCATGTAGATTTCGTTATCTTTCACGGCAAACTGTACGTTCATCAAACCGATAACACCGAGCTCCATTGCCAGTTTACCCACTTGCACGCGCATGCGGTCTTGGATTTCTTGGCTTAAAGTGTACGGTGGCAATGAACAACCAGAGTCACCCGAGTGTACACCCGCCTGCTCAATATGCTCCATAATGGCGCCGATCACCACGGTTTCACCGTCACATACGGCGTCGATATCCACTTCGATAGCATCATCTAAGAAGCGATCAAGTAATACTGGCGACGCGTTAGATACGCTCACGGCTTCGTTAAAGTAGCGCAGTAAGTCCTGTTGGTCGTACACGATTTCCATCGCGCGGCCGCCCAATACATAGGATGGACGCACCACTAGCGGATAACCAATACGCTCGGCGGCAATCACAGCACCTTCAACAGTGGTGACTGTATCGTTTTCAGGCTGCTTCATCTCTAAGCGTTGAATCGCCTGTTGGAAACGCTCACGGTCTTCTGCACGGTCAATCGCATCTGGGCTAGTACCGATAATAGGCACGCCTGCAGCTTCAAGGGCACGGGCCAGTTTCAATGGCGTTTGGCCACCGTACTGCACAATAACGCCTTTTGGCTTCTCGATACGGACGATTTCTAATACGTCTTCCAGTGTGACTGGCTCGAAGTACAGACGGTCTGATGTGTCGTAGTCGGTGGAAACGGTTTCAGGGTTACAGTTGACCATGATGGTTTCATAACCGTCTTCACGTAGCGCTAACGCCGCGTGCACACAGCAATAATCGAACTCGATACCTTGACCAATACGGTTTGGACCACCACCTAACACCATGATTTTGTCACGGTTTGAAGGATTAGCTTCGCACTCTTCCTCATAGGTTGAGTACATATAAGCCGTGTCTGTGGCAAATTCGGCCGCACAGGTATCCACGCGCTTGTAGACAGGGTGCAGATTAAAACGGTCACGCAGCTTACGCACTTCGGCTTCGCTCACGCCTAATACATCGGCCAGACGCGCATCGGCAAAGCCTTTACGCTTGAGCTTACGCAGTAAATCTTCGTTTAAGCCCGCAAGGCCCGCTTCGGCAACTTGGCCTTCTAGCTGGACAAGCTCTTCGATTTGAACCAGGAACCAAGGGTCGATATTGGTCAGGCGGAAGATCTCATCTAGGCCAAGACCTGCGCGCATCGCATCGGCAATGTACCAAATACGGTCACAACCAGGCTCTTTCAGCTCGAGGCGAATGCGTGACATAGCCTCGGGCTTAGTCATATCAGTGATAGGGTCTAAACCATGGCGACTTACTTCTAAACCACGCAAAGCTTTTTGCAGTGACTCTTGGAAAGTACGGCCAATAGCCATCACTTCACCCACTGATTTCATCTGCGTGGTTAAACGATCGTTGGAACCCGCGAACTTTTCAAAGTTAAAACGCGGTACTTTAGTCACAACGTAGTCGATTGCAGGCTCGAATGACGCAGGCGTACGACCACCTGTGATGTCGTTCATCAACTCATCGAGGGTGAAACCGACTGCTAATTTAGCGGCGATTTTCGCAATCGGGAAACCCGTTGCCTTCGATGCCAATGCCGATGAGCGCGATACCCTTGGGTTCATCTCGATGATCACCATACGGCCATCTTTCGGATTAATACCAAACTGTACGTTTGAACCGCCCGTTTCCACCCCAATCTCACGCAGTACGGCCATAGAGGCGTTGCGCATCAATTGGTATTCTTTGTCGGTCAGGGTTTGTGCTGGCGCAACGGTAATAGAGTCGCCGGTGTGCACGCCCATAGGGTCGAAGTTTTCGATAGAACAGACGATGATGCAGTTGTCGTTACGGTCACGGACCACTTCCATCTCGTACTCTTTCCAACCGATTAAGCTTTCATCGATTAGCAGTTCTTTGGTTGGCGATAAATCGAGACCCTGGGAACAAATTTCTTCAAACTCTTCCTTGTTGTAGGCGATACCGCCACCCGAACCACCCATAGTGAATGATGGACGGATAATACAAGGGAAACCGACTTGGTCGAGTACGCCATAGGCTTCTTCCATGCTGTGGGCAATGCCCGCGCGTGGACATTCTAAGCCAATGCTCTTCATGGCTTTGTCGAAACGGCTACGGTCTTCTGCTTTATCAATCGCATCAGCGGTCGCACCAATCATCTCGACATTGAATTCCGCCAGCACACCTTTGGCTTCAAGCTCGAGGGCGCAGTTCAGTGCGGTTTGGCCGCCCATGGTTGGCAGAATCGCGTCTGGGCGTTCCTTAGCGATAATGTTACGCACCACTTCCCAATGAATTGGCTCGATATATGTCGCATCGGCCATTTCTGGGTCGGTCATAATAGTGGCAGGGTTAGAGTTCACTAGAATGACGCGGTAACCTTCTTCACGCAGCGCTTTACACGCCTGTGCGCCTGAATAATCAAACTCACATGCCTGACCAATAACAATCGGACCGGCGCCTAGGATAAGAATACTCTTTATATCTGTACGTTTTGGCATTGCTCTTCTCTTCTCCTAGCTAGCGTACTACTTGGCGTTCTGACGGTATATGTCGATAAGCTCGATAAAGTGATCGAACAGCGGTGCTGCATCGGTCGGGCCTGGGCTCGCTTCGGGGTGACCCTGGAAGCTAAACGCAGGTTTATCCGTACGATGGATACCTTGCAGTGAACCATCAAACAGTGACTTATGGGTCACTTTAATGTTGGCGGGTAAAGTCGTTTCATCGGCAGCAAAACCGTGGTTTTGGCTGGTGATCATCACATTACCTTGCTCGATATTGCTCACTGGGTGGTTGGCACCGTGGTGACCAAACTTCATCTTTAAGGTTTTCGCGCCCGATGCCAGAGCCAATAACTGATGGCCTAAACAGATACCGAAAATTGGTATCTCTGTTTTGAGGATTTGTTGAATCGCTTCAATGGCATAATCGCATGGCTCTGGATCGCCAGGGCCGTTAGAGAGGAACACGCCGTCAGGGTTCATCGCTAACACTTCGGCTGCCGAGGTTTTAGCTGGCACAACGGTGACGTCGCAGCCGCGGTCCACGAGCATACGCAGAATGTTTTGCTTAATACCGTAGTCGTAGGCAACCACTTTGTATTTAAGCTCTTCTACTGGCGTATCTGCTGGTAAGCCACCGACTAAACGCCAACTGCCTTTACGCCATTGATAGGTTTTATCTGTGGTGACTTCCTTCGCTAAATCCATGCCTTTCAAACCTGGGAAGGCTTTAGCAGCGGCAAGGGCTTTGGCTTCATCTAAGTCAGCACCCGCCATAATACAACCGGCTTGGGCACCTTTTTCACGGAGAATACGCGTTAACTTGCGGGTATCGATATCTGCTATGCCAACGACATTGTTCGCTTTAAGATAATCGCTTAAGGTTTGTTGATTACGGAAACTGCTCGCTATGAGCGGAAGATCGCGAATGATAAGACCACAGGCGTGAACCCCATTGGATTCAATATCTTCATTATTAGTACCAGTGTTGCCTATGTGTGGGTAGGTTAAAGTTACAATCTGGCGTGAGTAGGATGGATCAGTTAAAATTTCTTGGTATCCTGTCATGGAAGTGTTAAAAACAACTTCACCAACAGAGAGTCCATCGGCACCAATTGCTGTGCCAGTGAATACGGTTCCATCTTCGAGTACGAGTAAGGCAGACTTTGTCAACGCGACCTCCATAAAGAGCCAAGCCACTGAAATATAATGTTTTTATGTTATGTTAAGATACCAATTTCCGCTGATTTACGAAATTTTGACAAATTCCAGCGAGTTTACAGGAAAAACGCGAAACCGTCTACCCATTGGTAACTGGGTGCAAAAAAAAACGCCAAATTGGCGTTTTTAATGAATTAATTCAAACCTAAAACCTGCTGCATATCATACAGGCCCGGCTTCTGCTCCACTAACCAGTGGGCGGCACGCATGGCGCCGTTAGCAAAGGTCATTCGACTGGAGGCTTTGTGGGTGATCTCTAAGCGCTCACCGATATCGGCAAACATGGCCGTGTGTTCACCGACTAAATCACCGGCACGAATGGTCGCAAAACCGATGGTTTCACGGTCACGTTCACCGGTAATTCCTTCGCGGCCGTATACGGCACATTTCTCCAGATCGCGGCCTAAGGTTTTAGCGATCACTTCCCCCATTTTCAGGGCGGTGCCCGAAGGCGCATCTTTTTTATGTCTGTGATGGCCTTCGATAATTTCGATATCCGTGTAATCACCCATGACTTCAGCGGCCAACTCGAGCAATTTCCACATCAGGTTAACGCCAACGGACATATTAGGCGCCATCACCACTGGGGTTTGTTCGGCAAAGGCATTAATCTGTTCTTTTTGAGCATGATTGAAACCGGTTGTGCCGATCACCATGGCTTTCTTATGGCGAACACACCAGTCTAAATGGACAATACTGGCTTCTGGCGCGGTGAAATCAATTAAGACATCAAAGTCATCGGTCGCGTAATCGAGCGAATCCATAATAATGACATTCAACTTACCTATGCCAACAAGCTCACCCGCATCCACACCCACTAGGCTCGAACCCGCACGCTCAATGGCGGCGCCCAGCAAAATATGGTCGTGATTGTAAGCCGCTTCAATAAGAGTGCGTCCCATGCGACCACCCGCACCGACGATGGCAACTCTCACTTGTCCACCCATTTCAATCTCCTCAACACAGTTCATCTAGCCCATAAGAAAACGCCTAAGACAGGCTTAGGCGTTTCAATCACATTAGACTATGTCTAACAACTCAACTTCAAATACTAAAGCTGAGTATGGAGGAATAGAAGCCCCCGCGCCACGCTCACCGTAGGCTAAATGATGTGGTACGTATAATTTTAACTTAGTGCCCACTGGCATCAGTTGCAGTGCTTCAGTCCAACCCGCAATAACTCCTGATACTGGGAATTCAGCCGGTTGACCGCGGGCAACAGAGCTATCAAATACGTCACCATTGATAAAAGAACCATGGTAGTGAGTACGCACTGTATCTTCATAGGTAGGTTTAGCACCATTACCTTGAACTAATACTTCATACTGCAGGCCAGATTCAGTCACAGTCACGCCATCACGCTTAGCATTTTCAGCTAGGAAGGTTTCGCCTTCAGCGGATGCGGCTGCAGCGGCTTGTTCTTGAGCGGCTTGAATACGACGGCTAATTTCAGTGAATGCAACTTGCAGATCCTGCATAGACACAGCACTTTCAGCACCAGCAAACGCATCGGCTAAACCCGCTTGAACGGCTGGAATATCCACGCCATCAAAGGAATTGGCGGCCAGTTGCTCGCCCATTTGACGGCCTACACCGTAACTTGCTTGCTGTTCAACAGTACTGAATTTATCAGACATAATTAACGACTCTCAATGTTCAATGGAATTTTGCGCGCCAGTTTACCATAGTTCCAAGGCCTATGCTGATAAACTGACTGCTTATTTAATTTCTAGCGAATTTTCACGGGGCTAATGCGTATTTATCCATCACCCATGCCTAATTAACTTACTCATGGTAAGGATTTAAAGCATGGCATATTGAATTAACAGCTTGCATTTTTAGCGCAACCATTCCCTTTATTTAGGGGCAATGCACTGATTTTTAATCTGCGTCTTCGCAGTTTGATACATAGGTTGCATCTGCCCTTGTAATTGTTCCAACTGCTCGATGCGATTACTGTTCGATGGATGGGTCGAGAGCAATTCTGGCCCTTGGCTACCGCCCGCCTTAGCCATATTGCGCCAGAGGGCAACACTTTGGGCTGGGTCAAATCCCGCACGCGCCATCAGCTCTAATCCCATAATATCGGCCTCGCTTTCCTGGGCTCGGCCAAAGGGTAAAAGCACCCCAACCTGGGCACCTAGCCCCAATGCCGACATATATAAATCCCGGTTTGACACACCGCTAGCGCCTAGCGCCACATCGGCGATTTTCATCCCCACTCCAGTTAACTGCCCACGGGATACTTGCTCATTACCATGTTGTGCCAGCACATGGGCAACCTCATGGCCCAAAACCGTGGCTAATTGGTCCGGCGTATTAGCCACCTTGAGTAGCCCGGTATAAACCCCTATATGGCCGCCCGGCAGAGCAAAGGCGTTCACTTGCTCAGAGTCAAATAACACCACATCCCAGCGCTGGGTTTGGTCCGGCAGTACTGCCGTCACCCGATTAGCGACACAATTCACGTATTGCGTCAGCTTTTTATCGCTACTGACCTTTTGCTGCTTTTTCATCTCTTCAAAAGAAGCATCACCCATCTGCTGCATCTGCGCCGACGAATAGAGCAAAGTCTGCCCCCGCCCAGTGGGCGATTTCGTGGTCGCGCAGGCCGATAACCCGAACGCGACCGCCAAACCCACTAAGCCTAAACGCATTGATTTCATGTGACACTCCTTAAATCCCATGGCGGGCGTGAAGATCCTTGAGCCAGTACGGGCCCAACTAATGGAAGGATTTTACTGAGATAGACAAGATAAGCCAAATGGAGAAACGCATAGGACGGCGCATTAACCATTTTGCTGCGCCGACGTCACCCGTAAGGATTAATATTCCTCTTTTAATAAGGCGTAGAGATACTCATCGCCCCACGCGCCCTTAAAGAAGATGTTTTTCACATAATGGGCTTCGCGCCTAAAGCGAAGTTTTTCGAGTAAGCGGCAGGATGCAAGATTTTGAGTATCTGTGATGGCAATGACTCTATGCTTATGTAATTCAATAAAGAGGTAATCCAGCAATGCGCTCACTGCCTCAAAAGCGACATGTTTACCTTGATATTCAGGCGCAATCGTAAAGCCAATCTCCACCTGCTGCTCATCGATAAAATGCAGCGCTAGATCGCCAACTAAGGTGGTCGATGTCGCTCCCGACGCAGCAGTGACTATTGCAAGCTGAAACCAATGGTCGGGCGCACCAAATTGCGCATAATCCATCTTCTCGAACAACGCGAGTGCGTCACTATAAGAGTAATCAGTCCAGCTTTGATATTGGGCGACCTTAGGATCGGCTCGATAGGCGGTAAAAGCTTCGAGATCCGCTCGCTGGAAGGGGCGCAGCATAAAGTGTTCGGTCATTAAACCGTTATTCACCACTTTATGAAGTGCTTTGCTTAACGCTAATGTCGAACCCATAGCTTAGATCCCTTAATGTAAATAAGTCACTAAGTTACACCCAGAGCGAAAGCGTTAACAGCAGCCAATGCGCTTTATTCTGTGATTAGTTTGGTGATTAGTTTGATGATTAGTTTGGTGATAGTTGTGCTTCAGCTTAAAGGCTTGAATAACTCCAAACTCAGCGCTTACCTATAAACGCTTTAGCACTATGTTTATTAATGCTGCGACGATTCGCCTGCTTATCCCGTGGCGGCCGCTTACGCTCAACCTTGCCATCCACAGCGCCATCACTGACTTTTTCACTCGGCTTATCGGTTACTGGAAAATCGGCCAACAATGCTAAGGGTAACTCCCGCGCGGTCAAAGTTCGGATGGCTGTTAAGCTTGCCATTTCACCGTGGCACACGAGGGAAATCGCTAGCCCTTTCTCGCCAGCGCGCGCGGTGCGGCCAATGCGGTGCACGTACACAGGCGCACTCATGGGCAAATCCAAATTGATGACCACAGGCAAGGCATCGACATGAATGCCGCGCGCCATCAAATCCGTCGCCACTAATACTTCAATGCGATTGGCTTTAAAGTCGGCCAAGGTTTGGCTGCGCACGGTTTGATCTTTTTCACCGTGCAGCGCGGCAGCTTTCATCCCCGCTTTAGCAAGCCGTTTAGCGACGGCATCGGCATCATCACGGGCGCTAATAAACACCAGCACCTGCGGCCATTGATACTGTTTTAATAGGGCAATCAGTGCCTGCGCTTTGCTGCCCTTGTTGACTAAATAGAGCCGCTCTTCGATTTCACCAACTACTGAATTGACCCTGTGGGCTTCGACCCGCAGCGGCTGATTGACCAGCAGTTTGCCGGCCAAAGTATCCAAAGCCTCGGGCAGCGTGGCAGAAAACAACGAGCTTTGCTTGAGCTTAGGCATAAACGCCATCAGCTTTTGCACATCGGGCCAAAACCCCATTTCCAGCAGGCGGTCGGCTTCATCCAGCACAAGATGTTTTATCGAATCTAGGCTGATGTGGGATTGCTTACATAAATCCAGTAAACGCCCAGGGGTTGCCACTAATACCTGCGGCTTGGCTGCAAGTTCGGCTAATTGGTCTTCCAAGGGGACGCCGCCACACAGAAGCTGAATGTTCAAAAGAGCAGGTGCGGATAACTGACTCGCCACCGCTTGCAACGCTTCAGTCACTTGCAGCGCTAATTCCCGTGTAGGCACTAGCACTAACGCCAGCGCATTGGGGGCTGGCACTGATTTAGCGCCCTGTAATCCTTGCTGCTCGATGTGTTGAGTGATGGCGTGCAACAAGGGCAAACCAAAGGCTAAGGTTTTACCGCTACCGGTTTGTGCTAAGGCCAACAAATCCCGTCCCGCAAGAATGGCTGGAATCGCCAACTGCTGCACCCGTGTCGGATATTTAAGCCTTGTAGGCAAGGCCTTAAGTAACGCGGCATTTAACCCAAGCTCGGCAAAAGTTAACGAATCAGGGGAAGAGGAAGGCTCGGGAAAGGTCATCACAGCACCAGATTAAGAAGCGGGAGCGAAAGTTTACGCAGAGTGGGCAATGAATACCAATCTTGTTTACACTATTGTGTAAATAGTGCAGCTTAAGCCAAGCCCCATGCTGGCACAGAATAGTGCCGCTACGGTTTGGGCATGATCAGTTTTCCACTCGCTCGACACAACCGCTTCAGCGCTAGCAGCCAGACGCTCGCTACACTAATAACCGAGTCCGAAAACCACGCGCGGCATAATAAGAGTCGGCACCATTGTGATAAATAAAAATCTGCCCATAACGTCTATCGCCGAAAATTGCGCCGCCCAGCGTTCTGATCTCTACTGGTGTTTGCAGCCAACTGGAAGTTTTAGTATCAAACTCACCTAAGGTTTGTAATTCACGATATTGTGCCTCAGTCAGCATTTGTGCGCCCATTTGCGTCACAAGTTCCACTGCACTACCAACGGGCTTATTGTTCTTACGTGCATCCAGCGCCGCTTGGTCGTAGCAAAGACTGCGCCGGCCCAAAGGGCTTTGCGCTGCACAATCAACAAAAATAAATTTGCCCGTATGTGGATCAACACCCACCACATCAGGCTCACCGCCAGTAAGTTCCATCGCATGAAGCGCATTTTGATTCTGCGTGCCGCTTTGGCGAATTTTGGCTTCAACCTCAGCCCAATGAATCCCCTGATGACGCGGCATATTCGCCACGAACCTTGGTGCTAGCTTTGCGAGCAATTCGCTTAAGAGTGAGTCATTCACAGTTATCTCCTTTAATGATTATTGAAAATCATCGCGTTGGGCTATTAGTCATAAACCGTTTTACCATAACTGAGGGTAACGGCTATATCTTCAAGAGGCATGTTCTTCATCTTGCAGGCTAACCCAATTCCAAGCTTATCTAAACATCTCAATTTAACATTCAATGCGCCGTTTTAGACGGGCTCTTTTTACCTCGCGGGTTTAAAGCGAGCTTATGGTAGAACCCCGCCCAATCAGCTTTATGAATGTGCAACACAACTCATTTGTTTAACTGAGCGTAGTGGAACACTACCGTGATTAACTAAATGAGGAGAAAAGATTATGAGTAAGTTAAATGCCGAAGAACGTAAAGCCCGCGATAACGCCCGTTTTTCACAACGCGTCGATGAGCGCCGCACAAAAGGCGAAGACGTCGTCGCCTACGTGCTAGGCAACAAACTCGCGTTTAAATTTCTGACTAAACCAGAGAGACACGAATTTAAACAAAGAGAAGCCGCACTTGAAGAAGAAGCCAAGCTTAAAAAACAGCAAGCGTTTCAGCTTAAAACCGAGCAAGAGTTAGAAAAAGTCGAAGCCGCATTTACTGAATAATACAAGATTGTCTCAACTTGAAGCCTTTGGGTGTAAAGCTTGGCTAAAAACTTTGCCTTTACACCATTTCCCGCTGTTGTGCTGCTTTTTAAACTCGCACATGCTATCCCATCGACCACTTATGCCACTGTATTGACGGCGAAATTCTTTGGCAGAAGTCAACCAAGCGTCGGGCGCTATGCCTAATTCATTGAGCAGTTTTGGGCGGTTATTATTGATATAGCCTTTTTTATCAAGGCGAATGGCTCTACCTGTCCAATCAATCAGTTCCAGATAATCGGCAAAATGAAACGGAATGCCCGATTGCTGACTTAGATGTGTTGAACCATCAAATTTGGCGAGGGATTGGTGGGGCATCTGAGTTTGACTAGTTGATGAGCCTATTTGTGGCTTTGAGATTGTTAATGCGCTATTGGGTGAATTTAGCGAGTTAATCCGCTCTTGAATCGATGTAAAATCAGAGGATTGCAAAGAGTTAGCAATGCCTGCTCGAATTGGATTTAAATCCACATACATCATGCACGCCAGCAAGGCTTGCTCATCTAACAGCGCTTGCGATTTAAACCGACCTTCCCAGAAAGCGCCTTTACATTCATCTTCACGATTGGCCTTACGGGCAATTTCTTCATTTAAACAACGCATAAACCAAGATATGCTGGATAAACGCTCATGCCACTCAGCGAGTAAGCCATTAAGCAACATGACTTCACCGTCGATTAAAGCATCACCATTCATATACTTAGTCGCGACAGCATGGCCTTTAGTGATTTGACACCAGCGGCTGATAATGTCTTTTTGTGTTAACGATTTGGCCTTGTCGACATCAATTTTAAGCACTAAATGATAGTGGTTACTCATCACCGCATAGGCGCAAATATCGATACAAAAGATAGCGGACAAGGCTTTGATTTTATCGACAATCCAACCACGTCTATGCTCGTAACTGCGACCCGTGAGTTTATCCTCACCACATAAAAAAGCCCTACGAACACAACGATTTATCACATGATAGAAAGGCGTCGCACTGGCATCAATTAACTGTCTTCTGGCCGAAGTCATCACAAACTCCACACAGACAAAATCAGGATAATTTAAAGCCTAGTAGAAGGAGCTGAAAAATACAAAAAGATATGGATGTCCCCGATTTGTGCTTTGGTTTGATTTGGCGTTAAAAAATAATCAAATTGCTTTACATCAAAGAGAGATAAAATATAGGATTATATTAATCAATAACTTAAACAGCAGACTTTATCGGGTAAGTTACTAGATTTCTAATTTTAACCTTCTGATAATAAGTCAATTATAAAACGAAGAGAATTTATGGACATTAGAATACAAGCTGTATTAATTTCATCCCTAGTCGCAGTTTCCTTATTCTTTATTAGAGATTTTTTACTTCCAAAGTGGAAAACAAATAAAGAAGAGAAAAAACAAAAAATAGAAGTTTATAAAAAATATGCAGAGCCGTTAGGGAAATCTGCAGAAAGCATGTTTTGGAGGTTGGATGAAATCTTCTTTGATAGCACAAAAGCAAAATTTTTAGAGCGTGGTAAAGTTATTACTGATTTTGATAACTATAAATATATTAGTACCCTATACCGATTAGGTAGCCTACTTGGCTGGATTGCGGCAATAAAAAAAGAGCAGTCTTACATTAGAGCAAGTAATAATGGTGATAGCCAGAAGCTGCTTGAAGCCCTTAAAGATCTCGAGATATCTCTGGCTGATGGACCGCATACTGAAAAAATGCGAGCTCAATGCTTGTCTAATATTTGGGAAATTAAAGTACCTGAAGAAAGCTTAATGCGCTTAGGATCCGAAATATCACGCATAGTTAAACATGAACTTAAGGTTAGTGAAGTTCACCTGATCAGTGAGTTATCAGCAGCTCGAAACTTAGAAGTCGCCCGTAAGTGCGCTGACTATATATGTAATGATTTAGTTTTAGATAAAATCCCTGATGAACAGCTTAAATCTACACAATTTGATGTGGCGAAGAAACTAGCAATTAGAGAAGCTTGGATATATAGAGACTGGCAAACAGGTATCGGAGAATTAATGTTGGTTAAATCTGAGTCTAACAATCGATGCTTTGATGTCATTGGATACAAAGAGTTTGAAGTTATGTTTGAAAGTGAAGATCCAGTGCAACAAAAGTGGGTGGCAAGACTTGGTAAACTATTTGATGGTGTTGCAGTGAATAATAAAGATATCAACGATATGCGTATTGAACAGCTTAGAAACACATTTAAGTCTATTGCAAATCTCCTACTTACAATTGACAAGTCCGAAGTTGATTTAGGCTTGATAGGTACACAGACAATCACTAAAGCTAATGCGATCCTTTCAGAAGTGCGAAGGATCGGACAGGTATAACTTTTATGCCTGAACAATTTACCAATAACACCAAAGCCTAAGGAATACACCATCCCCTCGGAGTTGCCGCAGGGCGAATAGGCAAATTGCGTGAGTCTCGCCATGGATGGCGAGCTAGCTTTCGCAGGTGCAGGGACGCACCCTTCGGAAGCGATAGCAAATTTGCCAATGAGCACAAGGGGTTTTCAACTCCGTTAGGGGCGTCTTGGAGCATCCAAGGAGGATAGGACGAGCAGTCCTCCTTGGTCGGGTGTGGGGTGAAGCCCCACGACTTTGACTTTTCTTTTAGAAATAGAAAACTAACCTGATGCTTAAGCCCTATTAGCGCCAATCCTATCAAAATGAATTTACTAAAATACGAACATAAAAAAGCCCCGCTAGTGTTAAACACTGCGAGGCTTTATTTATCTAGTGTGCAGCTAACCGCTGCGCCACCCAACCTAATTAGCTATTCAGATCTTGAAAGAACTTTTTCACGCCATCGAAAAAGCCTTCAGCCTTTGGGCTGTGTTTTTTCGACTCACCCGTTAGGGTGGCTTCAAATTCGCGTAACAGTTCTTTTTGACGATCGTTTAAGTTAACCGGTGTTTCCATGACTACTTTGCAGAGCAAGTCGCCTACCGCATGGCTGCGAACCGACTTGACGCCTTTGCCACGTAAACGGAACATACGACCCGTTTGCGTTTCGGCAGGGATCTTCAGGCTGACTTTGCCATCCAGTGTTGGGACTTCAATCTCGCCGCCTAGGGCCGCTTTACTGAAGGAAATCGGCACTTCGCAGTACAGGTTGTTGCCATCACGGACGAAAATCGCATGCTCACGCACACTGACCTGAACGTATAAATCCCCTGGAGGCGCGCCAAATTCACCCGCTTCGCCTTCACCCGCTAAACGAATACGGTCGCCCGTATCGACGCCGGCTGGGATCTTAACCGATAAGGTTTTGCTCTTTTCAACACGGCCATCGCCATGACACTTAGTGCAAGGATCTTTGATGATCTTGCCGCGGCCATGACAGGTTGGACAAGGCTGCTGCACCGCGAAGAAACCTTGGCGCATTTGCACTTGGCCTTGGCCATGACAAGTGCCACAGGTGGTTGCTGAGGTGCCTTTTTTAGCACCGCTACCGTCACACAGATCGCAGGTCGCCAGTGTTGGGATGCGCAGTTCTTTGGTTAAACCTTTTACGGCTTCTTCCAGTGATAACTCTAGGTTGTAACGTAAATCTGAGCCGCGGGCCGCTTGGCGTTGACCGCCACGACGTCCACCGCCGAAAATATCGCCAAAGACATCACCGAAAATATCGCCGAAATCGCCCTGTCCACCACCGTAACCACCGCCACCGCGATTAGGATCCACACCCGCATGACCAAATTGGTCGTAGGCCGCTTTTTTGTCGGCATCGGTTAGGATTTCATAGGCTTCTTTCACTTCTTTGAAGCTCGCCTCTGCAGCTTTGTCGCCTGGGTTGCGATCGGGGTGAAACTTCATGGCCAGACGTTTGTAGGCCTTTTTAATTTCACGTTCGCTGGTGTCTCGACTCACACCTAATACTTCGTAATAATCTCGCTTTGACATAATCTCATGCTTCTGGCTTAAGTTGAACGAACGGGCGTTAGGGTTTCCCCATAACGCCCGCCTAGAAATTAACGCTTTGAAATCAATCTATTTGATTGAAAACAAATCATTACTTCTTGTCGTCTTTCACTTCTTCAAATTCAGCATCGACAACATCATCGGCAGTAGCGTTAGACTGTTTAGCAGCACCTTCTTGTGCGCCGCCTTGAGTTTGAGCTTTAGCCTGAGCAATTTCCATCAGCTTAGCAGACGCTTCGATTAAGTCTTGAGTCGCTTTTTCGATGGCTTCTTTGTCATTGCCTTTGCTGGCAGTGTCAACGGCGGCCATAGCGGCTTCGATCTTAGCCTTATCGTCTGCTGGCAGTGCATCGCCCGCTTCTTCAACTTGTTTCTTAGTTGCGTGAACTAAGCCGTCAGCTTGGTTGCGAGTTTGCACTAGCTCTTCAAACTTCTTGTCTTCTTCCGCGTGGGCTTCTGCGTCACGTACCATTTGCGCCACTTCTTCTTCGCTTAAGCCAGAAGAAGCTTTGATGGTGATGTTTTGTTTCTTGCCGGTTTTCTTGTCTGTTGCAGACACGTGCAGAATACCGTCGGCGTCGATGTCGAACATCACTTCAATTTGTGGCATGCCACGTGGTGCTGGCTCAATACCGTCTAAGTTGAACTGACCTAATGACTTGTTCGCGCTCGCTTGCTTACGCTCACCTTGCAACACGTGAATGGTCACGGCGCTTTGGTTGTCATCGGCTGTTGAGAACACTTGCTGTGCCTTAGTCGGAATAGTCGTGTTTTTCTCAATCAGCTTGGTCATTACACTGCCCATGGTTTCGATACCCAGAGACAATGGTGTTACGTCCAACAACAGAACGTCTTTCACATCACCTGACAGTACGCCAGCTTGAATCGCAGCACCTACAGCAACCGCTTCGTCTGGGTTAACGTCTTTACGAGGTTCTTTGCCGAAGAAGTTTGTTACTGCTTCTTGAACCTTAGGCATACGAGTTTGACCACCGACCAGAATCACTTCGTTGATGTCTGATACGGATAAGTCTGCGTCAGCCAGAGCGACTTTTAGTGGCTCTAAGGTACGAATGATTAAGTCTTCAACCAGAGATTCCAATTTAGCACGGGTGATTTTTACCACTAAGTGCTTAGGACCTGTCGCATCTGCCGTGATGTATGGCAGGTTAACTTCAGTCTGGTTAGTGCTTGAAAGCTCGATTTTTGCCTTTTCAGCCGCTTCTTTCAGACGTTGCATCGCTAATGGATCTTTACGCAGATCTAAGCCTTGATCTTTCTTGAATTCATCAGCTAAGTAGTTGATTAAACGGTTGTCAAAGTCTTCACCACCTAAGTGGGTATCACCGTTAGTTGCCAATACTTCGAAGGTTTGGTCGCCGTCGTTGCTGTCGATTTCGATGATAGAGATATCGAATGTACCACCACCTAAGTCGTACACTGCAACTATGTTGTCGCCTTGCTTCTTGTCGATACCGTAGGCTAATGCTGCAGCCGTTGGCTCGTTGATAATACGTTTAACTTCAAGACCTGCGATGCGACCCGCATCTTTAGTGGCTTGACGTTGTGAATCGTTAAAGTAAGCAGGTACGGTAATAACCGCTTCTGTCACTTCTTCACCTAAGAAGTCTTCCGCTGTTTTCTTCATCTTTTTCAAGATTTCAGCAGAAACCTGTGGTGGTGCCATTTTATTGCCACGGGATTCAACCCATGCGTCGCCGTTGTCGGCTGCAATGATTTTGAATGGCATGATGTTCACGTCACGTTGAACTTCGTCATCTTTAAAGCGACGACCAATCAAACGCTTGATCGCGAAGAATGTATTGTTTGGGTTAGTCACAGCTTGGCGTTTTGCTGGTTGACCCACGATGGTCTCATCATCGGTATAAGCGATGATTGACGGGGTTGTGCGATCGCCTTCAGCGTTCTCTAGTACGCGTGCTTTGCCACCATCGAGGACAGCTACACAAGAGTTTGTTGTGCCTAAGTCGATACCAATAATTTTACCCATGAGGTCCTCCGAAAAATTTCATTCAATCTAAATTTGTTTAGTTGGTTTTGATATGGGGCCGGACGCATTGTTTATCAAGTCCATTTTTGGCCGCCTTCTCTGCCTTAACACCTATATTGGGACAGGGAATTTAATTACAAGGGTGAACAAAAAAATTTTCTTACTTTATCTTTTACAGGCCGATGATTGTATAAAATATCCCAACACACAAAATACACTTGCTTATCCACCAAAGCTGTTATTCAATCTGCCCATATTCGGACAGTGGTTTCAGTGGGCAAGGTAATTAACAGTGCAATCTTCAAATTTAGCGTACCTGTATGGCATGGCGGCGGTATTCCTGTGGTCGACAGTCGCCACCGCCTTTAAAATTGCCCTCGGATATTACAGTCCATTGCAATTAGTCTTTGTTGCCGTGCTCACTTCGATTGTCGCACTTGGCGGTATCCTCGCCTGGCAAAAGAAGCTCTCTTTGCTTAAGCAACAATTTTTACGGCGCCCAACCTTTTACCTGATCACAGGGTTAATCAATCCCTTCCTCTACTATGTGGTGCTGTTTAAGGCGTATTCCTTACTGCCCGCGCAGCAGGCCCTGTCACTCAATTACACTTGGGCGGTGTTACTGCCACTGCTCGCCGCGCCTTTGTTAAAGCAACATTTGCGTAAGAGTGACATTGCAGCGGCGCTGATTGCCTATACTGGGGTGTTTATTATTGCCACCGGCGGCGATATCAGCGGCTTTCGCTTCGATAGCCCACTCGGGATTGGCCTAGCCCTGGCAAGCACCTTACTCTGGTGCCTATATTGGATTGTGAACACTAAAGATCAAGGCGATCCCGTGGTGAGTTTATTATTGAGTTTTCTTATCGGCTTACCTTTTATTGCCGTCACCTTAGTGCTGACAGATACCCTGCCCAGTTTTAGTCTTAAGGCGATTTTTGCAGGTATGTATGTGGGTTTGTTTGAGATGGGCATTACCTTTGTGCTCTGGCTAATGGCGCTGAAAACCGCCACCCGCACCGCCAATATCAGCACCTTAGTCTTTCTATCCCCTGTTATGTCGATTGGTTTTATCGCGTGGATTTTGCAGGAAACCATTGCGATAACGACCTATATTGGCCTTGGGTTTATTCTCTCGGGGATGATGTTGCAACAGCTTTTACCGAGATATTGGGAACGAAAGTCAAAAATAAACCCAAAACTTGCTGACTAAGGGTTAACTTTCATCCCAAGGGGCACAAAAAATGAAGCGGCTAACATTTTTACGTCGAATTAGCGGCTAATATCCCCCATTTTTGCGAAGGAATATTGCATGACGCCTGCCGTTCGACTGGCGAAAAAAGCCAAGATTGCATTTGAAATTTTAGAATATAGCCACGATCCCCATTGCGCCGCCTACGGTGAAGAGGCGGCAAATACCTTAGGGCTCCAACCTGCACAGGTATTTAAGACATTATTAGTTGCCACAGATAAAGCCCACGCGCCCCTTGCGGTGGCGTTAGTCCCCGTCGATCATCAACTTAATCTTAAAGCGGTGGCCAAAGCCTTAGGCCAGAAAAAGCTGCAAATGGCCGATCCTGATCTTGCCCAAAAATCCTCCGGCTACCTTGTGGGCGGTATCAGCCCCTTAGCCCAGAAAAAATCACTCCCCACCTTAATAGACCAAAGCGCGCTTGCATTTGAAAAAATCTATGTCAGTGCTGGACGCCGCGGGTTGGAGATCTGTCTAAGCGCCAATGATCTAGCCCAGCTATGTAAAGGCTCATTTGCCGATATCAAAACGCTTTAATAAGATTCCGCAAACCAGCCAACAATAGCCCTTTAAATCTATGTTAGGAAAGCGTTTGTAAAAGCGGATATTTCCATCTATAAATTGTATTGCCCAGCAAAAAAGGCTAAGGACAGTCAGATGGAAAAATCAACACAATGGAGCCAAGAGGATGGTATAGGACCTTTAGGTTGGGTCGCTATGTTGCTTTGTATTGCCCTCTTTATCTATGAACATTTTTGGGGGAATGGGTTTACCACTATGGTAGTTATGCTCTACTGCAGTTTTTTGCTCCCCTCGGTATTACTCACCCGCAGAGTGCAAGAGAAGTACTTTATTTATACCTTGGAATACATCAAGGCCTTTCGTAAATTCACTAGCATTATGTCGGCGATTTTCTTCTGTGTTTGGCTACTTGCCACCTATACGCCGCTTATTCATTGATAAAAACCTTAACTGACGAGTCACACCAATTATTGCCAATTGATTCAGTTAGATAGTGCGAATAAAAAAGCCGTCGATGCAGAGCATTGACGGCTTTTCCTTATTGGTTTTTGACTTTGGGTTTTTAACAGCTAAATACGACTAGTGTAATCGCCCCACGCTAACCATTTATACGTGGTTAGCGCCTCGAGTCCCATTGGACCGCGGGCGTGGAGTTTTTGCGTGCTCACTGCCACTTCTGCACCTAAACCAAACTGGCCACCATCGGTAAAGCGGGTGCTGGCATTCACATACACGGCGGCTGAGTTCACTTCATTCATAAAGTGCGCTGCGGCGTGAATATCATCGGTCAAAATCGCTTCCGAGTGGCCACTCGAATATTGACGAATATGACTCACGGCGGCGTCGATATCGCCCACAACTTTGATACCTAAGGTTAACGACAACCATTCGATGCCAAAATCCTCGACCTTGGCGAGCGTCACATCGAAGCCTAAACCATCGAGCAAAGCAAAACTTTGCTCACAAACTGAAAAACGCACGCCTAAACGATGCAAATACTCGGCAATTTGCGGCACAAAACGGCTTGCCACCCGCTCATCTACTAGCAAGGTGTCGAGAGCATTACACACGGTTGGACGCTGTACTTTGGCGTTAGCAATCACCGCCAAGGCCCGCTCTAGATCGGCACTTTTATCCACATATAAGTGGCAAATACCAATGCCACCTAAGATCACCGGAATCGTCGCCTGCTCGGCGCAAAGGCGCTGCAGCGCTTGACCGCCGCGGGGCACTATCATGTCGACATATTGATCAAGCTTTAGTAACCCTGTCACTAGGGCTCTATCCGGCGAATCAATAAATTGCACCGCATCTATGGGCAAACCTTGGGCAGCAATGGCGCCGCGGATCACTTCACTAATAAGCTTATTCGATTCAAGGGTTTCTTTACCGCCACGGAGGATCACCGCGTTACCCGTTTTAAGGGCAAGCACAGCGATATCCACGGTGACATTAGGCCGAGCCTCATAAATCACCCCGATCACCCCAAGCGGCACGCGGCGGCGAGTCAGCCTTAAACCGTTATCTAACAACTTGCTGCCAAATTCTTCGCCGACGGGATCGGCAAGGCGGACCACATCGCTGATATCACCGATAATGCCCGCAAGGCGAGCATCATCGAGCAATAATCTGTCGATCATCGCCTCCGTTAAGCCATCGGCCTTAGCTGCAGCCACATCCTTAGCATTGGCGGCTAAAATGGCGGCGGTGTTTTCCGTTAGCGCCGCGGCGATGGCCTCGAGTAAATCGGCCTTTTGGCGCGCCGTTAAGTTGGCTAGGGCATAGCTTGCCTGCTTGGCATTTTGGCCAAGTTGCTGTAAATACTGCGCTTGATTCATTTCACTCAAAACAGACCTCGCTTATAAGACCACCATGTCGTTGCGGTGCACTATGGCGTCACCATAATCGTAACCGAGCACAGACTCGATCTCGTCGGAATGCTTGCCCGCAATCAAACTCAAGGCTTGACCACAATATCTCGTCATCCCCTTCGCAATCACTTTACCTTTTTGATCAACTAATTGCAGCGTTGCACCGCGCTCAAATTCGCCCTTAACCCCAATAATACCTTTAGACAATAGGCTACGGCCCTTATCGGTGACGGCTTTTACCGCGCCCGCATCCAGCACTATGGAACCTTGAGTCGCGGGGCCAGCTAATATCCACTGTTTACGGCTTTCGAGCGGGTTTTCAATCGCACTAAAATGAGTGCCAACGGATTCTTTACCGACGACTTTTTTGATCACATCGGGATGATGCCCCGAGGCAATCACCACCTCAATCCCGGCGCGGCGCGCAATATCCGCCGCTTCCAGTTTAGTCGACATACCGCCCGTGCCTAAACCCGATACAGAGCCGCCCGCCAGCATCCGCAGGCTATCGTCAATTTTAACAACTTGGGAGATCAGTTTAGCGTTTGGATTAGTGCGCGGATCGGCATCGAATAGACCCTTTTGATCCGTCAATAAAATCAATAAGTCAGCATCGCACAGCAGCGCCGCGCGGGCCGATAAATTGTCGTTATCACCGACTTTAATCTCGTTGGTGGCGACGGCATCATTCTCGTTGATGATGGGGATAATATTGTTTGCTAACAAAGCATTAAGGGTATCCCTAGCATTGAGATAACGTTCCCTATTCTGTAGGTCGGCACGGGTTAGCAAGAGTTGCCCCACATGCAGCCCATAAATACTAAAGAGTTGTGCCCAAGCGAGGATCAACTGACTTTGCCCGACAGCGGCTAACAATTGCTTATTGGCCATAGTGTCGGGCAGTGTCGGGTATTGGAGATGTTCACGCCCAGCGGCAATCGCCCCTGAGGTGCATAATACGACTTCGACCCCTGACTTCATCAGTGCGGCCATTTGACGAGCAAGCTCAACCATATGGGCTTTATCCAGCTGTTTACTGCCGGAGGTCAGCACACTCGTCCCCAATTTCACTACTACGCGGCGATACGCAATCTCACTTAAGTTCATTATTCATTTGTAAAAAATAACCGAACAATCCTTATACCTAATCCATTCACTAATTGGTAGCGAGGAGCCCTTAAGTCGCCATAAATTTTCTATTTTGCTTGGGATAGCGCATTAAAAAGGGTCATCGATTAGATGACCCTCAACATTTTGCCTAATAACAGGCTATTTCACTAAAGGTTATTCACTAAGGGCTATCCATTAGCCATAAATGAATTTAGCCACAAATAATGCCGCCAAGACTACGATACCTAGGTTCAGATCACTAAAACGTCCCGTCATTAACTTGATTGCGGCATAGGAGATAATGCCAAAGGCGATGCCAGTCGCAATGGAAAAGGTTAGCGGCATTAAAATACACACCACCACCACTGGGGCGGCTTCGGTTAAATCCTCCCATTCCACATGAACTAGACCCGACATCATCAAAATCGCCACATAAAACAAGGTGCCCGCAGTAGCGTAGGCGGGGATCATGCCCGCCAATGGCGACAGGAATAATGCGGCAATAAACAGCAACCCAACGACCACGGCGGTTAAACCTGTGCGGCCACCCGCGCTCACACCCGATGTGCTCTCGATATAGCTAGTGGTCGTCGAAGTCCCAAAAGCCGCGCCCGCAATGGTCGCTAAACTATCGGCGGTTAAGGCACGATTTAACCGTGGTAAACGGCCTTTATCATCGAGAAAACCACCGCGCTGGGCGACGGCGACTAAGGTGCCAGAGGTATCGAAGAGATCCACAAATAAGAAGGCAAACACGACTGACAGCATTGTAACTTCAAATACTTGGGATAAATCCATCTTCATAAAGGTCGGCGCAACAGAAGGCGGCATCGAAACTATGCCCTGGTACTGCACATCACCAAACACTAATCCTAGGCCAGTGATTATCAGGATGCTTAAAATCACCGCCGACTTCATGCCACGTTGCACCATGGCAATAATCAGGAAGAACCCTAACACCGCCATCACAGCTGGGAACGCTGTGATATCCCCCATAGTCACTAAGGTTGCAGGACTTGCCACCACTATACCTGCGCTTTTAAGGCCGATAAGTGCGAGGAACAATCCAATCCCCGCGGCGATACCTAGGCGCAACGACATAGGAATACTATTCACAATCCATTCCCGTATACGCACTAAGGATAAGATTAAAAAGCAAATTCCCGAGAGAAATACCGCGCCTAGGGCTGTCTCCCAGCTATAACCCATTTCCCCCACGACAGTGTAGGTAAAAAAGGCGTTAAGCCCCATGCCGGGGGCGAGGGCGATGGGATAATTCGCTAGGAGTCCCATCACTAAACAACCGACAGCGGCGGCTAAACAGGTCGCCACAAACACGGCACCATGGTCCATACCCGCATCGGCTAACATCATTGGATTGACAAAAATGATGTAGGCCATCGTCATAAATGTGGTCAAACCTGCTATTGCTTCCTGCTTGAGGCTCGTTTGATTTTGTTTCAGTTTGAACAGCTTTTCTAACATGGAACTGGGTTCCTTTTTATTTTGAGTAGGTAGGGGATAAAAATGTAAATACTATGTAGCTAGTGTTATTCGTTGGCGATTATAGGGAGTTTGTGCTGGTCAGGCCAGAACATTGATAGAAAAATGCTTGATAGAAATCGCTAATCAGAACAAAAAAATCACCCCGAGTTAACCCTATAAAAAACTGTGGTAACTAGGCTTAGCAAGCCAATAGGCACGAGCACAATATTCAAGCGTCTATTAAAAGTAAAAGCGCACTGTTTTTTAAGCAGGATAATCTTGATGGATGGCAACGACTTACATGCCACCATGAATTAGACCCCTGATATTCACTGATATAGCAAGCGCTGCACATAAAAAAGCCGGCGCTACGAGGAACACCGGCTACTTTTAGTTCAAACGATTTAAGCACTTAAAAACGGTAGTTAAAGCTCACGGTAAAGTTACGCGGCGCACCGTAGTGATATACGCTATAAGCTTCGGGCAGATAGTCTGAGGTCGACATATAGGCATAGTATTTCTCATCGAGCAGATTCTCGAGGTTGAACTGCAGATCCATATTATCGGCTAAATCATAGCGTGCCATCAGGTTCACTAATGAGTAAGCCTCCTGTTCAATCCGTACTGTGCCCCCCTCAGAATAGCTGTCACTTTGCCAATTAACGCCTCCGCCCACGGTCAGCTCGGGTAAAAGCTCAACAAATTGATAAGTGGTAAATAGCTTAAACTGTTTCTGAGGGCTGGTTGTCGCGACTCTTTTCCCCTCTTTATCCTCAGCATTAAACTGCGAATAACCCGCGGAGATGTTCCAACCATCGGCGGGCTCACCCACGACTTCCAACTCAAAGCCCTTACTCTTAGTGCCTTGGGCAGCCTCATAATAATTCACGGGTTGACCATCAATCATCACAGTGCCCGCAAGAATGGCTAAATTATCCTGATCGATTTGAAATATTGCCACTGTGGTGTGCAGGCGATCATCGAGATAAGAACTCTTAAGGCCTAGCTCATAGGCTTTACCTTCTAATGGATCAAGGTAATCACCATTGATATCTATGTAGTTTTGCGGGTTAAAGATTTCGGTGTAACTGGCATAAACCCGGTGCGCTTCATTGATGTCGTACAAGGCGCCCACATAGGGCACAAACACACCATCATCACCAAAGTTAGTATCGGTGCCATAACTAACACCTTCACGATTCCAACTGGAAATACGTCCACCGGCAATCACTTTAAAATCATCGGTAATGGTCAATCGAGTGGCAGCGTAAACGCCTTTCTGCTCCGTATCCATATCCAACTGGCGATTAGCATCTGTTGACCACTCAGGCTCTGCAAATTGATTTTGCTGCCATTCATAGAAGTTATCGACTGGCTGTGAATCCCACCCCGACATATTGTCGCGGATAGGTTCAAAGGTGTCGGCATAGGATTTTTGTTTGCTATAGAGAGCCCCCGTTACAAACTCATGCTGTTGCCCAAATAACTCATAATCGCCCTTCAACTGCAAATCGAAGTTGTCGGAATTACTCTCACCATGACTGTGATAACGCTGGCCACTTAATCCGGCTCCGGTATTTTCATCGAGTAAACCAGACATATAAATCATTTTGGTGGTGGTTTCATACTCCATGCGATTATAGTTCGCCACTAATTGCCAACCGTTGCTGAAGTAGTGATTAAGGTTAGCAAAGTAGTTGATATTAGTTGTTTCCCAGCGGCTCCAGTCGGCAGCCGTAGTCGTAGAAACATCCCAATCTGTGGGGGAACCATCACTGAATACCGCGGGTAATGCTCCCCACATAGCGCCTTTAGGGTCATTATGATTGTAACTCCCCCCTATTCGCAGCAGCGTATTCTCGGTGATATCGGTATCGACAACACCGTAGAAAATGGTCTTACGGTCCTCATAGAGATCTTGATAAGAGTCGCTATTCAAATACTTAGCCACCATGCGGCCACGCACACTACCGCTTTCATTCAACCCATTGGAGACATCGGCGGTGATTTCTTTTTTATCCCAGCTGCCCGTCGCCACATCGACGTACCCCTTAAGATCGGAGCTATCTGCATGTTTACGAACAAGGTTAATGGAGGCAGAAGGATCGCCCGCACCTGTGAGTAATCCTGTCGCGCCACGAACCACTTCAACGCGCTCGTAAATAGACACATCGGAGACAGTTTCCCCCGCATCCCCACCTAAGCTCCACGATAATGGCACGCCATCAATTTGATAGTTTTGAACATCGAATCCACGGGCAGAAAAACCATTACGCACGTTATCTGTCTTAGATGAAGACAAACCCACAGTGTTATTGACTACATCGACAACGGTATTTAATGCCTGATCCTGTATCCGCTCGGCGGTCATAATACTGACGGACTGAGGAGTTTCCTGCAGCGACAGCCCTAAGCCTGTCGCAGTATCAATCGTTCTGCTGATGGTGTATTTACCCATCACAGTAATTTTTTCGATATTTTGATCTTTTGCATCGGCAGCAGAAGACTGATCTTCAGCCCAAACTGCCAAGGGGTTTAATGCCAGAGTCACAGCAGCCGCAAGAGGAAGTAGATTAAAGCGCATAGTTAGTTAGGTTGTTGCTTCAGGGTGTGCATACGGTAACACTATTGAGAACGGTTTGCATTTGCATTTTGTGTGACAAAGGTAACAAATTTTATCATTCTTTAGTCGTAGAACACTCCCACCGAACATCTACAGCAATTTACTTTTAAAAAACATGCTCTTATAGGAACGCTATTCTCTAGCGATGACATTGTCATTTTAAGATAACAGCCTCAATCCGCTATAGAATTTTCCGATCATAGGTATCCGTTGCTAAGCGTTAGGAGAAAAAAAGGCAAAAAAAAGCCTGCTCAATGAGCAGGCAAAGACATATTTCAAGCGTCCCTTTCGGGGAAGTACATTACCGCGCTAGCGGGAAAAACCTGGCATACCCATGCAAAAACACCGATATGCTACTTGAGTCTAAACACGCCAAAAAAGGCGATACAAAGGTTGATGGATGATGGAAACTAAAACTTTAAGGAGGGTTAGCCCTTAAAGCTCATGGCGAATAAACCGCCACGCAAAACATCAGTGTTGAACCAAGTGTTCTGCCAATAAAAATGGTTGTTGCCTGTATAAGACATAGTCAATACTCCTAAATAAGTTGTGATTAAGTGCTCTAGTGAAGCTTGGCTCGGTTCCTTGGAACTAGAGATTCTCAAATCCGTTGAGACGACTTGTCACTCGGGTCCTTGGAGAAAAATATCCATCCTGGATAGACTAGAGAGGAAAGGCGTAGTGCCTAATCCACGAAAGCAATTATATGGATTTGTAGTTTTATTACAACCTTTATTTGTATTTTTTTTAATTAACGCTTTTTAATGTAATTAAATTACACAATCATAGTGGAGTTAATGGCGATCTGCTTCACATAAAAACAGAAATAATCCTGTAAACATCTAATAAGTAAGATATTACAGAATTATTTCTATTTGTTACCACAAATCGTTAGCGATTGATCAGATATTGATACAAGCCCACCAGCGGACTGGCCGTAGGTTTGCCATACAGCGGATCACCTTCAGTCGCACTGCCGGCGATATCTAAGTGGGTATAAGCTAAGGGAATGGGGGCATTAAGCCCATGGTCAAATAGCCCTGACGCCTTCAGTAAAAACGCCGCAGGATATTGATGTCCACGGGCAGTCACCGATGACGGCGCATTATTTGAGGATAATATTTCAGCAGCGCCAGACACATCGCGGATCTTAGCAAAATCTTCACGGCGCAGGCTCGACACTTCAAAGGGCTCGCCCCACTGAGTCGACTGCTGTTGTAAAGTGACAGCGCATTGCTGTGCGCTCGCTACCGAGTTTTCCACCGCCGCAGGATAACCGCCATAGCAGCGCACCACATGCCCAGTCAGTGTTGCCACCGAAAATAGTTCTGGCTTCACCGCCGACACGGCTTTGATGCGTAAATGACTCAGTAAATCCGCTAACACTAAACGCCCTTCGGCATCCGTATTACCAATCCGCACTCGCACCCCCGCATGGCTAGTGATGATTTCATCGGTGACGAAGGCTTCGCTACCAATGCTGTTACGCACTAACCCCAACTCGGCAATCACGCGAATTCCCTTAGGTTTGAGCATGGACAGAGTTTTAAATAGCCCCGCCACGGCAGAAGCGCCGCCTTTATCGCGGCTCATGCCCGCCATAGCACCGCCGACTTTCAGATCGGCGCCGCCGGTGTCGTAAATCACGCCCTTACCTGCAAACAGGAAAGTGCGAGTCACCTCACCCTCTGGCAAATACTCTAATTTCACGACTCGGGGCTGATGACGACTGACGGCAAAAGACGAACGCGCCACGGCGCTGAGCAGCGGATAATCTCGCTCTAAAATATCTCTGTCTTCCACCACGGCGGTTTTGATCACGCTGCCCTTAAAGGATTGCAGACAATAATCGGTAAAGGCTTTAGCCGACATGCGCTCGGGCTCAGTACCACATAAATCCCGCGCTAGTACTCGTCCTGCTTCTAAGGCATTGAGCAAATTACTGTTATGGGTTGATGAAGAGAATAACCCTATGGCCTCAAATGCAGGTGTTAAGCCGGTCGCCTCACGCAGCTCTAAGGTTTGCCACAGTTCTTGACCGCAGGCTAAGGCCGCAACTTCAGCGGCAAAACCAAAACGCGCGTCCTTCGATGGCACTACATATAACAGTGGGCGTTTTGCGCCCGCCTCTTTGGCAATGGCAATCGCCGCCCTTGCGGCATCGGCATAGACTCGCACGTCCACATACTCGTCGTTCACTTGGGTGACAGGCGCGATAATCAAGCGACCTCCCGCCAGCCCAGGGGCAAACAGTAATGTCGGGCTCTTACCGACACGCTTATCCACGTGGGCACCGTGCTTAGCTAATAACCCTATCTCATCAAAATCGATGGCATCCAGATCGGGCGTCACCACCACAACCGCATCCCAACCTTCACCATCAAAAATGGCATTTTCTGCTTTTACATCAACGAAATTAACTTGAAACATGACCCATCCTTTTTCATTATTGTGTCTGCATTATTCCCGCTCTATCGCCTAATTACCAATCTAAAAGTGCTATCGGCACCCTCTTAAAAAATCGAACTGGAAACTTTGGCTGCCAGCGTAGCAAAAGCCTGTGACGCTGTGATTATTTGGCTGCACAGAATGTGCTAGAATGGCCGCAAATTTGCCCTATACCCACAAGACCTTATGAGGGACACATCCGTGACAGCGTTAAGTCAGTTATACCCACAGCCATTATGGCAATGGTTTGAACAAATTTGTGCTATTCCCCACCCTTCCAAACACGAGCAAGCCTTAAGCCAGCACATCCAAGCATGGGCCAAAGATAAGCAACTCGCCGTAGTCGAAGATGCCGTTGGCAACTTAATCATCCGTAAACCTGCTACGCCGGGTATGGAAGATCGTAAAACTGTGGTGATCCAAGCTCACATCGATATGGTGCCACAGAAGAATGCCGATAAAGTCCATGATTTTACGAAAGATCCTATCGAAGCCTATGTAGATGGCGATTGGGTTAAAGCCAAAGGTACAACCTTAGGTTCTGATAACGGTATCGGTATGGCATCGGCGCTGGCCATTTTAGGCTCTGATGATATCAAGCACGGCCCATTAGAAGTGCTGCTGACCATAGATGAAGAAGCGGGCATGACGGGCGCCTTCGGTTTACAGGCGGGCATGCTCGATGCTGAGATCCTGATCAACACAGATTCAGAGCAAGAAGGTGAAATCTACATGGGCTGCGCCGGCGGCGTCGATGCCCAAATCACCCTGCCTATGGTGTGGCAGGCCTCTGAGCAAAGTTACTCGGCCTTTAGTCTGCATTTGTCGGGCTTAAAGGGTGGCCACTCTGGGGTGAACATTCACTTAGGTCGTGGCAACGCCAATAAACTATTGGCGCGTTTCCTGTTTGAAAATGCCGATGAGTTAGCGTTAGAGCTGACCCAATTTACCGGCGGTTCACTGCGTAATGCGATTCCACGGGAAGCCAATATCAGCTTTATGTTGCCCGCCGAAAATGTCG
This sequence comes from Shewanella putrefaciens, assembly GCF_016406305.1. Taxonomy (NCBI): domain Bacteria; kingdom Pseudomonadati; phylum Pseudomonadota; class Gammaproteobacteria; order Alteromonadales; family Shewanellaceae; genus Shewanella; species Shewanella putrefaciens. The sequence continues at coordinate 3,441,391 of NZ_CP066369.1, forward strand.
ATGCGCTTAATGAAAAAGTCAGCGCCTTCGAAGCCTTAGTACGCACAGAACTTGCTATTGCCGATCCCGATATGCGTTTAGTGTTGACTGAAATCCCAACGCCAAAACGGGTGATGAGTGAGAACAGCCAAAATACCCTGATCGATTTGCTACATGTGTGCCCGAACGGCGTGATCCGCATGAGCGATGAAGTCGAAGGGGTGACTGAAACCTCACTCAACGTAGGCGTTATCAGCACAGACGATGAACAAGTCACAATCCTATGCCTTATCCGTTCACTAATTGATTCTGGTCGCAGCCAAGTCGAAGGCATGTTAACTGCGTTAACTAACTTAGCCGGAGCCGAAATTGATTTAAGCGGCGCTTATCCAGGCTGGAAACCCGATAACAGCTCGCCCGTAATGGCGATAGTGCGTGAAACCTATCAAGACATTTACCACAAAGAGCCAGTGATCATGGTGATCCATGCGGGTCTCGAGTGTGGTCTATTCAAGAAACCCTATCCAGAGATGGATATGGTCTCGATTGGCCCCACCATTCGCTATCCCCACGGTCCAGACGAGATGGTGAACATCACCACAGTCGGCCAATACTGGACCTTATTATTAGCCGTACTCGAGCGCATTCCAGTTAAAGCCTAAGGATTAGCCTTAAGCGATTCGCACCAATCGAAGGCCATATCTGCAAAATTCAGATATGGCCTTAGTTTTATCGCCGCTAAATCTTTGTCGCTTAATCTTGATTCTCACAACACAATCTTCGTCACTCAATCTTTACCACTTAATCTTCACCAACATCCCCCCTAAAGTATCTATACGCCCTAGAAGGCTAAATCGAGTTGAGTCTGGGCAGTTAGGCTCTCGGAGGCGGTGAGGATAGAATCGGCGAGCCCCACTGAAATACCTAATAGGCGAATGCCGCGCCCCTCTTGCCTTGCCATCGCCTGCGCCAGTAGCTCGTAGAACATGACAATCGAGACTTCATCGCTGCGGTGCTCTATGGTGGTTTGCTTGAAATCGTTAAACTTGAGTTTAACGACTTGCTTATGAATTTTGCGCTCCTTAGCGCTGCGACTTAAACGTAGGGCTAATTCTTGGATCAATCCCGGCATCACCTGTTGGCACTGCTCTAGAGTATAAATGTCCTTCGCCAGCGTGGTTTCAACCCCGACGGATTTGCGCTCTTGGCCGATGGAAATACCCCGTTCATCGATTCCTTGGGAACGTTCAATCAAGACTCCGCCAAATTTACCGAATCGGGCAAGTAACTCTTGTTTCGAATAGCGCTGCACATCGCCACAGGTGTTAAGCCCGAGTGAAGCAAGCTTTTCGGCGGTGACTTTGCCGACACCGGGAATTTTACGTAGCGATAGGGTTTTAACAAACTCGGGAAGCGTCTCTGGGGTAATCACATATTGGCCGTTTGGTTTATTCAGATCCGAGGCGACCTTAGCTAAAAACTTCACCGGGGCTATGCCCGCCGAAGCGGTTAACCCTGTTTCGGCTAAGATATCGCGGCGAATGGCCTTAGCAATCAAAGTCGCAGAGCCCTTATATTGTTGGCACTCACTCACATCTAAATAGGCTTCATCTAAGGAAAGCGGTTCAATCAATGGGGTATAGCGGGAGAAAATTTCACGAATTTGCAGCGACACTTCTTTGTAAACCTGCATCCGCCCAGGTACCAAAATAAGATCGGGACACAACTTAAGGGCATAGGCGGTCGCCATCGCCGAACGTACACCAAATTTACGCGCCTCGTAGCTGCAAGTGCTGATCACTCCACGGCGATCGCTGCTACCGCCCACGGCTAACGGCTTGCCACGGTACTCGGGAAAGTCGCGCATTTCCACTGCGGCAAAATAGCAGTCCATATCGATGTGAATAATTTTTCGCACGTTGAATTCCTCCAACGCCAAAATACTGTATATAAAAACAGTAATCAAGTGCCGCTAGCCGATTTACATGGAATAAGGCGAAAAGTAAAAGGAGCCTAGGCTCCTTTTATGGGGGAATAATTCGTTAATGCATGGGCTAAGTTAGCAAGCCGTCAGCATATTAGTGAACACGCTGCCTCACTCAGGTTTAGATCTTGAATTGGCCGATATTGCGGCTGAGTTCACGGGTCATATGCTCAAAACCCTGCAGGCTTTGGGACAAATCCTGGCTCGATAACAAAGACTGATCCGATAGCCCACGCACATTCTCGACATTTTGCGCCACTTCCTCGGCCACCACAGCTTGCTGACCGATAGCAACGGTAATTTCTACCGTCTGCTGCTGGATAGACATGATCGCCGTGGCAATGTCATTCAGCGCCGCTTCAACCTGAGTCGTTAACACTTGACCCGCTTTCGCCTGCTCGACGCCCGACTCCATCACTTGCTCCGCTTGCAGGGCACTCTGTTGCAGCGTTTGGATAATTCCTTGAATATTGGCGGTAGAATCTTGGGTACGGGATGCCAAAGTACGTACTTCATCGGCCACTACGGCAAAGCCACGGCCCTGCTCCCCCGCCCGCGCCGCTTCAATCGCCGCATTCAATGCGAGTAGATTGGTTTGCTCGGCAATATTACGGATAACACTCAGGACTTCACCGATTTGCTCTGAGCTGCTGCGTAGGTGTTTAATCACTTTCGCCGCTTCAATCACCTGCTGGGATAGCGCCTTCATGCCTTCGGTCGCGCGGGAAACGATTTGCGTACCATCGCTGGCCTGAGTTTGCGCCTTCTCGGCAAAATCATTCGCCCGCTGGGCACTCACGGCCATTTCTTGGCTGGTTTGCGCCATTTGAGTTGCGGCGGTGGCAACCGAATCTATCTGTTGCTTCTGCGATGAGACCGACGATACGGCTAAGTCACAGATCTGCCGCGCATCGACAACACCCGTGCCCACCTCTTGGGTTAAACTTCGAGTATCCAACAGCATATGCTGCACTTTCTCGGCGAAGCGATTAAAAGCATCACCCAACTTACCTAACTCATCTTCCCGCTGCATAAGAATACGTTGGGATAAATCGCTATCACCTTCGGCAATGTCTTCCATCGCATCGAGCAACTTAGACAACTGACGTCTAAAGGGCAGTAACATCAACCAAACCGTCATCCCCACTAAGATCATAATGCCGATGGCGACAAAACAGGCATTCCAAAATGCCGCCGTAACGGGTGCTTCAATCACTTCGTGGGGCAACATAAAGGCTAAGTGCCATTTTTGTTTTGGATAATCGCCGCCGACAGACACAAATACCACCCGCTGGGAAATGCCATTGAAGGTGACTTCAGCAAACCCCTCAGGCTCACGCTGCATCTGCTGTCTTAGGGCGGTAAAACCTGCAGTGTCCTTAAATTGACTATCAATTTGATTGGCTAAGGACCCCGGAGGAAAACGCTCGGAGAAACCAGGGAAATACACCAACTTGCCTTCATCCGTCATCAAGAAAGCTTGACCGAAATTACGGTATTTGATTGGTGCCAAAAGGTTTTTGCCTATGGTGTCGATCAAAATATCCATACCACCAATGCCGATAAGCTCGCCATTGGCCCCATAGACAGGGGTTTTAACCGTCGCAGAAATAGAACCGTCGTTGGCATCGACTGCGGGATCGCCAACAAACAGACCGCGCTGGTCAATCGCCTCCTGCCACCAAGGGCGTTTATTGGTGTAATAGTTAGGATCGCCATCGAAACGGCCATTTAAATCAAAATATTCAAAGGTATTGGCCGAGCCAAAGAACACTGACTTCACATCGCTATCACGCTCAGAGAACGACTTAAAATAACGAATAATATCTTGGTACTGCGCATCAGTGGCGAGGTTACTGCCGCGGGCATGGTACTGACTAAACCAATTAACTAACCCGGGCTCGGCAAACACTGAATGGATCACTTGCCCCTTGGCAATAAAGTAACCACTGATTTCGTTGGCTTTTAAGGCTACCAGCGCCGAAATATCCGCATCCACTTGCTTACGGGTATTGTTACTTTCTTTATTAACAAGCAAAGCAGCAACTAAAGTGAGGAGTACAGCAAGTGCACCAACGATAGTCACCACCAACTGTAAACTGAGAGAGCGTTTTATATATTCCATTAATCTTCCCGTCTGGCTGAGCTATAACTGACAAAAGGCGTACAAAAACAGTTTCACACGGTAACAATTTTTACCGACTAACAACAGATGAAATGCTCAGAAAATACGTAAACAAGTATTTGTAAAGACACAGGAATAGTCGTTTAACACTATTTGCTAAATTTGATATAGATCACAGAGGATGAGTTGGTGAAAGACCTATTTGGCAGTCAATTAGGCTATATACTCTAATTATGCGGGAGCCGTACTCGTCCAAACCTGCTCAAGGCAAGCTTTGTCTCTTAAGTGGACTTGATAACATTAAGCCAGTTAAATGACTTAACTGGCCTTAATTTGAGGTGCAACTTTAACTACATTTTCGTTTGCAGATAATTTTGCAAACCAATTCGGTCAATTAGTCCGAGTTGTTTTTCGAGCCAATACATATGGTCAGACTCAGTATCGTCGAGTAATACTTCGAGAATTTCACGGGTCTGGTAATCTTGCTTCTGCTCACACAGGGCAATGACTTTACGCAAATCATCGGCAACCTTATATTCGTAGGCGAGATCGTTACGCAGCATCTGTTCCACATTTGAGCCGATATTTAATGCCTCACGGGCCGCCACATTAGGCACGCCTTCGAGGAATAAAATACGTTGTACCAGTTTTGCCGCATGACCTTTCTCATCATCCGATTCATGGGCGATCCGCTCATAGAGTTCGTTTAGCCCCCAATCTTCGTACATATGGGCATGGACAAAATACTGATCCATCGCCGAGAGTTCTCCCGTTAGGAGTCGATTTAATGCATCGATAACGTCTTTATCGCCTTTCATATTTCGCTCCTATGACTCACTCATTTGTGACTGCAGATAATTTTGAATACCGGTTAAGCTAATTAGCTCCTGCTGTGATTCGAGCCAATCTAAGTGCTCTTCTTCATCTTCAAGAATATCTTCTAGCAGATCGCGACTGACATAATCCTGCTCGGCTTCACACAGGCTAATCGCATCGCGCAGCAGTGTTAGCTGCTCTTGCACCATGGCTAGATCGCAGTCGAGCATTTCTTGGCTATGTTCACCAATGCGTAACTTTTCAAGTTGCTGCAGATTCGGCAGTCCTTCCAAAAACAGCACCCGCTCGATAAGCTTATCGGCGTGTTTCATATCTTGAATGGATTTTTTGTATTCGACGTGATTGAGCTTTTCTAGGCCCCAATGTTTAAACATTCGAGCATGGAGAAAATATTGATTGATGGCCGTCAACTCACAGGTAAGCACCCGATTCAGTTGCCCAACCACTTTTGGATGACCTTTCATAAGTTACGATCCTTGTTAAAGGGAAAAAGATTGATCTAAATCAAGCTTCTAGCCTAGTACAATTTATCGACTAACTCAAATTTTCTTTATTTTTCACAAACTTAAAGATAAAAAACATTCTCATTTTCACTTAGATTAGCACGCTATCTACCTCATATCCCAAGGATAAATTTAAGTGAATCGTCTAGGCTGGTAAGTTTCAGGCAAAAAATAGCCTCCTAGGTAGGAGGCTATTGTCGATTAAGAGGGGTTAAATAATTCGGTCTTTGGTTAGCTTCTCACGGCGCGCTTCTTCAGCAGCCATGCGACGCTTACGCTTGTCGCAGGGATCATCACAATCGCAGGCTTTTTCAATCCCTAGTACACCCAAACCGCCACAGCTTCCTTCAACGGCTTTGCGCTTAATGAGATAACCTATCGACATCAGCAAAAAGAACAATAACAAAATCACAAATGCCGCGATAAAAGTGCTCATGTTTACTCCAACTACTTAAGGAAAGGCTTGAAGGCGTCACTATAATAGACTTTAAATCCTTCACCTTGCTTTTCTATTAGCATTATCGCCAAGTGTTCCTTCTTGGCAAGCTCCAATGATGCTTCTGTGCCTAAAACCATCATCGCCGTCGCAAAACCGTCGGCCGTCATACACTCTTTATGCAGCACGGTCACAGAGGCTAGCTTATGATTTACAGGTAAACCAGTACGTGGATCAATTATATGGGTAAAACGTTGACCGTCTTCTTCATAATAATTGCGATAATCCCCTGAAGTGGCCATAGCCATAGTGCCCGGCTCAATCACCTGTTGCACTGCCATACCATCATCTGTGGGTTTTTCTATCGCCACGCGCCAAGAACTGCCATCACTCTTAGTACCTTTAATGCTTAGCTCGCCGCCAATTTCCACTAAGTAACCCGTTGCCTGGTACTTATCTAAAATAGAGGCCACCTTATCGACACCAAAGCCCTTGGCAATTGATGATAGATCCACATACAAATGGGCGTTGTGTTTACTTAAACGATTGCCTTCGATAGAAAGTTCGTGGATACCGGTTTTCGCTTTAGCCGCATCAATATCGGCCTGTGATGGCACTTGAGTTGGACGCTTATCAGGCCCAAATCCCCATAGATTCACTAATGGCCCAAGGGTGATATCCAAGGCTTTATCGGTTACGTCATAGAGACGTATGCCTTCCTGCACCACTTTAATGGTATCGGCAGAAACTTCAACACTCTGCTCTAATGGCAGTTGGTTGAAACGGGATAATTCTGAATGAGGGCGATAGGTAGACATTTGATCATTGACTAACTCAAGCGCCAGATCAATTTCTGCCTGTAGTAATTGCGCCGTCGGCATCTGCTTATTCGAAACGACTTTAATGTGATAAGTCGTGCCCATAGTGCTACCGGCTAATGAAATCACTTCGTCCGGTTTTGTACAGCCCGAAATAAAAAAGGCCAGCCCAAGGAGGACTAGCCAGTTCACTGAATGCTTTAACACTGAGGTTTTTAACATTGCGGTTTTTAACGCTAAGGTCTTAGACATAGTGACCAACAACTCTTTATTGTGCCCTTAAATGCAAAAGTTGCAGATGAGAGATGGTCCTCAACATCTGCAACTTTTTTCATCTCAGGCTAATGAACATTAGCCGCCGAAGTCATCCAGTAGGATGTTTTCATCTTCGACACCAAGATTTTTCAACATACCAATTACGGCAGCGTTCATCATTGGAGGTCCACACATGTAGAACTCGCAATCTTCTGGGGCTTCGTGATCTTTCAGGTAGTTTTCATACAATACGTTATGAATAAAACCAGTATAACCGTCCCAATTGTCCTCTGGTTGAGGATCGGACAGCGCCACATGCCATACGAAGTTTTCATTCTCAGCGGCGAGGCCGTCGAAGTCTTCCACGTAGAACATTTCACGCTTAGAACGCGCACCGTACCAGAAACTCATCTTACGCTTAGACTTAAGGCGCTTGAGTTGGTCGAAAATGTGCGAACGCATTGGTGCCATACCCGCACCGCCGCCGATAAACACCATTTCTGCATCGGTATCCTTCGCGAAGAACTCACCGAATGGACCAGAAATCGTCACTTTATCGCCCGCTTTTAAGCTCCAAATGTAAGATGACATCTTACCGCAAGGCAGTGTCAAATTACGTGGTGGAGGCGTAGCAATACGCACGTTCAGCATGATGATGCCAAACTCTTCTGGGTAGTTAGCCATTGAGTAAGCACGAATCGTTTCTTCATCAACCTTAGACTCAAGATTGAAGAAACCAAAGTGTTCCCAGTCACCGCGGTATTTTGCAGGCACGTCGAAGTCTGCATATTTAACATGGTGAGCTGGCGCTTCAATTTGGATATAACCGCCTGCGCGGAATGGAACTGATTCGCCATCAGGAATTTGTAGCTTCAGTTCTTTAATGAAAGTGGCTTTGTTATCGTTAGAGATAACAGTACATTCCCATTTTTTGATACCGAAGATTTCTTCGTCAAGCTCGATTTCCATATCGTTCTTAACGTTAACCTGACACGAAAGACGACAACCTTTACGGGCATCACCTTTGCTGATGTGGTCAAGTTCAGTTGGCAGAATATCACCACCACCAGACTTAATCACCACGCGACATTGGCCACATGAGCCACCGCCACCACAGGCACTCGATACGAAGATACCGCTATTGGCTAAAACGCCTAACAGCTTACCGCCCGCACCGGTTTTAATCGCTTTTTCAGGATCGTCATTGATGCCGATCGTGATGTCACCACTCGCCACAAGTTTAGATTTAGCGAATAAAATCACTAATACTAAGATGAGGACGATAGCAGTAAACATACTCACACCGAGGTAAACCTCGAGCGGAGTAGATTTAAAAATACCAAGAATATCCATTAACTTATCCTTAGAAGGTCCAATTCAAGAAGCCGTTTGGTGTCCCTTACAGCGACACGCCAGAAAACGACATGAAACCTAAGGCCATTAAACCAGCGGTAATAAAGGTAATACCTAAACCACGCAGGCCGTTAGGCACGTCGGCATACTTCAGCTTCTCACGGATACCGGCCATCAATACGATAGCTAATGCCCAACCTACTCCAGAGCCGAAACCAAACACCACACTCTCACCGAGTTTGTAGTCACGCTCAACCATGAATGATACCGCACCGAAAATCGCGCAGTTCACAGTGATCAAAGGTAAGAAGATACCTAAGGCGTTGTACAAAGGTGGAAAGTACTTATCCAGTGCCATTTCCAGAATTTGAACCAAAGCTGCAATCACACCGATAAAGGTAATGAATTTCAAGAAGCTTAAATCGGCTTCAGGTGCGCCAGCCCAAGCGAGAGCACCAGGAGCGAGCAGCCCTTGATAGATAACTTGGTTAGCAGGAACAGAGATAGTTAACACTACAACTACCGCAATCCCTAGGCCCATGGCGGTGGTCACTTTCTTAGACACAGCCAAGAAAGTACACATACCAAGGAAGAAGGCCAGTGCCATGTTTTCAATGAAAACAGAGCGAATTAACAGGCTAATATAATGTTCCATCGCACTTACCCTTTTGCTTCAACTTGCTCTGGCTTATAGGTACGAATAATCCAAATCAGAACACCGATCAGGAAGAACGCACTCGGAGGCAGTAGTAGCAGACCGTTTGGTTGATACCAGCCACCATCAGAGATCTTGTGCAGGATTTCAACACCGAACAGAGAACCGTTACCAAACAGTTCACGTACGAAGCCAACGGCTAACAGAATTGCACCGTAACCTAAACCGTTACCGATACCATCCATAAAGCTCATCATTGGCGGTGTTTTCATCGCGTAGGCTTCGGCGCGTCCCATTACGATACAGTTCGTAATGATAAGGCCGACGAATACCGATAATTGCTTAGAAATCTGATAAGCATAAGCCTGCAGCAATTGGTCAACCACGATTACCAAAGAGGCAATAATGGTCATCTGTACGATAATACGCACACTGCTAGGAATATGATTACGGATCATTGAGATAAACAGGTTCGAAAACGCAGTTACCGCAGTTAATGCCAACGCCATGACCAATGCAGTTTCGAGCTTGCTCGTTACCGCTAACGCACTACATACACCAAGAACTTGTAATGCAATCGGGTTGTTGTTGACTATAGGTCCTGTCAGAACCTGTTTCAGTTCTTTAGCGTCAGACATTAGCTGAGACCTCCATTGCGTGCTTTTTCAATGAAACTCGCAAAACCTTCTTTACCTAACCAGAATGTCAGTGAATGTTGCACACCGTTACTGGTCAGTGTCGCACCAGATAATGCGTCTACACCGTATTCAGAGCTAGCCACAGCAGGGTTTTTAGTTACGCTGATGGCAATGTTACCTTGCTCATCAAATAACTTTTTGCCATGCCATTTTGCTTTCCACTGGGCATTTTGCACTTCGCCACCTAAGCCAGGGGTTTCACCTTGCTCGTAGTAAACTAGGCTTTGAATCGTGTTGAGATCAGCATCTAACGCGAGGAAGGCATACATAGTCGACCACAGACCATAACCGTGAACGGGCAGGATCACGCTAGTCAATTTACCTTGTTCATCACGAACCAAATAAACCACTGCATCCTCTGCAACACGCTTCACAGAAGCAATGTCGTTCTCAGGTACAAATGAGGTTTTCACATCACGAGAGGCTTTGCGTTGATCGAAAGTATCAGCATTCACACCCTCAACCCAATCACCGGTTTTCAAGTTAACCAGTTTAGCTTCGATGTGTTTACCATAAGTTTCCAAAATTTGCGCTTTGGTCACTTTGCCCGCTTTAGTATCGATAAGACCAGCGGCTTCCAGAATGTACTTTTGCTTATCAAGCAGTTTATTTTCCGCTTGAGTTGGGCGCAGTAACACTGCTGCAGTAGACACAAATATCGCACAAATTAGACATAAGCCAACGACGATAAATAACGTTCTGCCGAACGAATCTTTATTACTAGCCACGGGCAATCCTCCGCTTGATATTTGCCTGAACCACGAAGTGGTCGAACAATGGCGCGAACAGGTTAGCAAACAGAATCGCTAACATCATGCCTTCTGGGAATGCAGGGTTAATCACGCGGATAAACACAGCCATTGCACCGATCAAGATACCGTATGCCCATTTAGCTTGGTTAGTGAATGACGCTGACACTGGGTCTGTCGCCATAAACATCATGCCAAACGCAAAACCACCTAACACTAAGTGCCAGTACCAAGGCATTGCAAACATTGGGTTAGTGTCACTACCGACAAAGTTAAGCAGCGTAGAAATGGCAATCATACCCACCATCACACCACCAACAATGCGCCATGAAGCAATACGGGTATAGATGATGACCAGACCACCTAACAGAATCGCTAATGTAGACACTTCACCGACAGAACCAGGAATGAAACCGAAGAACGCATCCCACCAGTTTTGGTTAATGGCGTAATCTAAGGTGCCAGATGCCGCTTGGCTCAGTGCAGTTGCACCAGAGTAACCGTCAGCCACAACCCATGAGGTATCACCTGACATGTTCAGCGGATACGCGAAGAACAGGAAGGCACGACCCGCGAGTGCTGGGTTTAAGAAGTTACGCCCTGTACCACCGAACACTTCTTTCGCCACGACCACACCGAAGGTGATACCCAGCGCCACCATCCATAATGGGATAGTTGCTGGCAGCGTTAAAGCGAACAGGATAGAGGTAACGAAGAAACCTTCGTTGACTTCATGACCGCGGACAGAGGCAAACAGCACTTCCCAGATACCACCGACGGCAAACGTCACCGCGTAGATAGGTAGGAAGAAACAGGCGCCATACCACATCAGTGCAGGCCAGCCAGAGTTTGCCGTCAGTTCGGTACCGAACATGCTAAACAAGCTCACTTGCCATACGTCAGGGGTCGCAAAACCAGCCACGAGCGCTAATTGAGCTTGTAAACCTACGTTGTACATACCCACGAACATCGCGGGGAAAGCACAGGCCCAAACCGTAATCATCATACGTTTTAGGTCGAGGTTATCGCGAACGTGGGTTTTGCCCTTGTTCACTTTACCCGGGGTATAAAAAATGGTGTATGCCGCTTCGAATAGGGCATAAAACTTTTCGTATTTACCGCCTTTTTCAAAGTCGGGTTCAATACGTTCGAAAAAATCTTTCAAGCTCATTAGCCTTCCCTCTCGATCGTATCTAGACAGTCACGCAGATATGAACCGTAGTCATACTTGCCTGGGCATACGAACGTACACAGTGCGAGATCTTCTTCATCTAACTCTAATGCGCCCAAGGTAGCAGCACCGTCGAAGTCACCCGAAATCAGGTCACGCAACAACATAGTAGGAAGAATGTCCAGAGGCATAACACGCTCGTAGTTACCAATGGGTACCATAGCGCGGTCTGAACCACCTGTACTGGTCGTCATACTGAACAGACGAGAAGGAGCAAGATGTCCTAAGAATGCACGAGTAATTGAATATTTATTTGAGCCTGGTAATACCCAGCCTAAAAATTCTTTCTCTGTACCTTCTTCTAACAGACTCACTTGAACATGGTAACGACCTAAATACCCCTGCGGGCCAACGGCGGTACGACCGTTCAGAACAGAACCTGAAACAACACGTACATTACCATCTAAGGCTTCGCCAGCAGTCAATTCAGCCATGCTTGCACCCAATACTGTACGAACCAGTCTTGGTTTGGCCGCTTTAGGACCGGCAATCGCAACCACACGTTCGGTATTGAGCTCACCCGTCGTAAATAGCTGACCAATGGCTATTACATCTTGGTAACCAATATGCCAAACAGTACGTTTTGCAGAGGCAGACAATAAGAAGTGAATGTGAGTACCGACTAATCCTGCAGGGTGCACACCGGCAAATTCTTCAACTTGGGCGTTTGCGGCAGGGATATCGGCGCCAGGCGCTTTACAAAGGTAGACTTTACCTTCAGTGAGTCTTGCTAAGACTTTAAGACCATTAGCAAAATCTTCTTTATGCTCGCGGATCACCACAACGGGATCGGCAGCATGGGGTTGAGTATCAATCGCGGTTACAAAAATACCAGCGGCAGATGAATCTACAGCAGGAACTTTGCTGAAAGGACGTGTACGCAATGCAGTCCATAAACCTGATTCGATCAGATTGTCACGGACCAGTTGCGAGTCGAGCGTATCGAGTGCAGTGGCGTCATACTTAGCAAAGGTAACGCTTTCGTTGCCTTCCACTTGAATAACGACAGACTGCAGCACACGCTGGGCGCCCCGGTTAATGTCTAATATAGTACCACTGGCTAAAGCCGTATATTTAACGCCTAAATTCTTCTTATCTTCAAAAAGAACCTGACCTTTTTGTACTTTATCGCCCACTTTGATCTTCATCGTAGGACGTAAGCCAATATACTCTTCACCCAAAGTAGCTACATGTTTAATGGCTGGGCCATTATGGATAACTTGCTCTGGTCCGCCTGCTATAGGCAGTTCCAATCCTTTCTTAATTGTAATCATATCCACAAGCACTACGTTTTGAAGGAAAGACAATGCGCCGCGTTCCTGCTAAATACTGAGGTTTTAAACAAAACCTACTGCATTGAGCTAGCGCAGATTTATCACAGAAATGCGATCGCAATCACGCTGGTCGCGCGCATTTTACCCCAATTGACTTGGCATCGCCACGAAAATTATAGGTGTTTTCAAACCTAAAATACGGATTTAAAAGAATCATGCGCTACGGCGTTCACCTTCCAACCTAGTGACGGATCAGAAAGAGAGAATATTACGGTCGGCAAATACTATAACATTAATTTCTAAAGATTTAATTTAGCAAAAAGTAGTGGGAGTCTATAAAACTCCCCAATAGTATTTTTCTTATCTATCACCGAATAAAATTCAAACAATATTTACACTAAGCTTAGAAACGCCATTGGTAACCTAAATAGCTGATCCGTCCATTTTCTGATCGAATTCCGCTATTTGATGCTGTTGTGACCAGTGACTCATCTAAGAGATTTTCGATACGAAAATAAAATTCATGGTGACGGTCAAATTGATAACTGGCCGCTAAATCGACCCGCCATTGACTCGACACCGTTTGCAGCTCAGAGCCAAATTGCGTTAATTCCCGCTCAGACTGATAAAAGGCATTTAAATTAACACCATATTCGGCATAGTTAACCCCGGCACTGAATTGCAGTTGCTGCTCGGGTAACCAGGCCAATTTATCCCCCGCTGAGACACAACCTTGGATAGCGGTACAGGTATTGATTTGATATTCAGAACTCAGATATTGATAATTCAGCCCCAAAGGTAACTGCACTTCACCGAGATCCCAGCGATAACCTAGGCTGAGTTCCACACCATAAGTGAGCACATCTGGCACATTTTCTTGGGCTAACAAGCGCGCATCTGAGCACATTGAATAGGCATCGCAGCCCACATGCAGATTATCAAACTCTTGAACATAGGCTTTAATGTCGGCGCTCATGCCGTCACTGGCGTATTGGGCACTGACTTGATAATGGAGCGAAACCTGCGCTTCTTGTTCACTATTGCCCGCACTTGCCGCGCTCCAGGCTCGGCGTATATCAGTGCTAAAACGCCAATCTCCCGCGTCGTATAACACCCCTAATTGTGGCATCCAATCACTATCGGAAAACTCCACCGCCTCGAGCCCAGCATAATCTAAGTTAACTTCGCGGCTCACATCCACATGCTCATAAGTGAGTGCTAACTTGATTTGCAGCCCTTGCCAATTGAACAATGAATCAATGGCGGAAGTGAGAGCGGTCGCATCATCGGTGTAAGCCAAGATATCCGTAGCGGCACCACCAGCAATGCTTCTGTCTGCCAGCCATTGTCCCTGTTGCTCAGCAAAACGCATTTCGGCTTTATCGGTATGATAACGGGCACTATAAATCACTTGATGCTCACCGTACTGAGTGATCGATTGGGTTTGAGTGCCAAAAGAGCTGTAGTCATTGTCCTGCATTAGGGCTGTGAGTTCTGCCCCATCGGCTGTGGGCTGTCGATCGAATGCGGCAATAGCAGCAAGGTTCTGAGTATCAATGTCCTGACCGTTGAATTGGCTTAATTGATTTAATTGCTGTGAATAGGATTGGTAGTAAAAGTCGGTAACCACTTTACTGCTTCCTAGGGACACTTGATGTGAAAGCTGGTATTTATGGTGTCGCCCTTGGTGCTCATCCTCTGCACTCGCAGAATAAAGCATGAGCGGATCCTTGAGCCAGTCGGCCTCAGTCAATCCCAATTGTGAGCGGTAACTATCATCATCGATAAATTGATAGGTAAATTCTGTCACCTGTGGGCTTCGGGCGCCGAGCAGGCTAGAGGCATTCATTTTGAAGAGAATATCTGTGGTTCGCCTGTCGGCATCACTATCATTGAGAAAGTATCCATCACCTTGATTTTGGCTATAATTTGCCGCCAGCACCATACCATATTCTTTTTGTTTAACCCCCCAGTTCATACCCGCATTAAAATCCGAGTCGGTCGTGCCTTCGACCATTAGACTGGCATTCTGCGCGTGATCAGCAATGGCTAGACTCTGGTAATTTATCACCCCAAACGCACCTTGTCCGCCAACGGCCATATCCGCGAGGGGGGTAACGGTAACACTCTGTTGCTGCAAAAGATGCGGCAGTAGCTGTAACTGTGGTGCACTGTAGGGCGCAGGAGAGAAATACACCCTGTCTTGCATCACCGCCACACCTTGGCTAGCCGAACGCATACCGACATTGGCCGTATTACCACTGTGATCGGCGGGCAGTAAGGTTAATGAATTCAAATGACTGAGCATCATCACATCATCACTGCTGTGATAGTTATCATGGAGTTCGCTGAGTTCTAGGGTTTGATAGTAAAGCGGGTTGGCAGAGAGAACATTTGAGCAAACGAGCGAAACCGCAGCCGCGGTAAGCGATACTGCAAAATAGTGACTAGACATACCAAGCTCCCAAAAGTGTTTGTTAGCGTACGGTGTTTTTGTTATTAAGTTGTAAAATAGCTGAATTTATTCCAAAAAAAAAGCGACATTGTCGCTTTCTTCTATCTGTAGCTATAACGCTAAACTGCCACTTTCAGTATTAAGGGCGGTTAAGACTTAGAGTTTGCCGAGGATCTCATCGCTTAATTTCAGATCATCATTGCGATTCACACTCACGCCCGCCGCAATAATATTACGGGCGATATCCTGTGCCTGCTCTAATGAATGCATTTCATAGGTGCCACACTGGTATTCGTTCAGCTCAGGGATCTCTGATTGCTCAACGACTTTGAGTACATCTTCCATTGAAGCCAACCATGCATCGGCCACTTGGCGCTCTGTTGGCTCACCAATCAAACTCATATAAAAACCAGTGCGACAACCCATGGGTGAAATATCAATAATTTCAACGTCATTGCCATTTAAGTGATCGCGCATAAAGCCTGCAAATAAATGCTCCAGAGTGTGAATACCACGCTCGCTGAGGATCTCTTTATTCGGCGCACAAAAACGCAGATCAAATACCGTAATCGCATCGCCCTTTGGCGTGCTCATATGTTTAGCGACTCGGACTGCGGGTGCATTCATTCGAGTATGGTCAACGGTAAAGCTATCAAGTAATGGCATAGGGACCTCCAAATTCTCAGGGCGACATCAACGCCACTGTCACTGTCTATATAGATTGCCAGCATATCATCAAATGAATTAGGTCGATAACAAGATAAGGTAAGATGAAATCATCTCATATAAATCCGCCGCTAATATGACCATTTAATAACAACTCTGGCGATTATTGTTGCCTTTGTTGGCTGTAGGCATCCTCGGCTATTTTATGATACTGACGTACGCCTTGTTCATAGACGTGGTAGGCATCGTAAACTTTACGCATTAAAGGGTCTTGATTAGCTTGTTCTTCAATCACTCTCAAGGAAATCTGCTCAAGTTCTGTTAGCACTTGGGCGGGAAATTCCCTTAACTCAACCCCCTCATCTTTGACTAAGATATTAAGGGCTGTCACATTGCGGGTCGTATATTCATCGAGCATATCTTGGTTTATGGCCCTAGCCGCGACCTTCACAATGGCCTGCAAATCCTTAGGAAGTGCCTCGAAGGCGGCTTTATTGATTAAAAACTCCATATTAGAACCCGGCTCATGCCAGCCGGGGTAATAGTAGTACTTAGCCACTTTATGCAAACCAAAGGCAAGATCGTTTAATGGTCCCACCCATTCAGCCGCATCAATCGACCCCGTTTGCAGCGCGCCATAGAGTTCACGGCCCGCCATATTTACGGGGACGGCACCGGCTCGTTTTAACACTTCGCCGCCTAAGCCCGGCATACGGATCTTCAAACCTTTAAAATCGGCAATAGTGTTTATCGGCTTATTGAACCAGCCGCCCATTTGCATCCCCGTATTACCGCCCGCCAGCGGTATCACCCCAAAGGGGCGATACACTTCTTCCCAAAGCGCCATACCGCCACCATAGTGCAGCCAGCCATTCATTTCTTGGGCCGTCATACCAAAGGGAATAGAGGAAAAGAATTGCGCCGCGGGTGTCTTACCCTTCCAGTAATAAGAAGCGGCATGGGCCATTTGAATTTTGCCCTGACTGACACCATCGAATACGGCAAAGGCGGGCATCAATTCACCTGCGCCATGGACCAGGATCTTTAAGCGGCCATTGGACATATCATCGACAAGGCGGGCAAAACGCTCGGGGGCCATGCCTAAACCGGGGAAATTTTTAGGCCAAGAAGTTGCAAGACGCCACTCGATAACTTGGGGACTAGATGATAGCGTGCTGCCCGGCTCTCCTGATGCATTTCCCGCATTGCCTGCCGGCGGCTTGCAACCGCTAAGCACCACAAGCAACAGAGTCAAAAGCAGGGGCCCAAACCTATACATCTTATACACTCCCTAGTTTCAATCACCCCTCTTTATTAAACCTGAGTCAGCGTTCTTTACGAGAAGTATTAAGCACCTTGATGCGCGCTAAACACCCACAAAATAGAACATATTGTTAACACAGAAAATTCAGCAGGGAAACTAAAGAATGCCCTCCATGTGACTTAATACAAAAAGCCACTTCCGAGGAAGTGACCTAAAACAAAAAAGCCACTTCCGAGGAAGTGGCTTAGTCGCAAGTACCCGTTAACGCTTAACCGCGGCAATTGGGGGTACGGGGAACTTCCACATTCGCATCCCACTCACTTGGGGTAAAAGTATGAATAGAAAGCGCATGCACACCTGTGGCTAACTCATGGGCTAAACAGTTATTGATTAAACGATGACGTGCCAATAGGCGCAGCCCATCAAATTCCTCACTCACCAATACCACTTTAAAGTGAGTCTCTGAATTAGGCGGAACATGGTGACGATGGCTTTCGTTCAGAACCTCTAAGTGAATTGGCGAGAAGCTATCCGTTAACTTCTGTGTGATGGTCTCGGCCACTGTAACCTGCGTGTGCATATTGGACATAGTCGAATCTCAGAATGGGAAAATCCAGTGGCCGCAGAGTACTGCTTCAAGTTAAAAAGATCAAATTCACCGGGCCAATTTTGTTAATGATGACTCACTCTATTGCAACATTAATCGCAATATCAACGCCATATCTTAAGGTAATTATTAGCCATGATAATTCACTACCAGTTGCCTAAAAGTGTAGTTCCAACGGGGGTCTTTAACCTTTAATCGCTTAGGCACACTGTGCAGCCAATCGCGCTGCATGGGCCAATGCATGATCAGCAAATCACCACTGTGCAAACTGATGCGGTATTTTACTTGGCTATGTTTATGTTTAATCACAAAATCCCGGGTAGCGCCAAGGTTGATAGAGGCAATATCACTGCCATGGGCGATTTCTGGCTCATCATCACTGTGGGCGCCCATACACTCTTTACCATCGGCGTAACGATTCACTAATACGCCATTACTCGCTAAGCCAAAATCCCGGGCGAGTTTTTCCCTCAATTTATAGGCATACTTAGGCCAAGGTAAGGCGCGGATAAAAAGGCCTGAATATAGATAGTCACAGCCCAAATCACCAAACCACACTTGTTGGCGAGGAATCGCGTGAAACTGACCGAAAACTTGGATTTCGGGGCGGCTCAAGGGATAAGTCTGCGCTTCTTGCAATAATGCCGCTTGCTGCTCGGCATTAAGATAACCGCGCACTAAGGTAATGGGCGGCTTCGCTTGCGTCTCTTGCTGCTCAAGGTTAGGCTGCGCCGCTGGGATATTCGACAGGGTAGCCCCTCGAGCATCCGTTTGTTTAAATGATGTTGGGCAATCATCCTCAGTATCGAATCCAAACTTCCCTTGCTGCATAGACATACTCCCAGCGAGCCGTCGCACTCAATCGTGAAATCTGCGATAATCTGCGCCTTAAATTTATTGGCGCAGTGTGGCACATGACAACACAATTTTCAGTAGCGGGTGTTGAACTCGAACTTTTACGGTATCCAGCTCAGCAGGAATCTAATCTTCAAGCTTGGGATGCCGCCGACGAACACTTACTCAAGAGCCTTGTTGAGTCAGAACAAGCCGCAGTGCCAACCGCCATTATCAACGACAGTTTCGGCGCCTTAAGCTGTGCGCTATCGAAACGAAATCCACGTTGGCCGCTCTTTGTTGAAACCGATGCCAGAACCAGTTTTTTAGGCACAGAGCAAAATCATATCCGCAATCAATTGCCTATGGATAATCTGCAATGGTTTACCAGCCGCGATACTTTGCCAGACAACTTAGCCTTAGTATTGATGAAGTTACCTAAAAACTTAAGCTACTTTGCCCACCAGCTCACGCGCCTGTCACAAGTGTTACCCGCTGGCACTCGTGTATTAGTGGCCGCCAAAGCCAAATCAATCAATAGCGCCCTGCTCGATATCTTTGCGAAACATTTAGGCCCAGCAAGCGCCAGTTTAGCCTGGAAAAACACCCGAGTGATCACCTGTTTAAGCGATGGTAAACCAAGAGCCTTACCTAAAGAAGTAACTTGGGCCGTACCTGAATATCAACTTGAGATCAGCAATTTAAGTAATGTATTCGCCGCCAATAAACTCGATATTGGCGCACGTATCATGCTCGATAATCTGCCCAAGGGGGATTTTAAAACCATTGTCGACCTCGGCTGTGGCAATGGCGTGTTAGGGTTACGCGCATCCCAGTTATTCCCAGAGGCTGATATCCACTTTATCGATGATTCTGAAATGGCGGTCGCATCGGCCAAGGCAAACTGGGCACGCAATCAATTGCCCGCAGATAAGGGCCACTTCTATTGGGACGATTGCATGACGCATCTACCCGATGATGTGCAGCCGGATTTAGTACTGTGTAACCCGCCCTTTCACCAAGGCGAAGCCATTACCGATCATATCGCCTGGCAGATGTTTTTAGATGCTCGCCGCCGCTTAAAAGACGGAGGTATTTTACATATCGTCGGCAACCGCCATCTGGCCTACCATGTGAAATTGCAGCGCTTATTTAAGAACTGCACCACAGTGGCCTCTAACGGTAAATTTGTGATCCTGCAGGCGAAAAAGTAACCCCGCAGTATTAACATGCCTTTGCGCACTAAAAAGCCGCCATCGAATAATCTATGGCGACTTTTTAGGTTTTCACTATGAATGATGAACTAAATGCTATTAGCTCACTAATGCCCTATCGAGAGCCTGGGCCACATCGGCAATAATGTCGTCGATATGCTCAATCCCCACCGAGATACGAATAAGATCCTCAGACACGCCCGCCCTCGCCAATTCATCGGCATCGAGCTGTCTGTGCGTGGTGCTCGCAGGGTGACAGGCCAAGGACTTCGCATCGCCAATATTGACTAAACGCAGGATCATCTGCAGCGCATCGATAAAACGTCCACCGGCAAGCTTACCTTCTTCAGGCGTGGCCGCTTTAATCCCAAAGCTAATGATTCCAGAGGCTTTGCCGCCAGTGATCTTGTGACAATTATCCTGATAAGGGCTGCTCGGCAAGGCGCCGTAGTTTACCCAACTCACCGCCGGATGCAGCACCAGATATTCGGCTAATGCCAAGGCATTCGAGCAATGGCGCTCCATTCTAAGGCTTAAGGTTTCAAGGCCTTGCAGCAGTAAAAATGCACTGTGGGGTGACAGTGCGGCGCCGGTATTACGCAGCGGTACCACACGGCAACGGCCAATAAATGCAGCTGGGCCAAAGGCTTCTGTGTAAACCACGCCGTGGTAGGAAGGATCGGCTTGGTTGAGTAAGGCAAATCTTTCCTTATTAGCGACCCAATCGAACTTGCCAGAATCGATAATCACCCCGCCAATCGTTGTGCCATGGCCACCAATGTATTTGGTTAAAGAGTGGATAACGATATCGGCGCCATGCTCAAAGGGGCGACATAACACTGGAGTCGCGACCGTATTATCGACTATTAAAGGCACGCCATGCCTATGGGCAATCTCGGCTAAACGTTGTAAATCGACAATATTGCCCGCCGGATTACCAATAGATTCGCAGAACAAGGCCTTGGTTTTGTTATCAATCAACTCATCTAAGCCTTCAAAATCATCGAAGGCCGCCATGCGCACTTCAACGCCTTGGCGCGGCAACGTATGGGCAAACAGATTATAGGTGCCGCCATAGAGCTGACTGGTACTGACAATATTATCGCCAACTTGAGTCAGGGCTTGAATTGCATAGGTAATCGCCGCCATACCCGATGCCACAGCCAGCGCACCTATGCCGCCTTCAATGGCCGCCAGACGTTGCTCTAGCACGCTAGTGGTAGGATTCATTATCCGAGTATAAATATTGCCAGCGACTTTTAAGTCAAATAAATCAGCACCATGCTGGGTATCATCGAAGGTATAAGAGGTCGTTTGATAGATAGGTACCGCGGCCGCCTTAGTGGTCGCCTCTGACTCATAACCGTGGTGTAATGCCAGTGATTCAAGCTTCATTTTGCCTTCCTTATCCGTAGCAGCCCAGTATTCAATCGACATTGAAAATTGCACAGGATTTGTGCATGTTCAACAAGCTAACAGATAGACATCTAGAAGTCTAAAACTTTTTAATCCCGAATTAAAAACTGCGACCGAGAACAAAAATGGGCTTTTTTCCCGAAATAAGCTTTTGCACTCTTCGATATCAAAGGTTAATAAAAACCACAAAACTATTACTCAAAGGATTCAATTATTAAAAGGATTCTATATTTTCAGGCTTGCTTTATATTTTTACTTGACCTATGGTATCAGCCAAGCAATTACTTATTTAGTTAATGGCAAGATTTAGTTAATGGCAAGACCGATATACTAAATCGATATACAAAAAATAAATAATCAATCGAATATCAACTTTTGACTGGAGATGTAACACTATGTTTAGCACTGCATTTTCATCACTATTTCCCCATGCATTAGCTAGCACATCTAGTGTCGTAAGCTCAATCCGCCTCTCGCTCAAATTCCCAGTCTAAGCCGAGCGTCACTCGCGCTCGGCAGAATTATAACTTTTTGTGAAATAAGCACAGAGTAAAACTACTACTCTTTTAAATTTCTACGCTTATATTTTAACTTTGTTATTTCAGAGGCGGCAATGGCATATTCTTTTTTTAGCGGTCTTTTCCAGAATTTTATTCTAAAAACTGAAACCTATTATTTACAAAACAGTTTTAACGCCTCACTGCGCCCAATGGCTTTGGCAGGCGTGATTAGTAAGCTTGAACAGCTAAAACTTGAAGCGTCGAGTGATAAAGTGACTGTGGGACGGGAAATTCACTTAGTTAATCTGCAGGATCAACAAGAGTACCAAATTGAGCTAGTGTATCCGCCAAGGCATAAACCCAGTGCAGGACGCTTCTCTGTTATCTCCGATTTGGGTGTCAGCTTACTTGGGCTGTCAAAGGGTGAACTGGCAGAGGTGAGCATTTTAGGTAAACCAGTGCTGTTTATGATTAAAGATGTCCGTTTAGCCAAAAAACAACCAAAAAATAAAGTAGTTTAAAAAATAAGCATGTTCAATTCAGTGGCAACATGCTTTTTACTCGCTATTTGCGGCGGCATTTAGCACAGAAAAACCAATATATTGGAGGAAGAAATTTTGAAGTTATTAACTGGCCGCGAAATACATTGAAGCAAGTGAATCTAAATTTAACCTTCTTAAAAATTGACTAAGGTATGGCAGCGCTTAAGCATAAAATAAGAAGGTTATTTAAAGGACTCGCTCTTCCTATTTAATATCTCAAGCTTATTAACTGAAAACTTGAGCTTAGCTATCAGTGAGAACCGCGGCGCTACACTCGATAGCCTCACTTCACTTGGGAGTATTTTCCATGAGTAAAGAAAAAGCGAAAAAAACGCCGATGAAAACCTTAAAAGAAAAACGTCAGGATAAACGGAACCGCCAAAAAGCCTCCGATTAACTCCTGTTATTAAAGTCCCTTAAATCCTCTCTTTTATTCAGCAATAGGGTGCAGCAATTGCTGTGCCCTTTTTTATGCCAGCTGGCGTCGGTATTGTTCTGGGGAATATTGGGCGTATTTTTTAAACATCACTATATAGGGCGATGTCTGGTTGTAGCCTAAGGTCAGCGCAACTTCCTTGATAGATAAGCCTTCACGTAAAAGTTGTAGCGAATAAATAAACTTATGTCGCTGTCGTAATTCAGTAAAACTCATTCCAAGGCTATCTTGGCAGCGCCGAGCAAGGGTACGTTCTGTGGTATGCAGTTCACTCGCCCAAATGTTAAGACTCTTTTGGCTGGCGGGATCGAGTTCAAGCTGCTGTAAAATCGGCTGTAACAACTTATCGCTACTCGAAGGTAAAAATTGCGGCTGCGCCTGCCCCAAAACTAACTGGTCGATTAACACCTCAACCAAACGTTTATCCGCATCGCTCTTAGCGACGCTCATCTGCCGCGCCCGGAGATCATTCACTATCGCCTGTGCGATTGGGGTTACGGCGAGTAAACAAGTCTCACGGGGAAAGGCAAGCGAGCGACTCGCGGCGATATTCATCGAACAATAATGAATACTGCGGCGGGTATAGCTCTCATGTTCTATGCCTGCAGGTACCCAAATCGCATATTGAGACGGCGATAACAATCGCTGCCCCGCCGCATGTAACTCCATAATGCCGCCACTGATCAACTGCACTTGCCCCCAAGTATGTTGATGCTTAGGCGTGATGGTATTAGGCAAAAAGGCTTCATAGTTAAAGAAAATATCTGCAACTGGCGCCTGTTCGGCCCCTAGAGGATGGTAAACAGGGCGCATCTGTACTCCAATAAAGGTACTTTCTAACAATTCTTGGCATACACATTAGGATTTATTGTCCGCCGAGGAACTGACATTGTCTTTTAAGCGATATTTATATCACAAAAGACCAGAGATAATAGCACTCAACCTTTGACACCTGTTTATGCCGCCCGGCATAAGCCCGTCTTCACCTCAATAAAGACTTATCTATGCTGTATTTATTTCCCTTGCTCGCCGTAGTGATCTGGGCAGGCAACGCCATTGTAAACAAGCTTTCCTTTGGGATTATTGCCCCCGAAGCCATTGCCTTTTACCGCTGGTTTTTTGCCATGCTAGTGTTAACGCCTTTTATGCTAAAACCCGTATGGAAAAATCGCCGCACTATCATTCCTCTACTGCCGAAACTCGCCAGCTTAGCCGCCTTAGGAATGGTGTTAAACCAAAGCCTTGCCTACTTTGCCGCGGCAACGACAACGGCCACCAATATGGCATTGATCAACTCGCTGGTGCCTATGGTCAGCCTGTTTTTGGCTGTGCCTCTGCTCAAACAAAAACTTACGCCCTTAGTCTTTGGCGGCACCTTAATCTCGCTGCTGGGGTTAGTATTTATGCTAAGTCATGGGGATATGGCCAATTTAGCCATTGGCGTTACCGAGGGGGATTTACTCTTACTGGTTAGCGCCTTTGTATACGCGCTTTATGGGGTATTGCTAAAGCGCTGGCAGCTACCGATATCGACTTGGGAATCGGTTTATATTCAAGGCATTATTGCCGTGTTGATGTTAACCCCGTTGCTTTTTAGTGCTCCAAGTGTTGCCATCAGCAGTCAAGCCGCGCCACTCATTCTATATGCAGCCCTTGGCGCGTCACTCATCGCACCTTGGGCTTGGATCAACGGCATAGGCAAGCTCGGCGCCGAGCGCACAAGCGTCTTTTTTAATCTCATGCCTATTCTTGCGGCGATACTGGCGGCGATGATCCTAGATGAAACCTTAGCGATTTATCATTATCTTGGCGGCTCTATGGTGATTATGGGTGTGATGCTAGTGCAGATAAAACCTAAGCCTAAAGCCATCACAACCTTAGCTTGTACCGAATAAACTGCAAAATCGACTCGCCTCAAGGATGCAATAGAGGCGGGTCGAATCCCTTCAATCCATAAATGTAACTTCGCAAGCTCAGGGCAAATTCCTAAATAACTACTAAGCTATTTAGTAAGTTATTAATGGAGATGCCCCTATGTTCAGTAGTATTCGAGTTAAATTTTCGCTGATGCTTATCGTTATGGCGATGGCCCTTATTGTGATGGCAATAACCGATGCCATGCAAAGTCGCGCGACGATTAAGCAAATGCAAGAATTTAGTCAGCTCTTTAACCCGGCAATTTCGGCGATACTCAATGCTGATCGCGATCTTTATCAAGCACAGCTTAGTGAAACAGTGCTACTCAGGGAAGGATTGAGCAGCGATGAGCGCAACAGCGAGATAAATGATTGGCAGGAAAATGCCGAACAAGCCCGTGATCGTATGGCGGAATTTAAAAAAATCCTCAAGGATCACCCACAAGTGCTGCAATCCACCAACGGCTTTGAAGCCCAATTCTCCCTCTGGTATCAAGCCTCATCCGAGGTGATTAACGCGGTTAAAAATAATGATTTTGAACGAGCTAGACAACTGCATGAAAGTAAATCAAAAAAAGAGTTTAAAGCCTTAAGAAACATCTACAATGCTGCGGGCGAAGCCGCCGATAACCGCGTCAAGGAGCTGGATCTACAGGCATCGGAACAGGCTACTACCCAAACCCAAATCTCGGTCAGCATCGCTAGCTTAGTGGCGATTGTCGCCCTGTTGATCGCCTATTTTGGCCCCAAAATCATCGCCGACGCCATTCAAGATATTACTCATAGGATCAATGATATTGTCGATGGCGATGGCAACTTAACCCAGCGCATCCCCATCACCCGTCAGGATGAAATTGGCGAACTCGCCAACGCCTTTAACTTGTTTGTGGCACAGCTACAACAGATGATTATCGCCATTATTAGCCAAACCAAAGATGTGAGCCAAACCGTTGAAAGTCTTGCGACTAAGTCTGCCACCACTATCAGCATCAGCCATGAACAGGAGCAGTTCGTCGACACCATTGTCACCGCAGTCAATGAAATGAGCGCGGCCGTAAGGGAGGTTGCCAGCAATGCCCTGCACACGGCGAGTGAAATTACTAAGGTGAATGATCAGACGGTGGAAGGAAAAAAAATTCTTACCCAGTCGGTTAATCATATTCAGCAACTCTCTGAATCGGTTAAAAATGCCGTCACTGTGATTGAAAAACTTTCAGTTAACTCGGCCAATATTGCCTCTGTGCTCGATGTGATCCGCGCCATCGCCGAGCAAACGAATCTGCTCGCCCTTAATGCCGCCATTGAAGCGGCGCGGGCGGGCGAACAGGGCCGCGGTTTTGCCGTGGTCGCCGATGAAGTACGTACGCTGGCGAGCCGCACCGAAACCTCGACCCAAGATATTCAGCGCATGATTGAAGAGTTGCAGCGCGGTGTAAATGATGCGGTAAAGAGTATTGAATCCGGTGCTAGCCTGACCACCTCGACGGTCACCCTCGCCAGCCAGACCCAAGATGCATTAGATGAAATTCTTAATTCCACCTCTAAGGTCAGCGAGATGTCCACGCAAACGGCAACGGCGACCGAAGAACAAACCCATGTAACCGAAGAAATCAATCGTAACTTGACTGAACTGTCTGATAAAACAAGATATTGTAATATGGTTATCCAAGAAACCCAGCAAATCGTCGTCCATACTAAGACCATTTGCAGCAATCTACAAAAAGAAGTGGCCCGATTTAAAGTCGCTTAAGCCTGCCTATCACAGTCCAAGGGAAACCTTGGGCTGTTTTCAATGCAACCACATATAACCCACTCCAATTTCGGCGCGTTGGGAATATATACATTAATCGTTTGATTTAAAATAATAATGCTAAAAATTGACGGTCTAAATTGGTGCTTTATTACTCATTCAAATAAATGGAAGTAAAAACATCTAGACGTCTAAATTGACAGAAGAGAGGGGATCAAATATGCTTCGCCACACGTTGCTAGGATATGATGCCGAAGCAGCATGAAATTTAAGCGAGTTTGACTGCCAAGGATCCCGCGGATAAAACTCTAAGTAAAAGAGAGACAACATTGAGTCATTCAGCACAAACATCTTCACAGAGCAGTCCGGCATCCTTCATTGCCCTGTTGCCATTACTGGTTTTTCTAGGCCTATTTATTGGCGCGGGCGTGTATTTCCAAAGCCAGGGCGTCGACTTTGCCTTCTATCAATTACCCAGCGTTATCGCCATTTTACCTGCGATTATTCTGGCGCTGATACTATCAAAACAGAAATTAAATCAATCGATTGATACTTTTATTGGCGGTATCGGCCACAGCAATATTATTGCTATGTGTTTGATTTACTTACTAGCGGGCGCCTTCGCTGCGGTCGCTAAAGCCACCGGCGGCGTCGATGCCACCGTGGCCTTAGGTTTATCCTTGATCCCATCAAACCTGCTGTTACCCGGCTTCTTCGTGATTGCCGCTTTTATCGCCACGGCCATGGGAACCTCAATGGGCACTATCGCCGCCGTTGCGCCCATTGCTCTAGGTGTTGCCGACCAAGCGCAAATCGATTACGCCCTGATGGCGGGGGCTGTAATGTCGGGCGCCCTCTTTGGTGACAACCTGTCGATTATTTCCGATACCACCATTGCAGCCACTCGTACCCAAGGCTGTGATATGAAAGATAAATTCCGTGAAAACTTAATATTTGCGATTCCCGCTTCTGTGCTCACCTTTATCGCCTTTGTCGTTGCTGGCCAAGGTCAAGCCGAGCTAGCGCCACAGAATATCGATCTGATTAAGGTCATTCCTTACCTGACCATTTTGGTTTTAGCGGTTGCTGGTTTGAACGTATTTGTCGTCTTAACCTTAGGTATCTTATTAGCGGGCGCAACAGGCTTGTTGACTATGGATTACGGCGTAATCCAATTTGGTAAGGATATCTACGCAGGTTTTAGCAATATGCAGGAGATTTTTATCCTGTCTATGTTGGTGGGTGGTTTAGCTGCCCTGATGCAGCAGCAAGGTGGTTTAGCCTTTGTGAGTAAGCAAATTGAAAAGCTGATCACTCGCTTCTCAAAAGCCCAAGGTGAAGCCTCATGCCGCGCCGCCGAATTAGGAATGGCTGGGATTGTGGCTGTGACCAATAGCTGCGTTGCCAACAACACGGTTTCTATCGTAGTGACGGGGGAGATTGCAAAGGATTTAGCCGAAAAGCACGGTGTAAGCCCAAAACGCGCGGCCAGCATACTCGATATTTTCGCTTGTATTATCCAAGGGTTAATTCCCTATGGCGCCCAGGCGTTGCTTATCGCATCGACCTTTAGCATCACACCGCTTGCCGCAGTGTCCTATGCTTGGTACTGCATGATCCTCGCGGCCGTGGCGATTGCGATTGTAATTTTCCGCAAGCGTCACTAATTTCCATAAGCCTCGCTTGGTTTTATCGCTATTATTCACATCACTAATATTATTCACATCACTAATGGGAGCAATTCGCTCCCTTAGTTTTTAATCGCTTTTCAGCATACGCCACTATCTTAGACTTGCCATCATTCAGGGATTCAGGCAAGTTACACCCGATTATTCGACCTTGATTCACCCGATAACACTATGAACCCAAGACACCAAGAACCCAGTTATTATGATTTACATCGCCTGATCACTTGGTTGATTGTCGGGGCAGCCTTTCTCAGTGCTGCGGGGGTTAGTATTGCCATATACGCTGAATATCAAACCATTGGCATTCAAGCCCTGTCTATGCGGGCAGACTTTTTGGGCGACTATATCAACTCCCCCCTTGCCTATGTTTTTAACCTAGGTTTATTGGCGGCGGGGATTTGCATGTTGATCTCAATGGCTGGGCTTTACTTACTCAAGCTCGATACCTTTAGCCAATATATTGCCCTTACAGGCGCTTGGGTGGGTACTTCGGTGATTTTGATGGGCATTTTCCCGATTAACTTTTTAAGCATGCACAGACTGGTTTCAACAAGTTACCTATTGAGCACATTAAGCTTGCATTTTTTAGTGATTATTGCGGGCATAGCACCTAAACTAATTTGTCCAAGACCTTTGTTTTACTTGAGTTTAATTAGTTTTATAAGCGCTATTAGCTTAAGCCTACAGTTAGATTGGACTCTGTTAGATTTCCCCCCCTGCGAGCCCCAAACACACTTTTGCAGTGTTTCAGCCAATATGTGGCTGCAAACCAACCTCAACATTATTTGGTGTTTAAGCCTCGCATTTGCCATGCGCCGCTTATCCAAAATCCTGTATCATCGCGCCCAAACCCATCATTTGTCTTAACTTAACCTATGCGCTTAGCCAAATACCTCGCCCAATGTGGCATTGGCTCACGCCGTGAAGCCTGCCGTTTGATTGAAGCTGGGCGTATTACACTTAATGGCAAGATTGCCAAGCACACAGATCCTATTCGTTTGGACAGCTCATTAAACTGTCTCGACAGTATTGAGCTTGATGGCACTGCTATTGCTAAAGCCGAAACCCTCGCCTATTGGATCTTCAATAAAGCCGTAGGTACGGATTGCCGTCTGCTGGAGCAGGATGAAACGAGCCTTATACACCTACTTCCCAAAGCACCGAGGCTCTATCCCATCGGCAGGCTAGATAAAGATTCCCGCGGCCTACTGCTGTTAACAAACGATGGTGAACTCACCCATAAACTCATGCACCCCAGTTTTGCTCACAGCAAAACCTACCATGTGCGTCTCGATAGACCATTTACTGATGATTTTATTGAACAAATGGCAAGTGGGGTAAATTATAAAGATGTGCAAACTCTGCCCTGCCAAGTCCGCCGCCTCAGCTCGGACACCTTTGAAATCGTGCTGACTCAGGGCTTAAATCGACAAATTCGGCGCATGGCCAGCGCCTTAGGCTATAAGGTGATTGACTTACAGCGCGTCGCATTAATGACATTAACGCTAGAAGCATTAGCCGAAGGAGAGATGCGGCCACTCACCCCACAAGAAATTGCAGTGCTTAAAGCCGCAGTGACAATTTAGAGAAATACAAGTGGCGAATACACTCAATCATCTAACTTCAATATGAGACGAATGCCTTCACTAACAATATCTTCCAATGAACTCCAATGAAGATAGAAACGCCTGAGATGACTCAGGCGTTTCTATAAAACGAAGCTCCCCTTTCAAGCTTATTAATATGGGCTACTTTTTATCGGAACGAAGCACTAACTCCACTCTGCGATTCAATTTTTGTCCAGCGTCATTCGTGTTGCTGGCGATTGGGCTGTATTCACCGTTACCGTGGGCAGTTAATTGTGCTGACGGAATTTGAAACCCGTCACTCAACTGCTTAATCACAGCTGCAGCGCGACGCTCCGACAGGCTTTGATTATAACTCCGCTCACCCTTGTCATCGGTATGTCCGACCACATAGAAACTCAGTGTCGGATTCTGCTTAAGATAGCTCGCGAGTACATCGAGTACAGACTTGGACTCGGGCAACATGCGCTCACTGTCGTAATCAAAAAGCAAACCTTCCAACGTCACTTTGCCTGTTTGGCTAATAGCATCGGTCAAGGCATCGAGGTCAATCGCAACACGATCATCCTTCAGAACGGAGAGTTCCATTACTCTGACAGTAGTGTCGGATGGGGTGCCATTGGAATACCCCTGTGAGTAGATATCAAAATACACCTCGCCCTGTGGGTGGCTGAGTTTAAACAACTGATACTCTTGCCCCTCGTCATCTTGATCATCTTTAAATAATCCCATGGTTTTTATCAGGCTATCTTCGTCGCCGCAGGCAATGCCTTTACAATGGAACACCCGCTCTGCTGCCAGCTTTTGTGCGGCTGCGGCATAATTGCTGTTGATTTCAAACAGGGAATAGCTTTCAGGCATGCGGTAGATTATCTGGGTGAGTTTGGCATCCAGCAACTTGGTCTGGTAGTCAGCTCCGGCAATGCCCACAATCACAGGCACCTGCGTAAAATTGGTTTGCTTATAGTGAGCAATGTAACTGCCAGGCATACGCCCCAACAAAGGATGATCAGCCGATCCTTGGGTATCCTCACTGCGTTTGTCTTTAATCTCAATCTCTTTTTGGACCTGTTGCAAAAAGCTGCTGTTTGCCTGAATCAAGTTTAGCGGCTCGGGAATCGCTTCAAGGGTATCGACCTGCAAATAGGTGTACCGGCCCTCACGGTTGACGGCATAGATACTGCTGTAAACATCACCACCAGCGCCTTCCATTTTTGCCGCCACGTAAGCACTGTGATAGTCGGCATTCACGCTTTTAAGTGGCTTTAGCTGAGTTTGCATGGCTTGGCCATCACCACAGGTGGCGGCCTGACAGCTAAATAACACTTCAGCATTCAGTTTTTTTAGCTGAGCCAAATAGTTATTGATCACATGTTCAGGACTATACCCCTCTGGTAACTCAACGCTTTGTCGAGTCAATTTCCCCGACACAGTTAAAAGAGTGAACTTGTCACCATTCACTGCGGTAATGAGCTCAAAGGGCGTAAAGTGGATGTGCTTTTCTTCAGGCGATTTGGAGTCTGGGAAGGGAGCAAACAGCGATTCAGCATTCACCGCAAAAGTGACGACACCGCAAGTCGCGGTCAAAAATACAGCACTCAATAACGTCTTATGTCCCATAAAAAATCCTTTTCTGTGGGGAATCTAGCTCTCGCGAACCAACTAGATAGATAAAGAAATAGTGATGGGATGATACGATAAAAATTTTTACCTAGGTATTAAACGGCATAAAAGTCATACTTTTTATTGAAAAGGAAATACAGAGACAGAAATAAATAGAGAAATATAGAGATACCCATTTTTAAATAGCGTGGTAGCCCTCCGACAAGGAGGTTTATATGCCACATCCTTGCAGAACTCAGATAAGCCTTGAACTATCTCTTTAAATTAGTCCCTAATACCACTTTTTGACTCTGATGTAGTCCTCCTACTTTTGTCGCCTCATATTCAAGCCATTTTATCCAGAGCGTGTTGTTGGCAAATCGAAAGTGCATTATGTTGGTGATTAAAAATGAGTGGCAAGTTTTTATTACTGGTCTAACGTGATAAACACGCATACGCACTAATAAATGTTATCCATCTTTAGTTCGACGAGATACGAAATTATATGGAACAAAACTGGAATACTTATAAAAACTGGATAGCTGATGCTACCAAAAACAACAAAAAACTATACTATCGTGGGCAAAGTAACAGCGACTGGAAGCTTGAAACGACTTTTCACCGAAATGCAAAGTTCAAAAATATCTCACTTCAAGATTACTTTAGCACCATCATAAATGATGTTCATTACCAAGTTGCTGCGTTTGAAGCCCCAATTAACTTTCAAAATAGCGTTGAATACGGCTCATTTTTAGGAAAGTTACAACATCATGGTTTTCCCACACCCTTGCTTGACTGGACATTGTCAGGTTACGTGGCTGCATATTTTGCATTTAAAGGCGCTTCTTTGAATACTAAGCCCACAGATAAAGTAACAGTGTTTATATTTGATATCGAGTGTTGGAACAAAGAATTTGGAGCTGATAGTAATTTTCTTGGAGGGGAAGAATTTGTTAGCAACTTTGTCCCTTATGCAACGGGTAATCAAAGAATGGTGCGACAAATGGGGGTTACTACATCAACTAACGTAGTAGACATTGCAGGCTTTATAATGAAGAAGGGAGCAGAAAAGAATCAAACGTTTTTATGGCGTTACGATATGCCCGCGAGTGAACGAAATATCGTTATGCGTGAGCTCAATTCTATGGGGATCAACGATATGACAATGTTTCCTGACTTTGATGGCTTATGTCAGCATCTTAAAGAAGTGCATTTTACAAGTCAGCAACCAATATTACCTCCGCCACCTCCTCTATCTATTAGTACAGAGGCATAAAATGTGGCGCTAAATGTCGGAGGGATTCTGAGTGATTGCTAAGAAATACTTAGTGGAAAACTATGATTGCTTAGAACTCATATCTAAGTACGAAGAAGGCTATTACGATAGACAGTCTTTCTTGCAGTTGGTGGTTCCAATAGCTGAAGTTTCAATTGACAAGAATCACCACCACTTAGTTATCGGTCATGCTGGCACTGATGGTATCGAATTTTGTTTACGCATCCACAATCAAGGGATATGGGTTTTCTATCCAATAGAAACTAGGTTTCATAAAGTATCTGATAGTATCAGTCAGCTCATAACTGGGTGGACTAACGGTTCTATCAAAGTGTGAGCATTTAACAAACAAAGGCAACATCGTCCTGCGGACTAGACTAGTTAACACGCTCCCTGATTTGGGCGTTAATCCATCGAAATTTTCATCCCGAAATTTATGTGTTAGAACCCATGAACTAACTATGAGTTGTCCCCAAACATGCTACGTTTGTCTTTAAAACTTACTGACTACGCCAATGCTAGAAAGGTGAGCCATGGTGATTTTGCGAGACGACCGTCCGCCCCATGGACGGGGCGGTCGAGCATCCAAGGATGGACTTGCTGCGTGTCGACGAGTC
This sequence comes from Shewanella putrefaciens, assembly GCF_016406305.1. NCBI lineage: Bacteria > Pseudomonadati > Pseudomonadota > Gammaproteobacteria > Alteromonadales > Shewanellaceae > Shewanella > Shewanella putrefaciens. The sequence goes on from NZ_CP066369.1 coordinate 3,474,657, forward strand.
AATGCCATGGCGAACCTATATGCGTGGATACCTGCCAATGCTAACCCACTAAAAACTCTAACTAAAGATGCAGGTCCTCCGGCACTACTTTCCAACACATTTCAGTCTAAAAATATGTTGCGTATATATTTTCAATCCACTGGTTACGCTAATACTAAAAAGGTGAGCTAATGCCCTGGCGCGCCTATCACGGCAGCTATCTTAACTGCCGTCAGCCGTCCATTACAGCTACAAAAAAGCGATAAACCCAGTGAGTTTATCGCTATTTTGCTGTCTTGTTATTTCAGCATTCTTAAAGCACTAAATCGCGCTTGAATGCTGATAATCCAAATTCACTATGCCATTATAGGCCGCACCATTGCTGATGCGGCAATGGGTTACTTAACGATTTCCATCTCGGCTAATAAATTGTCGGCATGATCTAAATACTTCATTACCCACAACATATAGCGGCTATCGACATGAATAGAACGGTTAATCTCGTTATCAAATGCCCAACCGCCGATAATGCTTTCATACACACCATCGAACAGCAGACCGACGAGTTCGGCGCGGCCGTTTAAAGTCGGAGAACCTGAGTTACCGCCTGTGGTATCTAAGGTTGATAAAAAGTTTACCGGTACAGAGTCTATTGATTTCATGTAGAAATCACCGTATTGCTTTTGCTTAATCAGCTCTAACTCTTTCTTCGGCGCATCGAATGGGTCAACCCCCGTGTCCTTTTGCACTATGCCCTCAAGGCGAGTGAATGGCACGGCCACTAAGCCATCTTTTGGCGAATAGCCTTTCACATGGCCGACAGTAACACGCAGGCTAGAGTTCGCATCGGCGTAAACCGGCTTACCTTGCTCTAGGTTGTAGGCAATGATGGCATCCATATACTGTGGGCGCACCTTCATTAGTTCACCCGCTAATTGTTTTTCTTTCTTTTCTTCGGCCATATCTGTGTCATACATAGCGACGGCGAATTGAATGAAAGGATCTTTAGAGGCTTTAAAATCGGCGACGGATTTATCCATCCATGCCAGACGTACATCTTTGTTACCTAATTCAGTGTTGGCGTACATTTTATCTAAGGTTTTCGAAAGCTTAGCTTCGCTAAACTTTTTATCGATCCCAAAAGCTTTATCCAATGCGGGCAGGCGCTGATCAGCTGGCAATGCCGCGTAGCGTTTTAGCATGTCGAACAACACCGCTTTATCAACGCTTGACGCATAACGACGATCGATACGCTCCATGCTGGCTTTAAGGCGTGTCATATCTCGCTCTTGGAAGCCCGGTTCACGCTGCATATCTGGCAGTTGCTTCTCGTTCGCTAGGCGATATAAGCTGCGCGCCGTCGGCAACATAGTCGTGCTACCAATGTAGCTTAGGATCATGTCACGCTCTTGATGCGCTTTAGCTTTAGCAATCAAAGCATCTAATTCGGCTAAGGTTTTGCCGTATTTCGCTTCACGGCTGCTGTCTTTGGCGATCCACTCAGCAAGCTTAGCTTCGAGGGCTTTACGGTCTGCCAACATAGTGGATTTGCCGTAAAACTCGATCATCGAAGTGAAGTTTTTCGCGTAATTTGCCAGACCCGCAATTTGACTCTCGTACTTAATACGCTCATCACTGCCCTCGGGCGCGGTTTCTTTAATGATTTCAATAAAGCGCTCACGCAGCATTTTGCCTTCGGGATAAGCCCACTCAAACTCATTTTGAACTTCAGTGGCGGTGCGATATCTGTTGGTGCGACCTGGGTAGCCTGCAACCATCACAAAATCACCCTCGCTCACACCTTTAGCCGATACTTTTAAGAAGCTCTTTGGCTCATATGGCACGTTATCGCTGCTAAAATCGGCAGGCTTGCCCGCTTTAGAGACATAGGCGCGATAGAAAGAAAAGTCGCCGGTGTGGCGCGGCCACATCCAGTTATCGATATCGCCGCCGTATTTACCCACGCTGCCCGCTGGGTTATAGACTAAGCGCACATCGCGGATTTCCAGTTGCTTGACCAGATAATATTCGAGGCCACCATGGAAGCTATACACTTGGCAGCGGTAACCTTCGTCTTTCTCACATTCCGCCACTAGGGCTTTTTCTTGTGCTTCAATGCCTTGATAGAAATCGCTACCCACTTTACCGTCAAGCCCAGCTTTAACGCGCTCGGTCACATTGGTCACATCTTCGGTCACATACACACGAGAGCCCGGTGTCGCTGGCAATTCATCTGCAAAGGTCTTAGCTAAAAAACCATCCTGTAACAGGTTTTTCTCAGGGGTTGAGTTGTATTGAATCGCCCCATAGGCACAGTGATGGTTAGTCACGACTAGGCCCTTTGGCGATACGAATGATGCGGTACAGCCGCCGAGGCTTATTACGGCATTCATGGGGAATTCGGTGAGTTTTGAAATCGATTTAGCATCAATTTCTAACCCTTTAGCCTTTAACTCATCGGCCATAGACGGCAGCTGATGTGGCTGCCACATACCTTCGTCAGCCTGAGCGCCAAAGCTGGCGGCCACGGCAACTGCGAGTAACCATTTTTTCATTGTGTTAAGTCCGTTTGATGTGAATAGAGCCATGCGCAAGCTGGGCTATGTTCTTGTTTTAATCGTTAAGCTTGAATAACAGTGCTAAAACCTAGTACCCACTCGCTTTAAACCCTAAAAAGCAAAAAGTCAGGCACAGGGCCTGACTTTATCACATGGGACACACTCTATAACAGGTTCAGAAAAATTCGCTTACAAAGCAAATACATTCCCCGAAGATTACCCTACTTCGTTCGCTAAAAAAACGCCATGCAATTATGCGTTACAGAGCTACCGCAAGCTGGGCACCAATAATGATGACGCCTAATACACCCGCGGCAAGTAACGCTATAGAACCGCCAGAGACTTGATATCCTTCCGCTTGTGGTTGGCGTTGGCGCAGAGCCATTGCAATCGGCAAAAATATAATCATCACCACCAAAGGCACAGCCGCGAATCCAAGTACAGCGACAAACCCTTCCGGTAGATACAAGGCGCATAGCAATGGCGGCACAAAGGTGAGTACCCAGGTCTGAATACGACCAATAACGGTATTTTTCGCGCGAGTGAGTTCGGCAACAAAATCATATAGGCTTAAGGTCACCCCAAGAAATGAAGTCACTAGTGCTAGGTCTGCAAATAACGAGATACATTTGCTGATCCAAGGCGTATGGGCAATCTCCTGCAATGCGGTCACCAGTGACGGTAAAGAACCGTTAAAACCATTGATCTCAGCCCCACCAACTGTCCCTAAGGTCACCAATAGCCAAAAAATGTAGCATGCCAAAGGAATTGTCGAACCAATCAACAACACCTTACGCAGGGATACCGCATCACCATCGAGGTAACGCACTAAAGTAGCGATACAAACATGGAAACCAAAGGAGGTAAACACCACGGGAATCGCTGCCATCCAACTGCTGGTCATAGACTCGGCAATCGCCCCCGTTGCCATGCTAGCAATACTGACTTCGGGCAATAAAAATAATACCACCACCACGAGCAATAGAATCATTAACGAAAATAGGAAACGTGAAACTTTATCGACCCAAGCAACACCTAGCGCCGCAAAGCCACCGAGCACCAGTGTAAATAACAACACTGCGACTTGATTATCGAGCACGATATCGAACATGTTCTTGGCTTTAAGCACTAATAATGAAGAGCCGCCGGTAAGATAAGCTGCGGTCAAGGCAAATAATAAACTCAAGAAGGAAGCCCCTTGAATTATTTGGCCTTTTTTACCAAGAAGCTTGCCTGTGATGGCGTGCACATTATCACCCACCCCTGAGCGTAAATTAATTTCGAGCATCAATAGCGAGGTATAGGCAGAAACACCCCAAATGACCACCAGCAGTAAAATTGCCGGGATAATCCCCAAAGCGGCTGTTGCTAAAGGTAAGGCCAACATCCCGGCGCCAATTGCAGTTCCGGCAACGATGGCAATCGAGCCTAACATTTTTGAATTCACACAATAGTCCTGTTCAATAATTAATTATTATTTTATTTGAGTAAGATCTGAACCGATAAAGTCTTGCGTCTTAAATCGAAATAAGCGACATCTCACTTAAAGCAGCTTCAAAAAGCATCCAATCGGATCTCCACCTAGCAGATCAATTGGCCCCAATAGCTTTTGAATATTTCAACCCAGTAGCCATTGAGGCTAACTAAATCGATGACTTAAAAACGGCATGACTTTCAATTGTGATTGCCCAAATTAACGTACTGGCTAAATAGATAGTTTGGGACATTAACAGAGCCAAACCCAGTGGGCAAGCCAGTTGTGAACAAAGATGAGTTGCCCATTGTACGGTAACAACTTAATAGCGCTGTGGTAAACGAAAATACACAAGCGAACAAAGTCGCTACCTTAGCCAAAAATACACGGGATACGGTATTAGACTTGAATCGAAGTAACCTAGGTCTTTTCACCATAGTGAGCGAACAGAATATGGGCTTAAATACAGCGAATATAATTAAGCCCAATCACAACATATTGAGGATCGGTTAACTCAGCATGTTAATTTACAGCTCCGTCCATGCCATCGTCCAAGCAGCGCCGACACCCGGCTCAAATCCAGTGGCAGAAGCCGACCACTGAACACAATAGCCACTATAGGGGAATGGCTTACATTGATACACTTTGCCATTTTTAGGCTGTAACACTGTGGTGCCCGCAACGTAACCTTTAAGCCCTTCAGGGAATACAAAGTCTGCCTCCGGTGCTGGTGCTTGATCCTTTAAGAAGACGTCAAAGTTCTGCTGAATAACATCACCTTGTTTTGGCTCACCTTTAACCTGCAAGTGATAATGCCCAACTTTAGGGTCAACCACGTCTAACACTAAGCTAGCACTGGTATTGTTAACAGTTTGGCTGACAAAACCTGCCGCAGTGCCATTGTGACTAAACAAATAGGCTGACACTAACATATCAGTGTTACTCGTCACGTCGAAACGAACCTGAGCTGCACCGTCGATGATTTGATAATCGTCGGCAAGTGAGGTGACTTCTAAACTATTACCCGGCGCAGGTGCGAGATCGAATCCCACTTCGACACGTTCAATGCCTGAGTTTTCCGCAGTAAAAATATCGTTCTTACCGTAGACAGGCACTATCTCAGCTGCGGCATTTTTTTGCCCAGCTTTAAGATCTGAGTGTTGTGCATTAATCGCACTCGCTAACAGGAAAGGCCAATTCTGTTTATCGCCTTGAGTCGCATCGCTAATCGTTATGACGGTTTGCTTAGCCGTTTGCTCACCATTGGCATCGAACACTCGGGTCATCACTTTATCGCCAGCTTTTAGATCGAGTGACGGATTGATATCCCCCACATCTTGCCATTCACCCGGCACAACAGGACCCGAGCCTAAGTTCACATCGATAGCATTGTAGAAACTGTTGGTGGTATCGCCCACTTCCCACACGGCTAGAATCACTTGATAACCGCTGCGACCTTCTGGCACATAACAGTCATGGGTCACTAACTTAGGCGGCTGCACCATGCCGCCATCAACTACGCAAAAGGGTGCTAAATCAAAGCTCGCACGGCTTAAAGCTTGGTTTTGATTCCAATCTGGGCGGGTTAAATAGTAACGCCAATTGCGGGTGACATGGTTGGCAGTGAACTGCCAACTGAACTTATTCCAGCCCGCTTTGATATCCGTCTTTGACCAACGGCTTGGGCTCTGCTCATCTAAAGGTGAAAATGCACCATTGCCTGCACTCGCCAGTTTGCCATCAGCAGGCCCGGATTCAGGAAAACCCGATGGCCCCTCTACGCTTTGCGGCTCCCATTGTACTGCGCCACAATTGGCATTTTTGCCGGTTTTACAGGCATAGGAACGTGACTCAGGCGCTACCACATAACCGTGTGCCTGTGCAGAGATACTCACAAACGTATTCGCCGCCATCACTGCAACGGCCAATAAACTCAATTTAGAAACAGGGGAAAAAACTGTAGGATTTGCCACTTTAATGCACTCCATTTGCAGCCATCTTTGCCAGTATTGGCTTAGGCTTAGATATAAAAGTGGTATTTGGGCAAACAACGGCATTAAACAGCAGTCATTTATCTTTCACAGAAATCGCGTTCTGCGGCAACTCCGCTATCTTAGTTCACTAAAAAATCCCTTTACAACCTTAGACCGGAAGCTTTGCGTCCTAACTTTTCAATTAGTTTGCCAAATACGGTAGGTACCATCGAATCACGACAAGTTAACAATATGTAATCGTGTTGCAATGACCGGGCTAAATTAACAACAAAAGACAACGCTGTCAAAAAATTATTTTATTTAAATTCAATTAATTATGGAACGATGAGCGGTATTTTTCTGACACCTGTCAAACATTGTTCAGCGCCTGCTGCCATCAACTCACGCTTGAAAGCGAAATGCACTTAGGTATAATGCCCACCTCGCTTCGGGGGAGTAGCTAACGGAATTTCGAGCCATCGTCATTCTGGGTGAACATCAACATACTTGGCCACATGCCATGGTGTTCACAGCAAATCATAGATTTGCCCGGCAAGACCTGAGCACAATAACCGCACCTAGGGGTGGACGGTGTATTGTGCTTATGTCTTAACCACCCCTAAAGGATCACACTTGGAAGCCCTACTTGCCTCAACCTTTACGGTTGCCATTGCCGAAATTGGCGATAAAACTCAACTACTTGCACTGATTCTTGCCGCAAGATTTAAAAATAAAACCGCCATTATTTTCGGTATTTTGTTGTCGACATTATTCAACCATTTTGCGGCTGCTTGGATTGGCCAGTGGGCGATTAACTGGGTCAGCCCAGATCTTGCACGTTATTTAGTTGCCGCGTCATTCTTTGCAATTGCCCTGTGGGTGTTAATCCCCGATAAGGTTGATGCCGAGGAAAGCCGTTTCTACAAAATGGGCCCCTTTCTCGCCACCTTTATCCTGTTTTTTATTGCCGAAATGGGGGATAAAACCCAGATAGCGACAGTGGTGCTCGCCGCAAAATACGATTCATTAACTATGGTGGTTGCGGGTACGACCTTAGGCATGCTGCTTGCCAACGTGCCCGTAGTGATCGCCGGTCATTTCAGCGCAGACAAACTCCCCATGCACTGGATCCACCGAGGCTGCGCCCTATTGTTCGCACTGTTAGGTGTGGCAACGCTATTGTTCTAGGGGATTCGATTAATCAATTAGGCCAGTAAATGCATTACTGGCCTGTTATGCCGCCAATACTTAGCACGAATGTGCCCAGATTTTAGCGCAATAACCCGCCTTAAAATTAAACGGCTATTGAGTTAGGTTTGGAGATCAGACTTAGATAGTCAGTATGTGATAGCCAGAGCGAGATCGTAAGAATGAGAGCATCTTGCACTAATTAGCGGGTAGCTCAGGTTCGCGATATAGCTTAACCAGATAATAAGCATCTATGAGTACAATAAAAAAGTTAACTAAGGCAACGGGATAAGCACCAATTGCCATTCCATAGGCCACAAATAAAGCGGCACCGATAAGATTCCACCAGCGCAGTTTTTTGATGTTCGACATCATCAGTGATATTGCGACGACCACAGAGGCTAAATAACCAACCCATTCCCACATTGTTGCGCTATCCATATCTAATCCTTGTTAATATGTTATTTAAATCAACCAATTGATACGCCATTTACACAACAGAAAATAGGCTGGGCTGGTCCGTCACATTTAGCATTTAGCGTTTAACGACGGCCGCCGTCATCCGTGAAATACAGGTCAGTTCACCGGCGCTGTTATGGATTAACACTTCCCATACCGAGCTACGTTTCCCTAAATGGATAGCTTTAGCCGTGGCGGTTAATATCCCATTACGGGAAGCCCTTAAGTGATTGGCATTAATCTCTTGCCCTACACAATAGTACTGCTCAAAATCCACCGCAAAATTTGCCGCATAACTAGCGACGGTCTCGGCAAGGGCAACATTCGCACCGCCATGGACTATGCCTAATGGGTTATGCACCGCAGGACTGGCGGGCATAGTGGCCTTCATATAATCGTCGCCAATCTCACTGATCTCTATCCCTAAGGTCTGCATTAATGTGCCTTTGCCACCCATTCCGGCATCTAAACGTGCACAATCTTCTAAGGTCACAGGTCTAAACCAAATACTCATTTCAACATCCTAGTAATTAAAACCAATAAGCAGTTTACTGGGAACTGGATGAAGTTCAACAGATTAACAAGCCCTAAATAAGCTCACATCCATTTAAGTTAACCACTGTTTGGTGATACTAAAATGACTAAACCAGACGAGAAAAATCCCCCACAGGATCACGGCACTCGGCAAAATAAGACTGCCGGCTCCGAGGACAACGGCGGCATGTTGAATACCAAACACATAACCCATTTGCACTAACACTGCGACAAGTGATACCAATAACACTTTATAAGATATGGCTTTTTTCAATATCAACAACAAACAACCTAGCACTCCAGATATTACTGCAAAGCCAAAGACAAGTTCGACCCATACTGGCGTAGATTCATAGAGTTTGACTTGCTCAGGACTCATATGTGTCATCGCTTCCGGCGTTATTGTCATTTCAATAACAAACGACAAAAATCCCATGATATTCCACAATAAACTAAAGGTTGCGACAAAATAAAACCACATGGGTGCTTTCACACCCTCAATGGGATAAGCAGCCGTAGCGATCATATATTCCCCCGTCCCCGTTAAGCACAAGCATAAAAAAGGGATGGTTAACCATCCCTTTGTTCTCAGTTTAGTTCACAAATTTTCTTTGTGATGATCAAACTGCTGAATTAACGGCGACGACGTTGTAAACCAAACAAGGACATCAGTGCTAAGCCTAAATAGCCCAAGGCACCGCCATCATCTTTAGGCTTTGGCTCAGGTTTTGGAGGCTCGACTGGCGCTGGGTAGCTTAAAGCGACAATCACAGGATCATGATCTGATGCCGAGAAGGCATTTTCAGATTTAGCTAGATCACCAGAGAATTTCTTACCGTATTCAAACAGGTTCGATTCCACTGAGTTGATATGCCAATCTTCAATATCCACTAAACGTTTAGCTAGGCTAGCATTGGCTAAAGCGTGGTCTAAATTACCTAACTCGCCGTTATAGCTGTAAGAATAAGTGCCTGCACCGTGGTCCTTAGTGTTCAAGTTGATCAGGCCATAACCCTTCTCAATCTTACTGCCTTGGCGTTCAAACACTCTGCCATCGAGTGTCGTCCAAGAGGCGGTCATGATGTCACGATCTGACTTACTAGCATCGAAGTCGGTTAATACACGGATAGGATCTTCCATACCATAGGCATTCATATCACCGATAACCAGTAAATCGCCCTTCACGTCTTTTAACGTTTCACCTAAGACTTTGGCTGCAGATACACGGAAAGCATTACACTTGCCCTGTTGATCGGCAGGATCTGTCTTGTCTTCGAAGTTAGCCCAATCCTCTAAACAGCCTGAGCCTTTAGACTTTAAGTGGTTAACAACGACCGTCAGGGATTCGTCATGGATCTTAAAGGTTTGCGCTAGGCTGTGACGTTGGTAAGCATCGTTACCTGGGTTAGTTTCCGTCTTGCCATCTTTAGTCCGAGTCACACTACCAGCACTGGCGTGTTGCTCTGGTGTCTCAATCGTCTGCGCTGCGCCCGCTAAGGTCACTTTGCCGCCACGGTATAACATGCCCACAGTAATAGCATCGGAGCCAAAGTATTTGCCGTCATACTTGTCGGCATCGGCGATCTCAACAAAGCTATAGGCGTTTTCAGGGGTTTGCTTCTCGTTCAGTGCATCGACTAAGTTTTTAATCGCGCTCTTTTCACCAAAACCATTGTTAGCGATTTCCATTAAGCCCACGATATCGGCATTCATCGCGGTAATGGCACTGACAATTTTAGTGCGTTGTAACAGCATTTCCTCTTCGGTCAGTGCACCACGGTTACTGCCTGAAGGGTTAGTATCGCCACCAACGACATCGTTGAAGAAGTTAAGCACGTTAAAGCTAGCAACCCGCAGATCGCCCTTAGTCGCTACACTTGGCGCATCGGTTCTGTCGTCACCACGAATAAAATCCCCCGCAGTAATAGAGTTAGTCGCCACTAAACGATAGGCACCGTAGCTGTAACCAATCACCCCTTGCAGGTTAGTCAGTTGATCGCCAACGCGGATGTAGCCCGTTTCGACGTTGAAATCAGGGAAGTATGGAATAACGCCATCTGCAGGTTTGTAATCGGATTCGATAAAGAGTTGATTAGCTTGGTTAGATTTAACTAAAGCAATCGCTTCGGGAGAAAGCGCGGGATACAGCTGTGTCGATTTCATCAAGGGAGCTTGATAGGACACTAACATATTGTTACGACGACCCGCATAGTCATAGCTGAAGGTACGGCTGATCTTCAGATCGCTGCCCGCATCTAAGGCGACATTCATGCCTTCATAACGTTCTAACGCTTGGGCTAAGGTTTCGCCATCGGCGACATAGAAAGGCGTGGCAACGGGGACGTCTCCCTTAGCGCCAACGTCAAATTTCTTGTCGGTTTTAATATCAATTTGGGTTAAGCCGAAGTATTCCTTCACCTTACCTTGTACGCAGACTTCAACCCCAGGTTGAATCGCTTCGGGCGCCGCTTCACCGAGGAAAACAAACACACCATCTGAGGTGTAAGGAGAGTTATCCCCTTTAACTTCTTGTAGATAGAAACCTTTAAACAAGCTTTCACCACGGGCAGTAACCACACCGCGAACCGTCACTTCGCTTTCAGACTCAAATGCGCCTTCAGGCACAAAAGGACTAGACTCACCCGCACCTTGTACTTGATAAATCGGGACTATTTTCGCGCCGCTGCAGCTAAAAACCGGGACTTCAGGCTCTACTGGCGTGTCTAACGAACCTAAACCAGAAAAAGTATCTTTAGGCAGTTGTTCCCACTGGGCAGAATTGAAGACAGTGTTTGCCACTAATGAGTCGAGTTTACGCTTGAGGGTTACATCGAATCCCCAACCCGCTGGAGTTGGCACATCACCGATAATATCGACAACATTGCCATCTTTAACTAAAGCAACCGCATCGCCACCGTTAAAACTTAATGTGCCAGAGAAACTATCGACACCTTGGGCCAGAGTAATAGCACCACTGGAGTTTATAATAACTTTAGTGGATTTAGGCGCAATGGTTTGGCCATCTAAGACCTGCATATCTGCGGCTTCGGTTGCACCATCTTTATAACGAACCAGTTTATAACCAGCAAGATCAATTACCGTATCGCCGCCGTTATATAGTTCAATCGCTTTATTATTTGAGCTACCTTCAACATATTCAGTAATCATCACATCAGCGCTTGCCATCATAGGTAAAGCTGCTGCAACCGCTAAAGAAATAGCCGTTAACTTATTAACATTATCCATATCATCAACCCCATTATTATAATATTGCCGCTAACTTCTATTAACGTGCGGGCGGATTATTTCAGAGTTGTAAGCGTAAAAAAAGAGGGCAAGATCTCACATTGACCATGTAACACATTGATGAGTATATAATTATATACATTTTATTGTTCACCAAGCAGAACAGGCATATAAAACAAAAGTATTAGCCAAATAAAAACAATCAGTAAGACTAATACACATAAACTGGATTAATCTTCATCAACGACCAAATAATCGACAATATTTAAATATGATATTTTAATGATATTATTCAGAACGAAGTACCAAATAAAATATAAAAAAAGAGCCCATATAAGGCCCAATTGATTTATTTAAAACTTAACTATGAATTCATTATTTTGAAATAAACAACCCGCCCGACAAAATAAAATCTAAGGGTTAAACATATCCGTGTTATCCCAGCCTTGCTGCATCAGCCTTTGCCAAACACATTAAAACAATCGGTATTTTCAAGGCAAAAAAAATACCGCTCACTGAGGAGCGGTATTTCAAATGACGGTGTATTACACGTCGCAGCTAACCACTTACTTTTTAGCAGCTTCAGTAGCTTCAGCGGCTGGTGCTGCAGGAGCCTTCTCAACTGACTTCAACTCAACTTCGAAAATCAACGTCGAATTTGGTGGAATAGTGCCAGTATCGCGGTCACCGTAGGCTAAGTTTGCAGGAATAACAAACTTATACTTAGCGCCTACAGGCATTAATTGCACGCCTTCGGTCCAACCTGGAATAACACGATTCAGTGGGAACTTAGCAGTTTGACCACGTTTGTATGAACTGTCGAACTCAGTACCGTCGATTAAAGTTCCAACGTAATCCACTTCAACAGTGTCTTCAGCGGCAGGTTTTTCACCAGAACCCGGTGTTAACACTTCGTATTGCAGACCCGATTCAGTGGTGACTACGCCTGGTTTAGCCTTGTTGTCTTCGAGGAACTTTTTACCGTCCTCGACATTTTTCGCGGCAATAACTTTAGCTTGTTCTTGACGTTTGTCGTTTAACTTCTTGTCTAAACCTTGAAGAATGGTTTGCATTTCTTCTTCGGTTAATTTCAGCTGATCATTCAAACCGTTAGTAAAGCCGGTAACGATCAGAGTGCGGTCAACTGGCAGGCCTAATTCTTCTTGCTCTTTGATATGGCCAGACATGTAACGACCGATTGAAGCGCCTACACTATATGCTTCTTTTTGAGCTTCTGTCGTTAATTCAACATTTGTGCTTGTGTTTGTTGCTTTTTCTTCTTGATTACAAGCAGATAGGCCAATAACAGCCAATGCAACTAACGATAATTTATAAATCGATTTCATTAAAGCTTCCTCAGCATCCTCAAGCGGTTACAATAACCTAAGCGCGACAACTTTATACTAGTTATCTCAGTTATACCAACTAGATTCTTTATGGGTTAACAGTGATTAATCTCACTCTCTCGAGACTAGAGACACCAACTTTAGGAGCAAGTTCATGAAGAAAAATCTACTGCTGGTAATTTGTACCATTTTTCTGACTGCTTGCCAGCCCAAAGCCGATGATATTAACGTCCTCACCACAGGACCAAGTTATAGTGCCAGCCTCTCGAGTGATGCCCAATTCGCCTTAGTTGCGACTCAAAGTGAGGGCGTCCAGTATTGGGACTTAAGCACCCACACTCTTAAATACCAATGGATACATGGCGATATAAATACCGGAGTCACGAGCACCGCCATTTCCCCCAATGGGCTCTTTGCCGCTTCATTAAGCCGGGATTCAGTTGCACTGTGGACAATAACCGACGGTAAATCCATAGGTTGGTGGTCATTACCCTCATCGGGTGAAAGTGTCGCAGTTGCCGATACCGGCGCCCTCTTAATCGGGCTTAATGATGGTACTGTTATGTCGTTAAATGCGGCCAAAACAGCCTTAATCAAATTTCTGGGTCATAAAGAGCGGGTAAATAGTGTCGCCCTTTCAGCCGATGGACGCATCGCCTTAACAGGATCGAACGATATGCAAGCCATTCTCTGGCAGGCACAAACCGGACAACCCCTGCACACTTGGACCTTAAGTAGTCGGATCACCAAAGTTGCCCTTAATGATAGTGGCAGCCTAAGTTTTACCAATGGTAGCACTAATGAAGCAAAAATCTGGGACAACACTAGCGGTAAGTTACTCAATCAATTAGAGATTAAACGGCGCCAAATGAACTTCTCTGCGGTGCGTTTTATTAAACAAGACAGCCAGTTATTGACCGGCACCCCCGCCAGAGAGGTGATACTCTGGCAACGCGATACGGGGAAACAAATCGGTAAATGGCAGGTCGCACTCACTAAAAACAGCCAAAACCGAGGAGCCGTTGTATACTCTGTGGCAATTCGAGATACCAATAAAGTCGTTAGTATCAGTAGCCAAGGCTTAGTCGAGACTTGGCAGCAATAGAGGTTAGTCATGCAAGGCGTACAAGCACAGATTGAAGAGCTAGAAACGAAATTGGCTTTTCAGGAGCTCACGGTCGAAGAGCTAAACCAAGAAGTGATAAAACTGAATCGGCTCGTGGCTCATCAGCAGCACCAGATCCAATTATTAGTCGGTAGATTACAGGCAATGGAGCCAAGTAATATGGCCACTCAAGCGGAAGAAACACCGCCACCACATTACTAATTGCCACTGAATCCGTTAAGACTGTGACCACTAGAAACTATGTAAATATCCAGGGAATGCGATGTTTAGAGATAAGATGTTAGAAGAAACGCCACCATCATTGACTATTGCCGCCGTTGGCGATGCCATTTTAAGGCGCCCTCAAGCATGAAAATGACCTTCAGCAATTCTTTGATAAAATCGGCCATTAGCAGCAGCTTAATTATCGGTTTCGCATTAGGCGCCAGTGGTTGTGCCTATAACAGTATTTTTATCAATTATCCCTCGCAAATAGCGCCTATTAAACAAGGGCTAAACACTGCAACCCCCTTGGCTGGCATAGATAAACTGGCGAGCAATATCCAAGGCAACGATGGCTTACTCTATGCCCAAGAGGCCGGGAGAGTTGCCCAAGTTGCCGGCGACTTTGCCAGCAGCAAACAATACTATCAGCAGGCCGTCGCGGCCTATACAGCCTTTGACGATAAAGCCAAAATTAGCGCAAGTGATGTGGGCGCTACCGCCAGTAGTTTAGTGCTAAACGATAATGCGATCCCCTACCGTGGGCCTGGGTATGAGCGCATTATGCTACATCAATATCAAGCACTTAATTACTTATTCAGTGGGGATTATCAGGGGGCGCTCGTCGAAGTTCGCCGTAGTAACGAGTTGCAAGGCAGTGAGCAGGAACGCTATCAAAAGTCGCAAAAGTCTGTGCAAGCCATGGCAAATGGTACTGTCGATGCTGAGGTCAATAAACTCGGGCAAGCCGCCGGCACTGTGACCAGCTCTTTCTTAAATGCCTACAGCTATTACACTACTGGCGTACTGCATGAAGTGCTCGGCGAGCCAAACGATGCCTTTATTGATTACCGCAAAGCGGCGCAAATTACCCCTGATAACACCTATCTACAACAGGATTTAGTCCGCCTTGCAAAACAGCTAGGCATGCCCCAATACGATGAATTTAAACGGCGCTGGGGCGATGCTAAACTGCCCAAATCAGGTGAAGGCCAAGTAATTTTGATGGTCGAGCGTGGTTTTGTCCCAGAGAAGCAAGCGCTAACCGTGCCCTTTACCATACACGGTAACTGGCAAACCGTATCGCTGGCGACCTATGGGCCAAATAATGCTTTTGTACAGCCAGCCCAAGTGCAAGGTTTAGGTACAGTGCTCAAAACTGAACCTATTGCTAATATCGATGCCTTAGCCATCACGGCATTAAAAGAAGACTTGCCCGGCACTTTAGTGCGTCAGGTCGCTAGGGTATATGCCAAATCAGAAATGGCCTATCAGGTCGAAAAGAGTGGCAAACCCGGCAACAATGCCGCCGATATAGGCAGTATTGCCATGCAGATTTTTAACGTAGTCTCTGAACAGGCGGATCGCCGCAGCTGGCTAACGCTCCCGAAACAGGCGCAGATCGGCAGACGTTATCTCAATCCGGGGGAATATACCCTACAGTTAGATAAAGCTCCGCCAGCCAAAATTGACGTTGCAGCAGGCAAAACCACCTTAGTCTGGGCAATTGATACTGGTAATTACACTCGAATTTATTCAATAATCATCTAGCGGTGAATATTTGGATAAAACGAGTGTCATTAAGTTTATACAATCACAAAATGGAACTGACTATGAAACAATTTAAACTGATTTTTGTGCTGGCTGCCGTACTAGGTCTGGCTGCATGTCAATCTAAAGTCGAGTATGGTGATGCCACCGAAGTTGAAACCGTCAACGAAAACTTTGGCTCAACGGATCTACAGGCCATCGCCGCTAAGATGGTGGATAGCATGATGACTTTTCCCCCTATCGTCGCTATGACTGCAAATAATCGTCCAATTTTATTTGTCGATAGCATTAAAAACAAAACCTCAGAACATATTGATACTGAGTCAGTGACCGACTCTATCAGCAATAAGCTGTTACGCTCTGGCAAGTTCCGTTTTATCGATATGACCAAGGTTGATTCGGTGCGTAAGCAACTGGATTACCAAAATAATACTGGCATGATTGACCCATCAACTGCCATCAAGTTTGGTCGTCAAATTGGTGCCCAATATATGCTCTATGGCAACCTGTCTAGCATAGTAAAACAAGACGGTAGCACTAAGGATGTCTACTACAAGATGACCATGCGTCTAATGGATTTAGAAACAGGTTTGATTGAGTGGTCAGATGAAAAAGAAATCCGTAAGACTAAGTCTAAGTCTTTCTTAGGGATGTAATTATAGCGCTGGGCACCCGCGGTGCCCTATCGCCCCGTAGAAGCCAGCATCATTGCTGGCTTTTTTTTACATTTTTAACATTGGTTATCCAAGGTAAATAAGGTAGTGTACTGCCCCAAAATACACTGCAATGATGCCACGATTGGGCGTTGCCCTCCCCTTTGGGTAAAACCAGCACGGTCAGCCAACGGCGAGATGAATGCCAACATCGGCGCAGAAAAAATAACAAATCGTTGAAGGATTTAAGTTGTGAACTTGTTTAAAGCTAGCCTGATCGCCCTAACCTGCTCCGCATTAATGTCATGTGCAACCCAAAGTACGCTCAATACTGGGCCACGGGATGCGAGCCCTTATATCAGCCAATATCAGGCGAGTCTGCGTTCCCAAGTCATTTCCGACGTCCACTACGCACTGGATTTTCAACTGACGGGCGAAGCCGAGTTCACGGCGAGCACTAAGGTGACCTTCAACTTAAGTGAAGTACCAAAACAACTGAGCCTAGATTTAAACAAAGCCCAAATAAAACGTTTTATAATCAATGGCACCGCCGTTTACCCTAATTATAATGGCGCCTATATCAGCTTAAATACCCGTTTACTCACCTCGGGTGAAAACACGGTCGAAGTCCTGTTTACCCGCGCCCACAGCACCAATGGTGAAGGCTTACACCGTTTCCAAGATCCCGTTGATGGCAAGGTATACCTCTATTCCCACTTCGAACCCGCCGCGGCGCAGCAGATGTTTGCCGTATTTGACCAACCTGATATTAAGGCCAACTACCAAATTACGGTAACGGCCCCAAAGGATTGGCAAGTGATCAGTGCGATGCGTGAAACCAATATCACCCCAGTAGGGGCCTTTAATCGCTGGGAGTTTCCCCAAACGCCTAAATTGAGTCCCTATAACTTCTCAATGCATGCGGGACCTTACCATATGTGGCAGGATAACTCCGGCCGCTATCCAATGCGTTTATTTGCGCGGGAGTCCGTCGCCAGCCAAGTGACACCCCAGGACTGGTTTACCTATACAAAGCAAGGTTTAACCTTCTTTGATAACTATTTTGGGATCCCTTATCCCTTTAAGAAATACGATCAAATTCTAGTGCCTGACTTTCTCTATGGTGCGATGGAAAATGCGGGCGCAGTGACCTTTGCTGAGGATCATTTCCTCCATAAAGCGGCCATGACGGCAGAACAAAAACAAAGCCTCGCCGGCGTTATCATGCACGAGATGGCACACCAATGGTTTGGCGATCTCGTCACGATGAAATGGTGGAACGGCCTCTGGTTAAATGAAAGCTTTGCTTCCTTTATGGGAACGCTTGCCACCCAAGAAGCCACCGAATTTACCAATGCCTGGCGCAGTTTTTATGCCCAAGGTAAGCAAAGAGCCTATGAACAGGACAGTTTAGTCACCACTCACCCGATTGAAGTCCCCGTCGCAACGACGCAAAATGCCTTCGATAATATCGATGCCATTACCTATCAAAAGGGAGCCTCGACACTGAAACAACTGCGCCACTTGCTAGGCGATATGGTGTTCCGCCGCGGTGTCAGTAATTACTTAAAACAGTACAGCTATCAAAATGCCGAACTAGACGATTTTATCAATAGCTTAGGCCAAGCGGCTGGACGTGACTTAAAGGTATGGACTCAGGAATGGCTCTACAGTGCTGGTGTTAACACTATCAAAGCAGAATATCGCTGCGACGGTAATCGCATAAGCGAGTTTAGCCTATTGCAACTCCCCGCAAGTGCAGAGCTGCCAACACTGCGCGAGCAAAAGGTACAGATAGCCCTATTCACCCAAGGCCGTTTCGATTTAAGAAATGACATTACAGTCCCTGTGACCTATAAGGGTGAACGCACCGAAGTCAAACAATTAGTTGGCGAGCGTTGCCCGGATTTAGTGTATCCAAACTTCGATGACTGGGGTTTTGTAAAAGTAGAATTAGATGACAAGTCCTTTACGACTGCCAAGCAGCAACTCAGCAATGTGTCAGATCCACTGCTGCGTTCTATGCTGTGGCAAAGCCTGTGGGATAGCGTGCGCGAAGGTAACTTGAGCTTAGATCAATATCTGAGCACAGTGTTTGTCAACGCACCTGCGGAGACGGATTACACTATCGTCGGCCAAATTATTTCAAGCCTGCTGCGCTCAAAGGAATACTTAGCGCAAATCGCCCCTATCCAGCAAAACTATGCCGAGAATGCGGTGAAAGGGCTAGCGCAGATGAGCCTGAGAAAAACCATGGAAAGTAAAGATGATACTGACTTCCAACGTCGTTGGTTTAACGCCTATATACAGCTAGCAAGCGATCGCGACAGTCTGCGCCACCTTGCACAGCTTTTAGATGGCACCTCAAAAATCAAAGGCCTAACGCTAGATCAAGATCTACGCTGGAGCATCATTACCCAACTCAACCGTTATGATTTCCCTAATGCCCAACAACGCTTAACCAAAGAAGCGGCAAAGGATAACTCGGACTCGGGTGAAAAAGCGGCCCTTGCGGCTCAGGTTATTCGCCCAGAAGCCGCGGCTAAACGTCGCTGGTTGAGTAAGGTGCATTCAGACACCCTGCCATTTGCGAAGCAGCGTATCGTGATGGAGCATTTATACCCCGCCGAGCAAAAACTATTGAATGCCGCAACCGCAGAAGAGCGCTTAGCCAGCTTAGTGGATATGGATAAAAAGGGACCCGTGTTTATGCGTAGCTATAGCAAAAACCTGATCCCAACCGACTGTAATTACACGAGTATTGCCGCATTGGATAAAGTGCTAGACAGTCAGACTGGGCTTTCTAATCTCGGGCGCCGTGCCCTGCTCGAAACCCGCCAAGCAGAGCAGCGTTGCGTGTTGATCAAGAATAAGATGACCCATTGATCTTAATGTAAAAATCACGTTAAGGGGCTCCTAGGAGCCTCTTTTTATGTCCGCTGGAAAGCAACAGACTACAAAATCACGCCTTTATTTAGCCACCGCATTTGTGAACCATTTAAATAGAACCTCATCATATTTTGCCCCATTCGTTATGGTTATCAAACCGTTATGCAAACGGTAAATAATGAGATAAACGCCTAAATTAATTAAAATAATGCTAGCCTCACCATGTCTTGTCACCTATAGCCGCTATACTAAAATAACTTTAGGGTGCCAACGGAATATAAAGGAATAGATATGCGATCCACTCTCAAAACACGCTTATTATTAAGCAGTCTCATGGCCGTACTTATTACCATTGCGGTTTTGGTCAGCATCTCCAGCTATTTCATCAGAAATAATGCATTAGAAAATACCCAGCATGAAATTGATCAGCTTGCTAATACCTTTGCCCAAGGTATCGGCCTTTGGATGCAGGATCGAAAAACCGCCATCACTAGCCTCAAAAAGACCATAGAGGGAGAACCTTCAGTACAAGTGACGCCGTATTTACTCCAAGCCCACAATACTATGGGCTTTGCTCTGACGTATTTCGGTGATGAACAAGGCAATATGTACCGCCAAGATCCCTCCCTCAATACCGCAAATTATGACCCTAGGGTGCGCCCTTGGTATATGGATGCGAAGGCCGCCAATGCAATGATAATGACGGCTCCCTATGTCAGTGCGACCTTAAAAAAACAAGTTGTCACCATAGCGGAGCCTGTGATGGTTTCAGGGCAACTGTTTGGGGTGGCTGCGGCAAATTTGACCATAGATCAATTGACCGATGCGGTGCAGCGCCTGCTCGTACCGGGCAAAGGTTATACTTTAATGGTTGATATGGCAGGTCTTATCATCAGCCACCCCAATAGCCAACTCAATAACCAGCAGCTCAATAGCATTGACGGCGACTTCACCACCAGCTGGCTATCCCAACGCGCTAACGCCAATACTATGGAGGAGCGAGAGCTCGATGGTACGACAAAATTAGTCTATGTCGCTGCCGTTCCCTCCACTGACTGGGCGCTCATTTTCGTTATGGATAAACAGGAAATTATGTCCCAAGCGACTAATTTGGCTTGGTGGATGTCCGTCGTTGGCGCCGCGCTGTTGTTCCTCTTTGGTTTGATTCTGGTGGCCATTTTCAAAATCCAATTTAGAGATCTAGAACGCGTTGCCCAAGCGCTCAATGATATTGCCGAGGGCGATGGCGATTTAACGGTACGTATTCATACTGCCAATCAGCACGATGAAATAGGTATGCTGGCCTCTGGTTTTAACCGCTTTGTCGAACGTCTCCACGGTATGATTTCACGGATGCACAAAATTGCAGGCCAACTCGAATACCAAGCGAAAGGCAGCAGTGCTTCGGCAACCGATAACAGCCAACGCATTGAAGTGCAGCAGGATGAAGTGACTATGGTCGCCACTGCGGTTACCGAAATGGCCAGTGCAACGGAGGAAATTGCCAGCAATGCCGAGCACACGGCACAAACGGCGCAAAATGCCGTAAGTCTATCAAATCACGGACAAAAGCAAGTAATGCAAAGCCAGCAATCCATTCGTAATTTAGCCAATGAAGTGGAAACCGCTGGCCGTATTATCGGTGAACTCAATGAACACTCGCAGAAGATCAACAGTATCCTGCTGACCATCAGCGGCATTGCCGAGCAAACCAATCTACTGGCCCTCAACGCAGCGATTGAAGCCGCTCGCGCTGGCGAACAGGGTCGAGGCTTTGCGGTCGTTGCCGACGAAGTACGGGTATTGTCACAACGTACCCATTCATCGACCCAAGAAATTCAAGCCATGATTGAAACCCTACAACAAACGGCAGGCAAAGCGGTTAAATCTATGACCCAGAGTCACGCAATGGCTGAAACCAGTGTGTCCGATGCCAATTCGGCCAGTGAGAGCCTATTGCAAATCAGCAAAGCCATTAATGATATTTCGGATATGGCGAGCCAAATTGCTACCGCAGCGGAGGAGCAAACCTCAGTGACCAGCGAAATCAACCGTAACACTGAGTCCATCCGTGAGGTTTCTGAAAATCTCTCTATCGAAGCCCAAACATCCATGGTGCAGGCTCAAGAACTCGCCCATTTAGCGGCGTCGCTACAGCAAGAGGTCAACCGCTTTAAGCTATAATCTTGGATCATAATTTACGGCTCATCCGCATCAATAAAAAATGCCCGATAACCTGAGGTTATCGGGCATTTTATTGATGCTGAAGTTACATCATTTTTTTAGCATCCATCAGTTGTACTTCGAGGTGAGGTAAAGATTGAACTTGCACGGTTCTTAAACCTTGGTAGCCCATCTCAATCCGATTGCCACCATTCTTTTTCGCCTTATACATGGCGGCATCGGCACAGGAGAGCAGTTGTTTCTCATCCAAGCCATGCTCTGGATACAAGGCAATACCTATGCTAGGTAAAATATGGATCTGCTGATCGGCAAGCTCAAATGGTTGATTTAGCATTTGCAGTATTTTCTGCGCCACTAATAGCGTATTTTGAGCCGAATCCACTCGCTCAAGCAGCACCACAAACTCATCGCCACCAAAACGCGCCACAGTATCCGACTCCCGCACACAACTGAGGATACGCTGGGCGGTAATTTGCAATAATAGGTCGCCCACACTGTGACCATAGGTATCGTTCACCCATTTGAACTTATCTAAATCTAAGTAAAGCAAAGAGAAGTAACTTGACTCGCGGTGGGCTCGATTCAATGCTTTCTGAAATCTATCGTAAAACAACTCGCGATTTGGCAGATGGGTTAACTGATCGTACAGAGCGATATGCTCTAAACGAGCCAACATCTGCCGACGCTCAATCGCAAAGGCAATTTGAGTTGAAACAAATTCGGCTAACTCACGATCTTGTTGGGTATAAGAGGCAAATCTGGGATCGCTATGCATCACCAGTGCACCTATCACCCCTTTTTGTAACTTAAGCGGTACGCCAAGCCAGCTCATATTACAACTATTATGCTCACAGTCTGAGGCGCTGGCCTCCCCACTTAAGGTGATAGGGCATATCAGTAAAGACTCGGCACTGTGGATCACTTGCTCAGTGAAAATGCTAAAACTTGCGATATCGACTTCCGCATATTCTTCGGACAAGACGCGGTAAGGAAAACTTAATTCATTTAAATCTTGATCATAGAGCGCAATGGCAAAATTAGCCGCGGGCAAGAGTTTCGCCATAATTTGATGAATACGACTATAGAGCGCGAGTAAATCCTCGGTGACATGCACGGCTTCGGAGATCTCGTACAGGGCCGACTGCCTACGTTCCGCATTTTTGCTCTTAGTGATATCACGGGCGACGGCGACACGTTGCTGATAGGCCTCAGACCATCGCGCAGACCAGAGAATATCGACCACTGAACCATCTTTACGGACGTATCGATTCTCAAAATCCACCTTATAATGCCCAGCCATGATCTCCTGCGCGGTCGCGAGTGTGCGATCCCTATCCTCCGGCAGCACGAGATCTAACATCTGCATGCCAATCATTTCTTCTGGGGTATAACCAAAAATTCGCTCGGCACCGGCGCTCACAAATTCAAATCGTCCCGTTTTATCGACGACACAAATCGCATCTAATAACAGATCGATAAAATGACTTAGGGATGTGTAACCATCATTATTCACGCGGTTCTCCACTCAAGTTCCATTTCAACAGAAGGTAATGCAAAGCGTACAATAACACACTATTAGAGTAGGTTAATTTTCAGCGTCGATCCATCACCAACATTCATGAATAGACGTTTCGAAGCCGTTAATTTATCCATAATCATTGAGTATACAACCGCCCTAACTCAGGCTATTGCAACGGATTTGACGCTTCTATAGTGACATAGGCACAATAGCGGTCAATTTCTTGTTGGGAAAATCATACTGGGATAAACCCACAGTATTGTGAAAGGAATGTCTATTTGAATCCACTCGTACCGCCTTCACACCGTCACGGAAGCCTACGTATTGGGTTAGCCATGTGGTCGCATCAGCATTGGCAAGACAGTGTTTATGGCCGAGAAACCAAGCAGGCCGATCGACTTGCCCGCTATGCCGATATTTTTAATACCGTTGAAGGCAATACCAGTTTCTACGCGACACCAAGCCAACAAACCGTATTGAATTGGCACAGTGCTACCCCAGAGAATTTTCGATTTACCTTTAAGCTGCCACAGACCATTACCCACCAGAAGCAGCTTTTACTTTGCGGACAAGAACTCAATGATTTTTTTCGGGTAATGACGCCACTGATTGAGAAAACGGGAGTGTGGAAAATACAGTTACCCGCTCACTTCGGGCCGGAGCAATTACCTGTACTTAAACAGTTTTTAGCGCAAGTCCCCCAAGGGCTCAACTACGGCGTCGAAGTGAGGCATCCCGCATTTTTTGCTAAGGGAGAAGCCGAACGCGCACTCAATCGATTACTCATAGATAAAAAAGTGAATCGTATCATTATGGATAGTCGTCCATTATTTGCCCTGCCACCCAGCAACGCTGCCATCATCGACGCCCACAGGAAAAAACCGCGGGTGCCAGTGCATGCGATTGCCACCGCCAACAATCCTGTGGTGCGCTTTATCGGCCAACCAGACGATGCCGTAGCACAACTCGCGCAGCAAGGCGTTAGCGCTTTGCCTAAGGATAACGATGCCTTTTTTGATAATTGGTTCGCACAGCTCCCGCTGTGGCTCGCAGAAGGTCGAGAGCCCTATCTGTTTATTCATACTCCCGATAATGAAGCCGCGCCCGAACTGGCCATCCGTCTCTATCAAAAATTGCGCAGCCAAATTACAGCGCACATTCAACTCGCCGAGATAAGCCTGCATGATAAGAAACCTGAGGAGACAAGCACGCAGATGGGACTTTCTTGGTAAAAGGGCGCGAGGTGAAACGGACTTAAGAAGAAACCCACGGCAAGCTCGCCGTGGATATAGATGAAAAACAGCTTTAACTCGGGATAAATAAGTTATTCATTCGTTCAAAATCAAGGGCAATGGCTTTAGGTACTGAACCCTTATCAACGGCAATAACCGCATCTTTTGGCTGTTGTTGAAACGGCTTTGCCGTAATAGAACTCAACAAAATTGGATTAAGCAAAGTGTCATAGGCTTGTAAAAACGAAGCCGGACCTGTGGAAAAACGCTGCACACCTGCGGCAAATAACTCGCCGATATCCATCTGCTCATTCAATAGCATAAAATTCAGTGGCATATCCACAGCGGCAGACAAGCGCTTAGCGGTCTCGACCTTAATCGCGCCAGGGATAAAGCCGCCATCCGCACCCGCAGCCTGATATTGAGTTAACCTATCAATAGTCATAACGACTGCGGCCTCACCACTGGCTAAACCCAGTAAATACACATCGGTTCGCGCATTAATAAATAATCCTTGGCAACGAGGGTGGGCGCGAATAGCTTTAATTTTGGCCACCATCTCAGCAACACCTGCACTGCCATCCTCAATATTAATTCCTGCTACGCCAAGCTCAGCGAGCTGCGCAACAAAAGCAGCAACCTCATCGGGATCTTGGCTATAACCAGATTCAATATCTATCGTCACGGGCACTCGGCTCAGTCGTAGGATATGGTTCACTGCGTCCAATAAAGCCGCTTTAGGTAGCGCTTGCCCATCGGGATAACCGAGCGACCAAGCCAATGCCGCGCTACTGGTCGCAATCGCACGGGCGCCCGATGCTTGGATGATGGCCGCACTGGCGGCATCCCAAACGTTAGTTAATATCAGCGGCTCTGATTGTTGATGTAGTGCTTTGAAAAGTATTCTAGATTGGTCAGCCATTTTATGTCCTTGTGGGTGTTGAAAGCTCAACTCTAACAAGATGGCTTAGGTCATTATCGCGGGAAACGGCACTGAACCTAAAAGCCAATCCCTCAGGGCTTGGCTATGTGTACATTCAACTTGAGTATTCTTAGCTAACCCCAAAGTGCATTGGCAAGGATAAACACGCACGCAGAGAGCAACATAGTAATAGGAAGCGTCAGCAGCCAAGCGAGCATGATTTGCTTGATTGTTTGGTTCTGAAGCCCTGAACGATTCGCCACCATAGTGCCAGCAACAGCGGAAGATAGAATATGAGTCGTCGATACTGGCATGCCCGTCACACTGGCAATACCAATGGAAACGGCCGCGGTGACCTGTGCGGCAATACCTTGGCTATAGGTCATACTCGATGAACCAATTTTTTCCCCAACGGTATGCACAATCCGCCGCCAGCCCACTAACGTACCGCAGCCCAGCGCAGTCGCAATGGCAATAATGACCCAAAGAGGCGCATATTCAGTGGTTAGAGTGAGATCCTTGCGCCATTTAGCCAATGAAGTCAGATCTTTCGCGGGAAGGTCTAACTTAGCTACTTGGCGGGCAGTATCATCGATACACAGGAGTAACCGACGCACCTCGCGTCGCTCTTGTACATCCATATCTTGGTAAGTCGAGACTTTTGCCAAGCGGCGATCGAGCAGCGACATCGCCGGTAATACATTCGCGGGCGAACAATGGGCCAGCATATATTCGGGGACATTTGCCGAAGCGTTAAAATCGATGACATCCGCGATAATGGTTTGATTGCGATCGTAAATCGCCATAATGCGCCGATTGGCATCTTGAGTTCGTTCTAAATCATAGGGTTGGCTGCTCATATCCAAGGCAAAATACGCCGGAGCCATACAAATCAGCACTAGCATCACTAGGCCGATGCCCTTTTGCCCATCGTTCGAACCATGGGCAAAGCTCACCCCCATTGCAGAAACAATTAAACTCGCCCTTGCCCAAAATGGCGGATGTTTTTTGCCATTAATCTGCATCTGTTCATCGGGAGTACGGTGGATTTTATGTTTCTGCCAGACGTATTTCATGATGAGCAGAAAAATCCCTGCCATCACAAAACCTAAGGTTGGCGAAATGATTAAGGACAACATGATCTGCGAGGCTTTGGAGACATTAATGCCCTGCAAGATAGGCTGATGATTCATCCAAGCGAACGCGCCGCCTACGCCCATTATTGAACCAATCAAGGTATGGGAACTCGATGCCGGAATACCAAAATACCAAGTGCCTAAGTTCCAAATAATTGCCGAAAACAGCAAGGAAAAGACCATCAATAAACCTTGGGTCGAATCCATACTGAGCAGGGAGTCTACGGGCAACAAATGCACTATCGCATAGGCCACACCTAAGCCACCTAATAGCACACCCGCAAAATTAAAGAGCGCAGAGGTAACAACGGCAAGATTGGCTGGCATTGCCTTGGTATAAATGACCGTAGCCACCGCATTGGCAGTGTCGTGGAAACCATTGATGAACTCGTATGCCAATACAAACAGTATCGCAAGTACTAAACCCACAGACCAAGCAAAGCCTAACGTTGTGAACATTTCAAACATAACATACTACCAATAGCAATAACGCCCACAGATTACGCCTATATTTAACCTCTTTTACAGTGAAAAATTATTTAGATTGTCAAAAAGTGAATTAGCCCTCAATAACTCAGTAGCATGCTTGCAATTAACACAGGCTTCATTTTATTCAACTATATGAATAACTGTGCAGAAATATTATGCAAAATATTGATTTAACATGTAAAAACCATTTAAATAGAGTGTTCGTCGTCATCAGTCGTAACTGAGCTATACCCCATGATCGCCTAACCGAAATCGCTGTGGCGTCATCCCAAAACGCTCCTTGAAGGCTTTGATATAAGATGAATCATTTTGATAACCAATTTGGTGGGCCACATTCTGTATTGATAGATCAGTGGCCAATAACGACAGCGAATAGATCAGTCGCAAATGTTGACGCCATAATCCGAATGAAGAACCAAACTCCCTCACAAATAACCTCGACAATGTTCGTTCCGATGCCCCAACCATCTCCCCCCATTTTGCTAAAGAGAAATCTAAAGCTGGCGTTTGGGTTAAATGCTCAAAAATCAATTTGAGACGCCTATCTTGCGGTATCAGTAACTTAAACGTCTGTCCTTCCGCACTATTAATTTGATCGTATAACACCTCAAGCAAACGCAGTATTGGCGCCTGAACCATTGGATCAACATTCATTGGGGTAATAAAAGCACATTGTTTTCTGAGCGTTAACACTAACTCCCTTAGAAAAGCACTCATAGCGACGGGTTTAATCGTGGCGCCATAATCTCGGCCGTACATAGGATTCAAATAGACGCCAATAAAGCAGGTATCTGTAATCGCAACAGACTCATGCATGACACCTGCTGGCACAAAAAGCGCTGTGGTATGGGGGACTAAAAACAGTGCCCCATTTGCCTCAGTCTGCAACAAACCTTGGAGCGGAAAAATAAGCTGATGCCAGCAGTGCTGGTGTAAAACATCCACATAACCCTTCTGCATCTCAATCGTTTTTACAAAAGAAGGCATATTAGGCGCTTGCTCAATCATGGCGTTAATTGAATCGAGTTGTCGGTTTAGCATCATTACTTGTCCATATGACGTTATTCAGCCAAATACAACGGATTGTAGCATAGCGTTACCCCATAAAAGACACAGGAAAACTCGATGCACATTCATTGCATTATCCATGAAAGCTATGAAGGTCCAGGCTATTTTAGCGATTGGGCCGCAAGCAAAAACTACAGTATGAGCTTTAGCAAAGTCTATCTAGATGAAGCTTTACCCGAAAATAGTGATAGTTTTGATCTGTTAATTGTCCTCGGCGGCCCCCAGTCTCCCGCGACATGCCAAAGTGATTGTTCATATTTTGATAGCCAAGCAGAACAAAAGCTTATCAGACAAGCTATCCAAACAAATAAAGCCGTTGTAGGGGTTTGCCTTGGGGCGCAGTTAATCGGCGAAGCATTAGGTGCCCGTTATCAAAAGAGCCCACATGCCGAGATTGGTTACTTCCCCATTGAACTGACGGCGGCAGGAAGAAGTGATATTAGCCTTAAGACATTTTCGGCCACTGAAGTGGTCGGTCACTGGCATAACGATATGCCAGGCCTCACTCCCGATTGCGAAGTGCTCGCCACGAGTGCAGCTTGCCCGCGACAAATTGTACGTTACACAAATTTAGTCTTTGGATTTCAATGCCATCTTGAATTTATCAGTAGCCAATTAACGCCACTCATTGCCCAAGAAAATGCTTTTTCTAGCAAACAGAAAATGCCATATATTCAAAGCCCTGAGTTCATCTTAGGGCAATCAACGACTCGAATGAATCAGTTGCTGGGGCATTTTTTAGATAATCTAGTCTTAGCCTATCAAGCCGTATAAGAATAAAGCCAACACAAAAACGCCAGCTAACTTAGCTGGCGTTTTAGATTAATGACTCACAAATCGCTTATTGCAGATGACCCGCGTTGTGCAATTCACGATCATCCTTAGCAGGCGGAGTCCACTGGTACATCCAAGTCTCAGACAATGGCTGACCATCGACTTCCAAATAGACTCTCAGGTTAATCGGCTCTGTGCCGTCTCCGGGTGGCACTACGTCAAACATAGCGCGATAACCATTAATCGACGCTAACGGACGCGCTGATTCAATTTCCACTTTACCTTCAGATGCTGTGATCACCGCTTTAACTTGGGTGTCTTTACCTATCATAGGCAAAGTGCCGCCCGCGAAATCCACCACAAAACGCTTACTGTAGTATTTGCGTTTCTGGCCAACTACGCCGCCAATCCCGGTGAAGGTATCGACAACCCGAGCACGGGGTGACTGAACCGGTGGAATGCCGCCCCAGTACATGTTGTAGCTGTATAGCAATTCTTGACCTGGCAGGATAGGCTCAGCAGGATTCCAGAAGGCCACTATGTTATCGAAGGTTTCATCTAAGGTTGGAATTTCCACTAACTGTACCGAACCTTTACCCCAGTTACCCGTTGGTTCGATCCACAGGCTCGGACGTTTTTCATAGAAAACACCGTCATCCTGATAATGATCGAAGTTACGATCCCGCTGCAGTAAACCAAAACCCTTTGGATTTTCATCGCTATAGGCATTGAATCGCAGATTTTCTGGGTTAGCTAGCGGACGCCAAATCCATTCACCGTTGCCCGTGTGCATGGCTAAGCCATCGGTATCATGAATTTCTGGACGCCAGTCGTAACCGGTGCGGCGATCATTTTCACCGACCATATACATACTCGTTAGCGGTGCAACCCCTAAACGCTCGATGGCTTTACGTGGATAAATCGCCACATCCACCTTCATCTTTAAACGCTCACCCGGCTCGATATCGAAGCGATAAGCTCCAGTCACGCTCGGTGAGTCAAGCAAGGCATAAACAGTTGCAATATTAGAACCTGGTTGTGGCTTCTCTAACCAGAAGTGGGTAAACATTGGAAACTCTTCAGGTTTTGGTAAAGCCGTATCTACAGCTAAACCACGGGCTGACAAGCCGTACTGCATTTCTTGGCCTACCGCACGGAAATAGCTAGCCCCTAAGAAGGCGACCACGTCGCGTTGCCAGTCGGTATTAAACTGCATTCTAAAGCCAGCAAAACCGAGATCTTTTGGCAGCTGACTGCCCTTCACTTTAGATTTGCCATAGTCAAACATCGAGGGTGAGTATTCGATAAGCTCCGCTTTTCCCCCATCAAGCTCATAGATGTGGACTGGCGTATCAAAATAGAGGCCTAAGTGAAACAGTTCGGCGCGAAACTCTGAATCATCCTCACGCCACATGGCGGCCTTTTTCTTATAATGGAATTGCTGGTAATCATCCCAGCTCATGCCCTGTAAGCTCTTAGGCAATTCACCCTTATGGCTGACATAGGGCCCTGATGCTAGCGTATGGGCATAGCCTTTTAGCCAAGCATAGCTAAATGCTTCACCCTCTTGCGGTGTGCTAACCTTGCTAGCCGCACAGGCCGAGAGACTCAGTAATACGCTGCAGGTCAGCAATACACTGCCAACCATACGTTGTAGGCGACCGCGGTGAGATTTAGCTTCAACCGATGAGGGTATTAGCCTAGTTCCACGGTTAACATTTCTTTGTTCGGGAAATAAATTGGGTTGCATAAGCAGACTCTGAATTGGTGTAACTTCCTGACACTTCTCTGCAAATTTAAGCGTTATTGCAGTGACTGCCCTGTGGAGAACTGTGAATGACAGTGATAAACATACCTCTATCTCCATCAGTTCGCCAGAATCTAACATAATTTCGATACAATGGAATATGGCTCGACAACAATATTCAATACTGACGCCAGTTTATGAAAATAGTATTAAAAAGGGCTACACAATGTAGCCCCTGATAAACGGTGAATCACCAACTAAAATTACTTCAGATCGACAGCCACTTTACGTCTGTTATGGGCAATAATCAGTGCTATGAGGCAGATAACGCCCACCGCAATCCCCACAGGTTGGCTCAAAGATTGAGGTAAACCAAGCCCTATGCCCGCGGTAACGATATAGGAAACCGTCACACAGGTTCCAGCTATTGCAGGTAAACTCACAATCCAATGGAAAGTGCCTCTATCGAATAAATATTTAGTCGCTAGCCACAATACACTGGTCGATAACAACATATTTGAGAAGGCAAAGTAGCGCCAAATCAATGAGAAATCGATCTTTGTCATAAAGTAAGCAATGGTAAGGATCGGGGCTGCTACTAATAAACGATTACGCATACTCTGTGGAATATTAAATGCGTCAATGATCGTTAAACGTAAGGATCTAAAAGCAGTATCTCCCGAAGTGATAGGGAATACAGCAACAGCAACAATCGCCATCACGCCGCCCAGAACACCAAGATAAGTTGTCGCCACTTGATTAACCACTAAGCCAGGACCCCCCTGATCCAGCAGGCTCTTCAGTTCAACATATCCTCCAGGGAAAGCGGCAATACCCGCAGTAGCCCAGACACATGCCACAATACCTTCAGCAACCATAGCGCCATAATAAACGGGACGAACATATTTCTCGTTGGTTAAACAGCGAGCCATAATCGGTGCTTGAGTCGAATGGAAACCACTAATTGCACCACAAGTAATAGTCACAAACAGCAGTGGCCATACAGGTAAACCATCAGGGTTAGGCTCGAGTAAGTCATTGTTATAATGACTATGATCAAAATAGGCAAACACATCACCCATTTCTGGTAACTGCGGAGCATGGAGCATTAATGCAACTGCAATTGACGTGGTCATAACGACCATTAACAAACCAAATGCGGGATATAACTTAGTAATGATCTTATCAATCGGCAGCATAGTTGCTAAAAAGTAATAAGCTAAAATCACTAATACCCAGAAGGTGTTATTGCCAAAAATGGTGTCTTTAAAGTAATCCAGATTACTCAAAAGTCCCGCTGGGCTCATAATAAACACCACGCCCACAAAAAACAGCAACATAGCCGTAAAGAGCAGCATCACGCCTTTAAAGTAAATATTAAAGTAATGCCCCGCAATTTCCGGCAGACTTTTGCCATCTTCCTTAATACTGAGTACACCCGAAAAGTAATCGTGTACAGCACCACCAATAATATTGCCAAGCACAATCCAGACCAAAGCAATAGGACCATAGAGAGCACCCAGAATAGGACCAAAAATCGGCCCCACACCAGCCACATTGAGGAACTGGATCAAAAACGCTTTAAAGGGGTGAACAGGAACATAATCCACGCCATCTTTAAATCTGGCTTGAGGAGTAAGAGCCTTAGGATCGATACCCGCTTGGCGTTCAACAAATGGACTGTAAAACCGATATGCAAGCGCTAACAGCGCAAGGCAAATGAAGAAAATTAACATTATTTAATTACCCATACTTTAGTGGGAGATGATTAAATGACGAGTTTCATTGAGTTATGCGGTAAGGTCAAGCAACTCAGCATTAGACTAAAGTCGGGTTGATAAATCTAAATTTACGATAAGACTAGCTTATCTAAATAGATTTCTCAAATAATGTGTTCGCTAATATAAATCCAATCCCCTCGATAAGTGTTTAAGCCATTGGCCAGATAACCTGTTTAAACATCAGCGCAGCACAAACTCGAACAATGGCGCAGCGTCATCCTCCTCTTGAATTAAACCATTCGAATTTACAAATCCGTGGCGTTGCAACACCCGCTGAGATGCGATGTTATGCTTCGCCACATGGGCAAAAAGCGGCCTTGAGGCGACTAAAGGTAAAAAAGCGCTCAAGGTTAACGTCGCCACCCCACGCCCCCAAAATGCGCGGTCAATCCAATAACCAATCAGCGCCTGTCCATCCATATGCCAATGGCCGATATTTCCCACAAGCAGACCATCCACCTCTATCCCCAGTGCCAGCACAGACGCCTGCCCGAGAATATTTTGCTGCCAATGGGCAAAAAAAGCCTCGCGATCCCGCGGGGGAAACTGGGCCAATTGGCAAGCAATCGGATCCCGTTGATGGATAAAGAGTTGTTCAAGGTCGCTTTGCTTGATTGGCCGTAGCGTCACATTCGACACGCTTGTCTGCTTTTCCATCCTAAGTCCCTACTCGATTCAATTTCGTCATCACTCACTACCAACTAAAAAAATGGGCGCATAACCCAAGCAGAGGTTAGCGCCCGAAGAGGTAAAACAAAATCATTAAAGCTGACGAAATTAAATTAAAGTCGAGATGGTTAACGCAAACTCACTAATCACTCACAAAAACTAACTGAAGATCACTGCAAACACCGGAGCGCCTAACACCATAGCAATACCGATAAAAATCATGGTTAAACTGGCGATAACGCCCTCCTGCTGGCCTAACTCGCTGGCTTTGGCGGCGCCAGCCCCATGGGCCGATGCCCCCAGCGCAACACCTTTACCTAGCGAGGTTCGAATATGCATCAGTTTAAATAAAGGTTCACACACTAACATGCCAATAATCCCTGTGATGAGTACCATCATGGCGGTAAGCTCTGGCACCCCACCAAATGCACCCGTCGCCTCCATCGCAAAGGGCGTTGAAACCGAGCGCACTAATAGACTCCTTGAAAGCTCAGCGGGAAGTGGCACCCACTTCACTAACAACCAACTCGAGATCATCCCCAAAAATAGCCCTGCAACTACACCCAGAGTGAGAGTAAGTGGGTACTGACGGATCAACTGGCGTTCGCGGTAAATCGGCAGCGCAAAGGCGATGGTCGCCGGTGCCAACATGGCCATTAACCAATGGGTATATTCAAAATAGGTCGGTAAGGGAATATCTAAGTTAAATACCAATAAAGTGATCACCACAGGGGCGAATACTATCGGGGCTAGCCACCAGACTTTATGGCGTTGATATAAACGTTTAGCGGCAAAATAACTGCATAAGGTCAGCAATAGGCTAAGCAGTGCTAGCCCTGTTTGAGAAAACAATAACGAGGATAAACCCACAGTGCTTAGATCTAGGTTAGACATCCTAAATGGCCTTAGCATGGCGGCGAGCATGCTTCTTAATATTGAGCTGACGTTCGAAACGAAACACTCTGTCTACCACAAATCCGGTCCCCACCATCACACAGACACTGCCCATTATCAGCGTAAAAAGGATATTGACGCCATATTGCTCAAATAGTCCTTCATATTTGATAACGGATATCACAGGCGGAATAAAAAACAGTAATAACTCACCGATAAGCCATGCGGCGCCCAATTGCACAGCACTCTCAGGTATAAGTTTAGAGCCGAGTAAAATCAATAGCATGCCTAAACCAAGCACGCTACCCGGTATGGGTAAATGCGCCCAAATTGCCAGCCAGTGGCAAGCAAAGGACAACAAACAAAACAGACCTATTTGGATAAAGAGCAAAGCCCCATAGCGGCATCGACGTATTGCGGCTGGAAATAACATGACGTTCTCGATTGACTCTCAGTTTCTGTAGCGAACAGTTTCTATAGCGATAGTTTAGGCTTGCCTATTTAATAAAAAAAATGAATATTAAGAATGCAATCCATAAATTTTAAGAATGCATTCAAGGTGAGTAAACATGGATCTTAAAGTGATCCGCTATTTTATCGAAATCGTTGATGCGGGCGGTTTTGGTAAAGCAGGGGAAAAAGTACACCTCACACAGCCCGCCCTCTCCAAAGCCGTGCGGCAATTAGAGGATGAACTGGATCTGACCTTGCTGGAACGGGGCAAACGCGGCACTCAAGTGAAACTTACCCAAGCGGGAGAAGTCGTCTATCGCCACGGTAAAGAGTTGCTCGCGGGAAGACAGCGCATGCTCGCCGAACTCGCGGCGCAGCGCAGCTTAACCGCCGGTGAACTCAATCTCGGATTAGCTCCACTGGGCAGCGCCGAAATTTTTGCCCCGATAATTGCCAAATATCGTCAGCAATACCCGCAAATAGAGATGCACTTGCTCGTTCGTGGCGGCGTTGAGCAAACCATTGCCATTCAAAAGGGGGAAATTGAACTCGCCACAGGGATTATCAACTTCGACGAGGGTTACGATGGCATTCGGGTATTTAACGATCCTATGGTTGTCGTACTACCAAGGGAAAATGCGTTAGCTTCCAGAACTATGCTGTCGATTATCGATCTGAAGGAGCAGCCTCAGGTCATGTTTGAAACCGAGTATACTCTCTACCAATTAGTGCTTAAGGCCTGCCAGCTTGCGGGATTTACTCCCCAAAATATCACCCGTGTCAGCCAAGCCGATTTTGGTATCGCCTTAGTGGCAGCGGGCACGGGAGTGATGATACTGCCGCGCTCAATCGCACGGCGTTATAGTGTCGCCGGAGTCGTTAATATTCCGCTAGCGAGTGACGAACTGCGTTGGGAGTTGTCACTCTTTTGGCGTAGAGATCAAGTGTTATCCTTCGCGGCCAAGGCCATGATTAGCTTGGTCGAGAAACACTTAGCCCATAAATAATGTCCACTTTTGGCGTTGCTCTTCCGCGTAAATTGCAACCTGAGCACCCCAGACTCTGGGGCGCTCATGACTCTGAAGCTTAAAGCTCTGATATTTGAAGCTCTGAAACCCTGAAGCTTTTAATTCAGGGCCCTGAAGCTCCAAATTCGAGGCTCTGGGACTCAGTTCTACCAAGGCACAACCAGGCTAAAACGCACTAAGGTATCGTTATCCCAAGGTAAAATAGGCAGATAATCGGGTGAATTCACATCGACCTTGGCGTAGTGGTCAAGATTGTATTGAGTGTGTTCAATGTCCAATACCCACTGGCTATGCTCAGCCCAGAAATTGGTTTGGTAGGTCAGGTCAAATCGATATTGGTCCTCAAGCCATGCGTCACCATCATGCCAAGTTTGCGCCGCAATGTTCATATGTAACTTAGGCGTGATATCCAAACCAAAACTACCCATCGCAGTGTAGGCCAGCCCATCATTGCCAAAATCGCCCCTGTCATAACCTCGGGTCCTTGGCACGTCGTCGTCAATCTCTAGGAAGTAATATCCGGCGCCCGCCTTTAGCTGGGCCAGCATTCGCTGACCTTGGTAATTGGCAGTCAATGCTGGAAATAACTTAATTTGTTTTTCGACCGAGCTAACCGTATTACGTTTGCCCTGTAAGTCCACCTGCCACCCTAGGAAAAAAGCGGGATTAACACGATAAAGTTCACCTATCGCGGCATAATCAGACTTAAACCAGACGGGAATATGGTCAGGGTCTAAATCGTCCACATCCACATCGAGGTAAACGTCGAGCAAAGCGGAAAGCTGAATATCCGACGCAGTTTGGTGCGCGATATACAGACTCATATTCGCACCAAAGGTATGGGAGTTTTCCTCATCCACCACAAAATCGTGAATACCTAAGCTGTAATGCCATTGAGTTTGTTCTTCAGCACTCACCGACGTTGATAAATTTAATAAAAAAGCAAGCGGCACTAAACTAAGATATCTCACATTCTGCTCCAATAGTTGCTATTTAATCCTGCATAAAGATTAGCCTAATTTATGCGAAAAATAACCATAACCCCTTAAAAGGTGTGATTAAAATGCCAATAAAATAATTAATTTGGCCAAGCATTTATCGTAAATGGCGCACAAAATTACATTTTTATTCATTGAATAACTAGAAACTGATTTAAATTATCGCAGCATAAAACTGAAATTTATCGCCCAAATCCACCAACACACAACAAGCTAACCATTTAAAAACAATTCAATAGCAAATAAAGCCATAGCAAAAAATGGTTTAAAAACCATCAGTAAAATCTAAACGTCAAAATGAATTTGTAATCATTTTTAAAGCATAAATATTGACACCATCCGTTCATCTACCTATAGTCGCCGTCAGCACAATTAAATTGATAAGAGAGCCAAAAATGAAAAAATCCATGTTATTAGGCGGCCTCACCTTGACTGCCACCTTGTTGTTAGCTGGATGTGGAAAAAGCGATGAGGTATTAGTGGTGGGCACTAACGCCGCCTTCCCTCCCTTCGAATATGTTGGTGGCCAAAGTGGCGATGAAATCAAAGGCTTTGATATCGATCTGGCAAAGCAAATCGCTAAAGATGCGGGCAAAACGCTCAAAATCGAAAACATGAAATTCGACTCGCTTATCGTTGCGCTCAATTCCGGCAAAATTGACTTTATCGCCTCGGGCATGACTATCACCCCAGAACGCCAAGCCAGCGTTAACTTTTCAGAGCCTTACTACGAGGCGACCCAGGTGATACTCGTTAACAAAAATAACGATACTATTCATAATCTTGATGATATTAAGGGTAAGCACTTTGCAGTGCAGCTCGGCTCAACCGCCGATATGATGGCAAAAAAATATACCGAGCAAGTCACCGCCTTTAACACGGGGTTTGAAGCCATTATGGAGCTTAAGAATGCCAAGGTGGATTTAGTGCTATTCGACAGCGAACCCGCCGCTAACTATCTGGCTAAAAATCCTGAATTAAAGATGATTAAACTGGATTTTCCCGCTGAGTTTTATGGTTTTGCCGTATCGAAACAACAGCCTGAACTGCTGGCGAGCATCAACAAAACACTGGCTAACATGAAGGCCGACGGCCAATATCAGACGCTCGTTTCTGCCCATATCAAGTGATCCCTATGATAGATGCAATCAATACCTCGCTATTTAGCCCAATAGGCGACGATGGCATGATAGGCATACTGCTGATTTTAAATGGTTTGAAGGTCACGTTAATCGTCACTTTCTTCGCCATGTTATTAGGTGCAGTACTGGGCGTTGGCACCACGCTGATGAAAATGTCATCTAAGTGGTATATCCGCTTCCCAGCCAACCTTTATGTCGGCGTGATCCGCGGCACACCTGTGGTTGTGCAGTTAGTGATCCTTTACTTCATCGTATTATCGGCCCTCGATGTGGATAAGATCACCGCCGCCATTATCGCCTTTGGTCTCAATAGCGGCGCCTATATTTCGGAGATCATCCGCGCGGGGATTCAAGCCGTCGACAAAGGGCAAACCGAAGCGGCGCGTTCACTTGGCTTGTCCCAAGCAATGACCATGAAGTCGATTATTCTGCCCCAAGCGATTAAGAATATTCTGCCCGCACTGGGTAATGAATTTATTGTGCTACTCAAGGAAACGGCGGTCATTGGCTTTATCGGCGGCGTCGATTTAATGCGCGCCGGTGAGATCATCCGTAGCCGCACCTTCGAGGACAGCGTACCTTTATTTACCTGCGCCCTTATCTATCTGTTCCTGACGTACAGCTTCACGTTCATGCTGTCGAAATTCGAAAAGAGGTTGAAACAAAGTGATTAAGATTACCAACCTACATAAAAATTTCGGTGATAACTATGTGCTTAAAGGCATAAACGAGCATATTCGCCAGGGCGAAGTGGTCAGTGTTATTGGCCCTAGCGGCAGCGGCAAGAGTACCTTTTTGCGTTGCATCAACCTGCTTGAGCAACCGAGCCAAGGGGATATTGTAATCGAAGGCCAGTCGATAACAGCCAAAGATGCCTGTGTCGATAAACTGCGGCAGAAAGTGGGCATGGTATTTCAAAACTTTAACCTGTTCCCCCATAAAACAGTCCTGCAAAACATCACCTTAGCTCCCATCAGCCTAAAACTGATGACACAGTCTCAGGCGGAGGAAAAAGCCTTGGCACTACTGGCACAGGTTGGTTTAAGTGACAAAGCTAATGCCTATCCTGCCAGCTTATCGGGCGGCCAAAAGCAAAGGGTCGCCATTGCCCGCGCACTGGCGATGGAACCAGACTTGATGCTGTTCGATGAGCCAACATCGGCACTCGATCCTGAAATGGTCGGCGATGTGCTAGATGTAATGAAAGACCTAGCGCTAAAGGGCATGACTATGGTGATTGTCACCCATGAAATGGGGTTTGCACGGGATGTGTCCGATCGAGTGATCTTTATGGATGGCGGCTATGTGGTCGAATCTAGCCCACCCGATGAGTTATTTACCCACCCCAAAGAAGCCCGCACCCAAGCGTTTTTAAGCAAGGTATTGCGCTAGCTTAAGCGGATTCAGTTCAATCCATTATTCGAGGCAGGGGCGGATTGCCATCTTGCATAACTCTCTGGCTTGCCTTTTTAGCACTAGCGTAACCTGTAGATTTAAAAGAGATACGTAACCCACTTTTAGACAGAAGCACGTAAAAAATAGAAGGTTAGTACGACTAAATGACTTGTTACTTGGTAACTTAAATGCTGGCTCCTACGGATGGGCGAGCCATGGCATTCGCTCATCGACTCGCAGCCAGTCCATCCGTGGATGCTCGACCGCCCCGTCCATGGGGCGGACGGTCGTCTCGCAAATCACCCTAGCTCACCGTTTTGGCATTAGCGTAACCTGTAGATTTAAAAGCCTTATGCAGCACGCTTTTGGGACAAAAGCGTCATAGACCCTTTGCTCTAACTCGTCAGTTTCGGATTAAAATTTCTATGGGTTTAACGCCGCAAACAGCGGCCGAGCATAGGGAGGTCCAGCGCAAGAAGTGCGCGATGCTGCTTGGCCTTGTTATGCATTTAGGCGGCACTTAAATGCAAACGTGTACTCAGCAAGTTCAATTGACTCCCAATCTTCGGATTCGTGAATTGGCATTTCAAGGTTCGATTTCAACTTCTGCACACCGTTATCAAATACTCTGAGTTCTATTTTGGCAATGTCATCGACCAAATGATGGTAAAGTGAAATGATTTCGCTCTCATCTACGGCTTCTTCCGCGGTGACTCGGATAGCACCTTTTTCGAGAAGCTTGTCACCCAGGAAGAGCCCTATTTCAATAAGCACATATTTCTCCTAGATGCATAACGCACAAATAACTGGCTAATAATGCTTGGCTATACTAGTGAGCGCAGCGAACCAAGCTTTATTAGTCCGAGCGTTAATTTTCTTGTTAGCAGTATTTACTTGATGCTATTAGCTATTTTGTTTATTTCAGCAGACATCTCTTGCTGTATTACTGGCCTCAGTTTTAAGAACTTGGCGTAAGCTGGGTGGTCTAATATTTCTGAAATTTGCACAAGTTCGTCTGCGGTGAAATGCTTAATGTATATACCTTGGATCTTATCGATAAATTCATCTGAACTAAAAAGTATTAATAATTTGGTAGCATATTCACTTGATTCTTTCACTGTATAACCGCCAGAAGTAAACACTTTGGTTAGAGATTCCTGTGTATAAGAGGAAGAAGACTTTTCAAATATGCTTTTGGCAGCCAACTTTGCTTGCTCGGAATCAACAGCAACAGAGCTTTGAGAAATGATTAATAAAAGGAATATGAACTTACGCATGTGAATTGACCTCCTTGTACTGCTAACGCTGCCAGCACGCGCGGCTTTATAGTGGAGGCGAAGCCGCAACGGAAAAGCCGTCGCCGTGCCTAGCCTTGTTATGTGGCTGCTGCATTTCGAAGCTCCTTGACTACCAGCCCATTCTTGGAGTCTGCTTCTGCTAAGACCGCAGCATCCTGTAGCGACGCTCTTGCCTCGAACCATTCAACCGCAGCGACGACCACTGCCGATGCCTCTGCTACCGGAATACGAATCCGAACATGACACTTATTCTCCGTGGGGGATGCTTCGTCGCCATAAGCGCGGAAATAGACCCCCAAATTTATGTAGAAAGTACCTCTATCCCATTGGGATTTTTGAATATTGAAGACAGCAATGCTCTCACCATAGTCTTTTCGCCAGGTGAAGTTGCTCTTCTTGAAGCCATTCTGCTTCAACAGCGGGCCTATATCCTGAATGTACAACTCAGCGTCCATCTCTCTTCACATAACGTCTTAGTATTTATGCGCTGCGCTGTTTGCAGGGCATAAATCGCTTGTTGGACTTGGCCGCTGCCACATCCGTGTAAATGGGTATGAATAATGCTATAGGAATTTGCTTTTTTGCGGTAGCGATTTTTTATACAGTTTGATGGGTAATCACTTGATATCGTTTTAGCTTTCTCATTCTTTTACGCTCACTTTCGACTGATTGTTGACCTTGGTTGACAGCATTTTGGCCCCAGATTCAGGCTGACACTCACACCCTATCCTCTCACTGGCTTAACCCATAAGACTGGCTGCTTTTCGCTATCGGTCATTACGCTACGTCTTGAGGGCGTGGTTATCCTGACATACGTACTGGCTGGCTGGCTTTTGAAATATCGGACGGGCATGACTTCTAGGTTTAAAGTAACCTCATCACATTAGCTTTTCTATAGCCACGGCTTTATTCGCCCTACTTGAATTTTTAACTTTGAAACACACTTTGGGGCAATAGCTTTTTAGCTAAACGAACAGCAGAAGTGTTAGTTAAGATTGGCATTGTTGCAACTGTGACCGTTGGCGGCATGGATGCCGTCGTCGAGCCCTCAGGGACGAGTTTATGGCGAGTCACAGGGGAAACAATGACAATGAATGCTGCACAACTGACAACAAAGTTATCTTGCTTTGGGGCAATAGCTTTTAGCTGAACGAACTGCCAGAGGGGTCGTGAAGATTGGCATTGTTGTACCAGTAACCGTTGGCGGCATGGCCGCTCTTTCACATCTGACCCATAGGGATATGGGAAATGTCACTATGATGTCGGGTACATCATTGACCATGTGATCGCAACATTCGATTCTTGTAATCAAAAGCCATATACAGCAGATGTTGCCGTCGAGCCTATATGGACACTTCTTGTGAAATAAATAGGCGGCGTGTCACTGGGGAAGCAATGCCAATTAATGCGTAATGCACGTGACTCAAGTGTCTTGCTTTGGTGCAAAACAGTGACAATAAATTCAGGATTGCTAAAGGTTCCTTTACCTCGGC
The DNA here is from genome assembly GCF_016406305.1 of Shewanella putrefaciens. Lineage (NCBI taxonomy): Bacteria > Pseudomonadati > Pseudomonadota > Gammaproteobacteria > Alteromonadales > Shewanellaceae > Shewanella > Shewanella putrefaciens. The sequence continues at coordinate 3,516,056 of NZ_CP066369.1, forward strand.
TTTAGAGGGTTAATAGCCATTCAACTAAGACAGCTAAAGCTTTGCCCAAATCTTTACTGTCAGCACCTGTTGGTGCTATTTCTCTGCAACTTTGGTAGTGCTACAACGGTAAATACAACGATTCCCTATCCAAAATCTCAATTAAACGACTTGGCGTTTACTCCTTTTTAGCGTTGCATGGCATACAGTTTCAAAAATTTTTTGAAACTAATACCTGTCTTGATCACATTGTTTTTTACTTAAACCTGCTTAAAATGCTGCCATTGAATTTGTATTCCTCGATGATATGGAGCCGTTACATGAGTGATTTAAGTTTTCTCGCGAAAAAGCGTTACACCACTAAGGCGTTTGATCCTACTAAGACAATTCCTGCGGATAAAATAGAAGAAATCAAAACCTTATTGCAGTTCAGCCCATCATCGACTAACTCGCAGCCTTGGCACTTTGTGCTGGCCAGTACCGCCGAAGGCAAAGCTTTAGTGGCGCAGGCGACCGAGAACTTCGCATTTAATACCCAAAAAATCCTCAATGCTTCCCATGTGGTCGTACTCTGCACTCGCACCCAATTGGATGAAACACACTTACTGCAAGTGCTAGAGCAAGAAGCAAAGGATGGTCGTTTTGCCAATGAAGAAGCCAAACAAGGCCAACATAATGGCCGCTCCTTCTTTGCCAATATGCACAAATATGAGCTGAAAGATGTGCAACATTGGATGGAAAAGCAGGTCTACTTAGCGCTCGGCACCCTAATGCTAGGCGCGAGCGTGTTAGATATCGATGCCTGCCCGATTGAAGGCTTCGATGCCACTAAACTGAATCAAGTTTTAGGTCTACGGGAAAAGGGCCTATGTGCTTCCGTCGTCGTTGCCCTCGGCTATCGCTCGGAAGAAGATTTCAACGCTCTGTTGCCTAAGTCTCGTTTAGCACAGGAAGTGATCTTCACCGAAATCTAAATCGACCTACAAATCTGCCTACAATACAAATAGAATGCCCTTTATTTAACTGTGTTTAAATCGGGGCATTTTGTTTTTTGCATAAAAATGCCGCGTCACTCGCTCCAAATCATGCCTAAAACCAACAAAAAGATGGAGTGACTCGCGAATCGATTGCTCTAAAATCCATCTTTGCCTACACTTTTGCTCTATGGCATAGTCTATTTTCACTGCGGTTTTATGGACGAATGTAGGGCTGTAAAACCCACGGCTAGCCACAACAATTTGTTCGATAAGATAAAGCCTATTTTTTACTACTTAAGCTTTGCAAACCAATAGGATGGGACAGTCAGTATGCTATTCGCTAACTCCTCACTCACAGCTCAGGCCCAATCGGAGCAGTTATCAACCACTAAAGGTGACAACCCTCTCATTTGGCCCCTTCTGTCGGTATTGCAAGCCTCAAACCACAGTTGGAAAATCCATCATCTTGCGACAGAATTACAAAGCAAAGGGCTTATTCACCCCCTCGATGACAATCCGGGTAACGATCTTTTTAAGCGCAATTTCCTGCTGATGAATGCCCTGTTCGAATTACAAGACATACTGCTGCCTAAGCAATGGCTGCAAGTCAAAGCCATGGAAATCCAAATATTTCGCTTAGTCCCATCCAATGTTAACCTGTTGATCATGCAAGATTCTGCCCTGAGGGATTACTACCTTGACTGGAATAATTACGATGCCAGCGAAAATGTAGTTAGAGAGTTATTGGAAGCCTTCTGGAGCAGTTATAAGAGTTATATTGGCCTCAATGTGAACTTAATGAACAAGGGTCATGCCCTCAGAGTCTTTGAGTTAGATGAGAGTGCAAGTGCGCGGGATATTCGCAAACAATGGCGCCGTTTAGCCCTAAAATGGCATCCCGATCGGCCAGACGGTGATGCCACGCGGTTCCGCGAAGTCTGTGAGGCTTGGCAATCCTTAAGGGACATTGCTTAAAACGCATTGCTTAAAAGATATTGCTTAAGGCCGTATCGCTAATTCATTGCCGCTAACTCATTGCTGCTAAATCATCCAGCAAGAAATGTGATCCCCTTTGCAGTACTGTAAATCTCAGGGGAAATAGCTCTTGGGATCACAGATTTAGTCCAATATCTCCTCGGCAATTCAGCGATAATTAAGCCTTTCAATTTACTCTGGACCCCTTTGTGAACACTGGCATCTTGGCAAGCGTCACTTCAAGAAGAAACATTCCCTGTTTGTCTAGCGCCTACTTTGCCGAGCCGTTAACAGATGATCTAAATTCAATCTAACCGACTTTGAGGAACATATGATCAAACCATTAGCCTTGGCTGTAGCCTTAATTGTCACACCGTTAAGTGCGTTTGCCGCCAACTTTGTCGAAGGCACCCATTACACCCAAGTGTCCGATAAGGCCCCGAGCAGCGAGCCCAAACTCACTGAGTTTTACTCGTTTTACTGCCATAACTGCTTCAATATGGAAACAAATTATCTGCCTGATATTAAAGCTAATTTAAATAAGCAGATTAGTTTTGATAGCAAGCATGTCGATTTTATGAATAGCGCAATCGGCACAGAGGTGATGCGCTCGCTCGCGGTCATTCAAACCGTTGAGAATAAAGAGGCGATTACCCATGCCATGTTCACCGCTATCCAAGGTGAAGCAGGCGCAAATGGCCATGATCACAGCGCACCAGGTCACCAACATGAGCCGCAAATCAACAGCCGCGATGATATTAAAAAAGTCTTCGCCCAATTCGGCATAGATGCTGCCAAGTATGATGAACTGGCCGATAGCAAAGACACAGATAAAAAACTAGCCCTGTGGCGCGCACAGCAGGAACAGTTCCGAGTTGAAAGCGTTCCCACTTTTATTGTGAATGATAAATACGCGGTTAACTTAAGTAACATCAAAACCTTAGATGAGTTAATCGGCTTAGTGAATTATCTTGCTATCGAAAAAGATGCCAAAGCGCCTGCAAGCTCTGGTGGCAGTTTAGGCTGGTTGTTCCTCGTCTTTGCTGCAGTGATAGGCCTAGGTCGTCAACAGCGTCTTTAAATATTGATGTCATAAAAAAACCAGCATCGCTGCTGGTTTTTTTATGATTAAGCTCATCCACACTGGAATAAACCCACAAGGCTAGCTTGCCTAGGGGAAATTACGCTCAGTGACCGATTTTGCCGTAACGGTAATGCCCTGCTCATCGGCATGAATGAAAAACGGTGCGTCCACATCGTCCGCATTATTGCTCACATCGGGATCATCATTTTGCGCCAAACAAGTGTAGCCTAGGCTGTAATCCCCAGTAACCACAAAACCAAACTCGTAGCCATGCCCAATCACTTGCCCGTTAGTATCCGTAATATCATTAACCCTTGCGGCGGCAATGGGAGCGATTTCAGTGGCAGTATCGGCCTCGGCACGAAAATCCTTCATCTGCTCTAACCCAGTATTAGCCGGATATAAGTAAACCGTAGGAGCAAATTCTGAACCACCAGCAGCCACTTCACATCCTTCCATGACGGTAGCACCCACAGTCCCTTTAATCGCTCCGACTTCGGATTGATTAAACAACTGAACTGAAGTTGGCTTCAAGGTCCAATAGTCCTTATTCCCATGTGGTCCCTGCAATCCTTTATTTAAATCAAATTCGGCGACAAAGTTATTAACTCCCGCTGCGATAGTGAATTTTTGATTAAAAAACAGTCTTCCCGTATCGCTATCTTCCGCACCAACGCCACCACAGGAGCCATTACTGTTGGTTACTAACCCATGTGTGGCATCGTCCATAGTCTGCACAAATGAACTCTCCGCATTCGCCACTGTGCTGTTTTTCATATAGAGACACATTTGGTATTCGCCAACGGGGATGGATTGGCCACTGACTAAGGTTTCGACTGCGCTGCCTTGAAATTCAAGCAAATCAACAAATTTGAGTTCACCATTGGGCATAACATTAAATGAATGGCTGCCAGCCTCATTTTTTAAAACCACTTGTTTAAATGCAATAGTGACTGATTTAGCATCGGCGGGATTGTCGGAGACGCCTAGACTAAAGGTCCCCATCTGGGGGGCGGGATCATCAGAATCTGAGCCACCACAACCAAACAATAAACCAGTTAAAACAACAGCAAGAGCACTTTTTTGAATGTTCATAGGATACCTCCATTTAGGATTTCAAAAATAATTCTCAACGCTTCTATAGAGTTAAACTCATTTCTGCCGGCCAAAAGACCCAGATCTTTAGTCAAAAATCCTGAAGAGGCAGAGAGAGCTAAACTTAGGGACGTAGATAGAATTAAGTCTAAGAGTGAATGTATATCTTGTCGATGAACATGGGCTGAACGTTTAACCCCGCTCAGCGACAGGCAAGGCATAAATGCTAGGCCACAAACCGACATAAAGGTTCCGAATCATAATGTCCCACAGTGAGCGAGACGCCATATCGGTGTGACCAGCAAAATGCTAAAAATAAATAATCTTAGGATCTATTGACGAATAAATTCAATGATATGAGTTGCAGCCAACACGAGATGAATAATTAAAAAGGCGATAAAGGCTTGGGCAAAAATCTGATGATAAGCGCGCCACTCCATTGCCGTAGCGGTATCTTGGTAGGCAAACCATGCAACACCCGTCAGCCCAGTTGCAACGAGTAATAGCATTCCAATGCCCTCCACTGTGCTAAATAGCCCCTTGCCCCCCGCCACGGGGAGCTTACCGCGTGTTATCCCAACAATATCTTGCTTAAGCTGTGCCCAATCACCCACCAGCCAGCCAAAATACAAGTGCCACTTACCCTGCAAGGTATTGCGAACCAGAAATAACCCACCGAGGACGGCACAAAAAAGCCCTAGGTAAACATGGAGATAATCCCAAATACTGGCGTGACTTCTCAGGCTTCTGCCAATAAAAATCCATGGGCTAGTGCCCACTAAGAAAGTGCAGCAAAGCACAATCCACACATGCAGATGCGCAATAAAAATAGCCAACACTTGCTTGAGCTTAGCGACCAGACTCGGCATTAGATCTCCTTATTCGGCTTGGTGAATTTGCTCGGCAAACTCGGCCACTTTCTGCCAATCCGTATATTCAACATTGGTTACAGGGTCCGTTGGACCTTTAGTTAACCACATAATAAAACGAATAATATTTCTATCTAGGGCGTTATAACCTTGGTAGTTTAAGTTCCCCCCAAAGACCTGTAACAACTTAGGTCGCCAAGTGGTTTTACTTAAAAATGCCTGCATATAAGGGTTTGTTTCCGGCGTATTTTTCTCCGATTTACGGGCGACTAAACTCACGGAGAAAAATCCGCCCATTTTTTGGGTTAACAGAGACTGATGTTTCTGAATAAATTCATATAAAACAGAGCTATGCTTACCATGGCGAATACTGGCACCTATGATAATTTTATCGAAGGATTCCATGGCTGGCACCGCCTTAATATCGGCAATAACAACCGAATTGCCTAAGTCTTTAAGCTGCTGCGCCAGCTGATTAGTGATTTTACGGGTCTGGCCGTGGACACTAGAGAAAATGATCAGAATTTTTTTCACTTTAGTCTCGATTTATCTCAATAAAATAAGAAAAAGCGGCCCGAAAGATAATAGGAGGAGGCGGCTTAGATTTATCTCGCAACAGGCAAACTCCCTATTACGCTATTGCATACTAGGTGATTTACTCAGTCATTTACATGAAATAGATCACGAGCTTAGCGCCAACTAGCCAAGGGATATGCTGGAGTTATAGCTTGCTCACAAAAATAGATATTAAAAATGCTGGGACTCAAACTGTTACATATTCGGCATATATCAGTATGGCCTGTTATGGCTAATGAATGAAAAAAGCATTAGCATTTGAACACTTATCGCCTGAGTACCCTAATCCTATGCAAAACTCTCCAACTAAAGATCCCAAAACATTATTGCTGTGGATGACCTTCGTCATGTCATTAGTGTTCGCGGTGTGGCAAGCCCTACTCAATAATTTTGTGATTGAAAAAGCCCAATTTACCGGTGCTGAAATCGGCATGTTACAAAGCCTAAGGGAAATCCCCGGCTTTCTCGCCTTTACCGCTATCTTTGTGCTACTACTGATCCGCGAGCAAGCCTTCGCCCTGCTGTCACTGGCACTGTTATGTATTGGTGTGGCCATAACTGGCTTTTTCCCGCAGGTGATGGGGCTATATATCACCACGGTATTGATGTCGGTTGGATTTCACTATTTTGAAACCATAAATCAATCCCTCACGCTCCAATGGGTCGATAAAAAAGATGCCGCAGGATTTATGGGTAAAGCACTGGCTTGGCGCTCGGCGGCGGCCCTTGTAGGCTACGCGAGTATCTGGCTGGTAATGACCTGGCTTAAGTTAGACTACTGGCATATGTATCTGATTATTGGGATCTTAGGTCTCATTATGGTGCTGAGTATGGGCCTCTACTATCCAGAGTTTGAAACCAAAGAGGTTCAACATAAAAAGATTATTCTGCGTAAACGCTACTGGCTGTATTACCTGCTAACTTTCTTTTCCGGGGCTAGGAGGCAGATTTTTATGGTCTTCGCGGGCTTTATGATGGTCGAAAAATTCGGCTATAGCGTCAGTGAGATCACGGCCTTATTTTTAATAAACTATGTAGTGAATTTACTCTTTGCCCCCGCTATCGGTCGTATTATTGGCCGCATTGGCGAACGTAATGCACTTGCTGTGGAGTATGTAGGGCTCTTTTTCGTCTTCGTCAGTTACGCATTAGTCGAGCAAGCCCATATGGCTGCCGCGCTTTATGTTATCGATCATTTGTTATTTGCGATGGCGATTGCCATGAAGACTTATTTCCAAAAAATCGCCGACAGCAAAGACATTGCAGCGACTATGTCAGTCAGTTTTACCATTAACCATATCGCCGCTGTCATCATTCCCGTACTCCTAGGCTTATTATGGTTAACGGACCCTGCCCTCGTCTTTTATATAGGTGCGGGTTTTGCCGTATGTTCCTTTATTTTAGCGCTCAATGTTCCGCGCCATCCTGAACCCGGTAATGAAACCTTATGGTCTTGGTCAGGCAAAAATGCGAAAACCATCGCCAATATTGTCAAATAAAGCGGCATAATCATTGGATAGGGAATAAGCTAAAGGCGTAATCTAAGGTATGAGAACGCCATGCCCTCCACCATAATGCAGGTTCAAGGATTATTCACCCGATGAAGGATTCAGATATTTTAATGTTGGCAGAAGAAGGCGAATCGACCTCCGAGGTCTCAGCCCGTAAAAAGGCCCTGCTTCTCGGGCGCCAATTGGGTTTAGCCAGTGAGCAAGATTATCGCCCCGCAAACGCTTCCATTGCAGAGCGAGCGCAACATAGGGCACGCAAGCTGTCGAGCCAATATCAGGCCAATGTGGAAACTATCTTTGCCCTAGCTTTGAGCTACACCCCATCGGATGTAACGGGTGTCGACCTTGATCCCGACTGGAGCCACCAGTTCTTTCTGATGGCGGAGCAGATCCATAACCGCAAGATGCAGGATCTGTGGGCACGTATTTTATCGAGCGAAATTGTTAATCCAGGGAATTTCAGCCTGCGAACCCTTGCGCTCCTTAAGCAATTAACCCACAGGGAAGCCCAAATACTGGAAAAAGCCCTCGGTATGGCGGCTAAGGTGAATAACGAACAGCGGCTAAAACTCATCAGTGGTTATCGGCTATCCGGCGGGATTGGGCAATACTTTAGAAAAACGACCTCGGTCAATTTAGGCTTATCCCAGTTTGGCCTGCCCTATTCCAGCATCTTGACCTTAGTCGATGCGGGCATACTGCACAGTAGCGAATTTGAAACAGGCCTACTGACCAGCAAAACCCCTATCCAATTCACTATGCCAGGGATACAGATGAAGTTAACCCCCAAGAACGGTAACTTACTGTTTAGCTATTATCGCTTAACGCCGATTGGTGATGAACTCGCCCAGCTGGTGCAGCCTAAGGCAGATCAAGAATACCTAAAGGCACTGCAGATTTTATTTGCCAAAGATTTTAAAATCGAATAATGGTCAGCTCTTTGCGCCAATCTTTGCCATAAAAATAGGCGCCATTGGGCGCCTATTTTATTAATTTTAAAGCATATTGTTTTTAAGATACTTTTACCTTATCAGCATTAATCACGCTGATCGCGGTTAAGTAATCGATAAGCGCTCTCACTTGGCTCGCCAAATCGCCTTTACTGGTATCTATGGTTAATTCCGCCGCTAATGGCGCCTCATAGGGTGATGAAATCCCTGTGAAATTACTTATCTCACCACTGCGTGCTTTAACGTACAACCCCTTAGGATCCCGCTGCTCACACACACTTAATGGCGTAGACACATGCACCTCAATAAACTGCCCCGCCGGGAAACGGGCACGAATGCTGTCGCGCTCTTCACGGGTCGGGGAAATAAAGGCCGATAACACCACAAGCCCCGCATCCACCATTAACTTGGCGACTTCACCCACACGGCGTAGATTCTCGTCCCGATCTTCTACGGTAAACCCTAAGTCTTTACACAGACCATGGCGCACATTATCGCCATCGAGCAAATAAGTGTGGAATCCCGCCTCAAATAATGCCCGCTCTAACGCCCCTGCTAGGGTCGACTTGCCCGCCCCAGAAAGTCCCGTAAACCAGAGTAATACTGGGTTTTGGCCCTTTTGTTCGGCCCTGGCTGCTTGATCGACAAGATGTTGATGCCACACGATATTGGTCATAAATAATCCTCACTTCCTTCGGTATCCTTGGCGATTTCAATATAAAAGTCCAAGGGCACTCAATTCACTCTAGGGCTAAAACGGAAAGATAATAGGCACCATAAAAATCACTATCAGGGAATACAGCACTGAGAGTGGTAACCCTAAACGCACGAAATCACTGAAATGGTAATTTCCCGCATTAAACACCATCAAATTGGTCTGATAGCCATAGGGCGAAATAAAGCTCGCGCTGGCACCAAAGACTACGGCCATAATAAAGGGTCTTACATCGACACCGTAATTAAGCGCAATCGCATAGGCGATCGGGAAAGCCAGCGCCGCCGCCGCGTTGTTAGTGACCAGTTCAGTCAACAACAAGGTCATCAAATACACACCGACAAAGGCGCCAAATGCCCCATAACCATTGATAACCGAGAGCAATCCTTGGGCTAAACTGTCCGCAAGGCCGGTGCTCATCATCAAGTTAGCGAGGCCTAAGGCGCTCCCCACTATCACCACTAATTCCAATGGGAAACGGCGTTTAAGCTCAGTAAGCGTGACAGCGCCGATGGCAAAATAACTGAGCAGCAAGAGCACTAAACCTTTAGCCAATGGCAATACGCCAGTGACACTCAAGGCGATAGTGGCCACAAAACCTAGCAATACAAATTGGCTACGGCGGCTATCTAAGCGCACATTCAAATCTAGGCCACTGATAGCGGCAAACTCTGAGCTGAGCTTAGTGCTGGTACGAAAACCATCCCCAGGCGTCAGTAGTAGCACATCACCGGGTTGCAGAATAATGTCACCGAGCCCGCCCTTTAGTGGATGATGCCCACGGCGAATCGCCATCACGGCCGCATCGAACTGTTCACGAAAACGCGACTCTTTCAACGAACTGCCGACTAAACTGGATGATGGCGCAAGCACGGCTTCAACCAGATTTTGCCCCTTGGCCTGATGCTTACCAAACCAATCTAAACCATCGAATTGATGTAATAATTCCACCGACTCCACCGCGCCGCTAAAGCGCAGCACATCGTCCGCTTGCAGCACTAACTGGGGCGGCACAGGGCAAATACAAATGCCGCTGCGTTCTAATTCAACTAGATATAACTTCTTCAATGCCCTGAGCTTGTTATCCACCACACTGCGACCGACTAAGGACGAACCTTTGGCCACATGGGCTTCGAGTAGATAGGGCAAGGTTTCATCCCCCGACTCTTCCCGTCTGTCGGGCAAGGTATTGGCCAGTAGGATTAGTAGCAGCATACCTGCGATCACTATCACCACAGCGACCGGTGTAAACTCGAAAAAACCTAAGGCGGGTAAGCCTGCGTTTTCCACAAAGGAGTTCACAATCAAGTTGGTCGAAGTACCGATCAGCGTCAGTGTGCCACCTAAAATTGCCGCATAATTTAGTGGTAACAACAACTTAGCGGGTGCGTGGGCCTGATTGCGCCGTACAACGCCAATGAGCGACGCCACGACCGCAGTGTTATTGGTAAAGGACGACAACAAAGCCGTCGACAACCCAAGCTTTGCAAGTGTCATAGGCAAAGAACTATTGCCTATGACTTGACTCAACTTACCGAGTAGAGAGGTTTTTTCTAAGGCCGTTGCCGCCAATACCAATAATACTAATGTGACTAAGCCAATATTTGTAAAGCTTGTTAATGCGGTATCGAGCGCCACCATACCCAACAGATAGCAGAGTAAAAAAGCGAATAAAAACAATGCTGCTGGGTTGATTCGGCCGCTAACTAAGCCGGCCACTAAGCCAAACAAAATAAGCGCTAATAGCCACAAATCAGTCACTAATTAAGCTCCAAGCTTTGTGATATCAATGGCTTGCCAATGTGGGAAGTGTTTACGCACTAAAGCATTAAACTCAACCTCAAAGGCACTAAATTGTGAAGACACTTGCTTGCTCACATGTTGACCCGATACCACCATCACAGCGGCAACCGTCGCATTACTCAAGCGGTCGATTAAGATCATCCCGCCCGTATCACGCACTAACGAATAAGCATCGAACACTATGTCTTCGGTCAGTTCTAAGGTCACACGGGCAATGGCGTTTAAGCTAAGCGTATCCGCAGCGCTGCGTGCTAAGGTGTTAACGTCAACCACATAATCGATAGCAGTCACAGAGGCTTGTGTCTTCTTACCCGCGACTTTAATGTCGTATAACTGGCCGAGTTGTAATGGCTTTTCATCCATCCAGACGATATCCGCAGTGATCTGATTTGCCACCGCAGGGGCAGAATCTGGCTTGGCCAATAAATCTCCACGGGAAATATCAATTTCATCCTCGAGCGTAATAGTCACAGCTTGGCCCGCAACTGCTTCCTTAAGATCGCCATCGAAGGTGACAATACGGTCAACCTTACTGCGTTTGCCCGAAGGTAAAGCGACTAACTCGTCGCCAACCTTGATGATGCCTGAGGCTAAAGTGCCTGCAAAACCGCGAAAATCTAAGTGAGGGCGCGACACATATTGCACCGGGAAACGCACGGGCAATGCACTGAGTTCGCGTTGAGTATCAATGGTTTCTAACAGTTCAAGCAGTGTACCGCCTTGATACCAGTCGCTTTGAGTGCTGCGCTCTACCACGTTGTCACCATTAAGCGCCGATAAGGGCACAAAGTGGATATCAAGGTTACCGAAATCTTTCACGAAATCCGTAAAATCGGCGCGAATACGGTTGAATACTTGCTCGTCAAACCCCAGTAAATCCATCTTGTTTACGGCCACCACGAAGTGACGAATGCCCAGTAATGAGGCAATAAACGCATGGCGCTTAGTTTGAGTCTGCACGCCGTAGCGGGCATCGACTAAGATCACCGCTAAATCACAGGTTGATGCACCCGTGGCCATGTTGCGGGTGTACTGCTCATGCCCTGGCGTATCGGCGATGATGAACTTACGCTTATCACTTGAAAAATAACGATAAGCCACATCGATAGTGATGCCCTGCTCGCGCTCGGCTTGCAAACCATCCACCAGCAAGGCCAAATCTATCGCTTCACCTGTGGTGCCCATCTTAGCGCTGTCGCTCTTTAGGCTCGCTAATTGATCTTCATAGATCTGCGCGCTGTCGTGTAACAGTCGGCCGATTAAGGTGCTTTTGCCATCATCGACACTGCCACAGGTTAAAAAGCGCAACAGACCTTTATGTTGCTGCTGGGCTAAATATTCTTTCACCCCATGGAGGCTAATTTCCGCCGCCATACGATTGGTTTTGTTGACTGCTTTATCCATCGTTATCTCACTCTTGATCTGCTTGGCTAAAGGTCGCGCTTTACTTGCGCCACCTTCGCGAAATAGGGTTAACCTGAGGCTTGATTAGAAGTAGCCTTGACGCTTCTTCTGCTCCATGGAGGCACTTTGATCTGAGTCGATCAATCGGCCCTGGCGTTCACTTGAACGGGTTAACAGCATTTCTTCAATAATCTTCTCTAGGCTATCGGCCTCGGAGTGCATGGCCGCCGTGAGTGGGTAACAACCTAAGGTCCTAAAACGTACCACTTCTTCTTTAATCTGCTCGCCTTCGGCTAATTGCATCCGCTCGTCATCGGCTAAAATCAGCTGACCACCGCGCTCAACCACGGGTCGTTTTGCGGCAAAGTACAAAGGCACTAACTCTATGTTTTCTTGGTAGATATACTGCCAAATATCCAATTCTGTCCAGTTAGATAACGGGAACACGCGAATACTTTCGCCCTTGTTTACCGCGCCGTTATAGGTGCGCCACAATTCTGGGCGTTGGTTTTTAGGGTCCCATCTGTGGTGACGGTCGCGAAAGGAATACACCCGCTCTTTGGCGCGGGATTTTTCTTCATCGCGGCGAGCGCCACCGAAGGCCGCATCAAAACCGTATTGGTTCAGTGCTTGCTTTAAACCTTGGGTTTTCATGATGTCAGTGTGTTTCGCACTGCCATGGTCGAAGGGGTTAATCCCCTGGGCCAAACCTTCTGGGTTGATGTGGGTCAGTAACTCGAAGCCAAATTTCTTGGCCTGGGCATCACGAAACGCGATCATCTCTTTGAATTTCCAGCCCGTATCAACATGCAGCAGCGGGAATGGGATCTTGCCCGGATAAAAGGCTTTACGCGCTAAGTGCAACATAACGGAAGAATCTTTCCCGATGGAATACAACATCACAGGATTGTCGAATTCGGCTGCAACTTCACGAATGATCTGGATACTCTCGGCTTCCAGTTGTTGTAAGTGGCTTAATTCACGCCCGGCCATACTATTCTCCGTTTACCTTAAATTTGCTGCATTGACACAGCATGATTACTTAATTTGTGACTTATTTTGTTAATTTGTCGAGACTTTTGTTATCTGAGTCAGTTCATGCTGGCACTGGGCACTGTCTATGGCTTCTGGATTGAACCAATTAAGCGTCGCTGAAAGTGCAACCACTTCACCTATGATTATCAGGGCTGGCATTTGTAATTCGGGATCGGCGGCAAGCTGTTCAAGCTCACCTAAACGGCCGATAAAACGACGTTGTTCTTTAGTGGTTGCCTTTGAGACTATCGCCACGGGTGTTTCCGGGCTTCGGCCCGCATCGACGAGACCTTGGCGAATAATGCCCGCGTTAAGTATCCCCATATACACGACTAAGGTATTGTTAGAATTAGCATAACCCTGCCAATCCATAGGGCGGCTTTCTAACTGACAATGGCCAGTGATAAAAGTGACGCCTTGGGCGTGATCTCTGTGGGTCAGCGGGATACCCGCATAGGCCGAAGTGCCACTGGCGGCGGTAATGCCGGGGACGACTTCAAATTCTACCCCGGCTTCGACTAAGGTTTGCAGCTCTTCGCCGCCGCGACCGAAGATAAAAGGATCACCTCCTTTAAGGCGAACCACATTCTTACGGGTATAGGCTTTAGTGACAAGTAGCTGATTAATATCATCTTGGGCGGCACTGTGTTTGCCAGCACGCTTACCAACGGCAATCTTCTCGGCTTCTTTGGGAATAAGTTCGAGAATATCTTGGCTGACTAAGGCATCGTATAACACCACATCGGCGACCTTAAGAATCCGCCATGCCTTTAGTGTTAACAGCTCAACATCTCCGGGGCCTGCGCCAACCAGCCACACTTTGCCTTTGGCCTTTTGGCCCGGTAAAGATAAAACTTCCATCACATTCCCCAAGATCACGTTAGTCTGGTAGAAATATAGCGCCTCTTATATTCCATAATAAATAGATAATTATTAGTTTTTATATCTTTTAGATATAACGCAGTATTTAGTGACAGAAACCAACATAAAAAAGTGCCGAATAGATGCAATAAATCCAAGACAAAAATATAATAACCAATTAAATTTATTAAACTTTTAAATCTAAATGCTAATATCTTTGCTCAATAGGGACATACAAGAACTGCTATTCTGGCACTATGTTATTGCCAAAAATTCTACTCATCTCCCTGAATGTTTGAGCTAAATCTACGTTTAACCGAGTCAAGTGCAACCATAGCTTAGGTATAAGTAACAGTGAATACATTAACTAGTGTTAAGCTAGGACGTTGATTGTAGAAAGCATAAGACTGACAAACACATCAAGGAGGGCGGATGTTCCCATTTTATAGAGCTATCGCGTTAGTAGGGCTATTCACTTGTGCGGGGCTGCATGCCGAAGAGTCCCTAGTGAAAGACAGAGTAAAGGATGAACTGGCAACAGCAGAGCTTCCCTTTGTTATCACACCGCATAAAGTCAATTACATCTTGCCTGTCACCTACAGTCCCGATCCTAATATGGAGCCCTTTACCGAAGATGCGGCCGAAAATGATTACACTTTGGATAATGTTGAAGCTAAGTTCCAGATAAGTTTCAAGTTTCCTATTTGGTACAATGTATTTGGTGACAATGGTCATCTGTTTTTTGCCTATACCAACCAATCCTATTGGCAAGTGTATAACAAGGATATCTCATCCCCCTTCCGTGAAACTAACCACGAACCCGAAGTCTTTATGCTGTTTAATAACGATTGGAAAATCGGCAGTGTCACTAACTCTTTCTGGGGCTTTGGTGCCGTCCATCAATCTAATGGTAAGTCGGGGGATCTTTCCCGGAGTTGGAATCGACTCTATGCCACTATGATTTTCGATGCCGGCCCGCTCGCTTTCTCAACAAGAGTGTGGTGGCGAATTCCGGAAGATGAAAAAACCGATCCCACTCAGCCCCAAGGCGACGATAATCCAGATATCGAAGAGTACATAGGCAGGGCTGAATTTGTCGGTGTCTATGGCATAGATGAACATAGATTCACTCTCACCCTCAAAAGTAATCTAAAGGATATCGACAGAGGTTCGGCAGAATTAACCTGGAGCTATCCGATTGCAGGTAATCTACGCTTTTATACTCAATACTTTAATGGATATGGTGAGAGCCTGATCGACTACAACTACCATAACCAACGCATCGGGATCGGAGTGTCACTCAATGATATTCTTTAAGGTGACAGCGGACAAAAATCAGCCATAATTCTATGCCGACTCGACCAGCACTATAGATGAATATGAGTTTTAGCTACCGCAGCATAGTCACATTACTCACTGCCATTATCCTCGCGAGCTTAATTAAGCTCGCGTTTTTTGCTCTGCCTGACGAAACACTTAGCCCTGAATTAAGTGCGCAGGATATACGACAAGATCTCTTTGCATTACTCGACCAAATTGAGCAACACTCGGCGTTTTATGCCTTAAATCCACCTAAAAACACCGAACAACTCACCCATATGGCAACGCTCATTGCCGAGCAATACCAAGATCTTACGCCCAATGGCAGGTTCGCAGCTGAGGTAACTAAACTACTCAATACCATGAAAGATCCTGGCTCCCAAGTCAGCAACTTTGACGATAATGGTGGTAACCTGCCCCTAACTCTCAGGCCGATAAACGAGCAATGGCTCGCATTAGATGCTAAAAATAGCCCTATTAATCCTGATTTCCCCTTTATTACCCATATCGATGGTCTGCCTTTAAGTAAATGGGTCACGGCGAGCCAAGCCTACCTGCCTGAACCCGCAAAAGAGAGCCAAGAGATGCAATTACCTTGGCTTAAAAAGCTCAATTTGTTACGGGAAGATTTAGGGCTCAGTCTCAAACCCTATGTACTGATCACCTTAATTAATGACGAGTTGCAAACCCAGCAGGTGACCCTAGCCTTACCTCAAAAATCACCACGCAATCACGCAGCGGTGACGACCAATACTGAGGCCTCGGAACCTACAGCTAGCGAACTTTTAACTCAACTTTCCCAATTAAAATCTGCAATATTGCCAAAAACGGCTTACCCATTAGAAACCATCAACAACACCACAGTGAGACTAAGGATCGACGATCTCTATGCTTTCGAGCGGGACAAGACACAACAACAAGCCCTGATTGAAGGCATGAAACAGCCGTTACTGGTGGTCGACCTACGGGAAGCCCATGGTTTTAGCCCTAAATTGCTCAGTATGCTATCCCGCTATCAGGATGCTTCTTCAGATAGTCGACCGCTTCGCCAAATAATGGGATTTGCCCATTACCGCCGCTCCCCAGAATTTAGAAACGATTACCTGCAGCCCCTCAATTTTAAACCCTTAGCGGCACTCGATTTTAGCTTACCAAAGCTGAAAATGCTGACTCGGCACTTGCCTGATATAGATGAGAACAAATTTAGCCCTTGGTATGTCCGCACTAAACCCGATGTTGCCCCCGAGGGGAGTAATCGCCTCGCACTACTGGTAAGCCCGCGGTGCCGGCAGGAATGTGAATGGATAGCTTACCGAACTAAAGCCTGGTCTAGGGTAAATTTGATCGGGGAGAAAACCTCGGGAGATTTTGCAAGACAATACCATTTTACGTTACCCAATAGTGGCTTAGAGATAAGTTTTAGCAGCTCACTCACCTATGATGCCAAGGGACAGCTGCTATCGGGAAATGGCACAGAACCCGATATTTTGTTACCTCAAAATAGTGATATTGAATGGCAGGGCCTAGTGAGTTTAGTTAAATCAGCGCCCCCTAAGTCGGTCAGTTCTTTTAGGTCACAGCCTAGGTTTGCCCAAAACCGTTCGCCATAAAAAAGCCCGCAATTGCGGGCTTTTTTATCACAGACAAGGGCTTATTTGTTATCGCCAGCTTTTGAATTCATCACTGAGCCGAAGACTAATCCTTGCTTATTAACGTCGAAACTCATTTGAACGCGCATGTTGTAATCCTTCAACATTTGCAATTCTTCGGGGATAGGTTCGCCACTCATTTCTAACAGTGTCAGCACTGGGGTAAACATTTTGCCGTAATCCGCCGACATACTATAGAGGCCATTTGCCGCGATTTTTTCATCCGCTAACTTATTGGCCAAGGCTAAACCTTTATCACCACTGTAAACCACTAAGTGTTGGCCTTTAATCGCCAACATTGGTTTGATACCTAACTCTGGTGGCAACATTAATATTGGTGATAAATCCGTTGCGTCACCATTTTCGGCCAATTGCACTTCGGCAAGCATAGGCGCATAGGGTTTCACCATATTAAATAGCATCGATGGATTATCGGCACTCAGGCTCACTAAGGCATCTAAGCTTTCAAGCTTTGGCTCTTGCTCCTGCGAACTCATCTTATAATCGAGTAATGAGACACTCATGCCCTTCACGCCATTTGCCATGCCCGTAAACATGCCAAGCATGGCAGGACTCTGCTGACTCAATTCGGCTTGCAATTCAGCCAGTGGCGCACAGGTTAACTGCGGCTTTTGCAGATCGTCCCAAATCGCCGTGAGTGAAGGCGCGACTTCGTTAACATCGAGGCCTAATCCCATAGAGAAGATAGTGCTATCGATATTGGCTAAGTGAGCCGGAATGAACCCACGCATTTTTTGCAATGCTGTGAGGATTGGCTGATTTTTAGTTTCAATCACGAAAGAGGCCGCCATATGGCTCTCTTTTTCCGTCGCAGAGAAGGCGGTTAATCCGGCAACTGTACGCGGCCAGTTTGCGGCAATGGCAGTCAACTCACTACGGCATTCAGGCGTTCTGATCTCGGCTAAGGGATCGACTCCCTCATTCTCATCGGCGAGGAACTTAGTCAGTTGCTTCGACAGCATATTGCTATCGGGAGAGGTCAAGGCCTTAACAATTTCAACATGGTTGATAAAGCTGACGCTATCTTCCATAAAACCATGGGTCTTGATGATCTCTTGCAGTATGCCGGAAGAGGCGAGTGATTGCGGCGCCTTCTTCAAGCCGAGCGCCATCTCTAACAATTCAGGCTCAGTCACCGAAGTGCTGAAAGTCACAGTTAAAATACCGTCCTTATGGGCGAATAAAAGATCTGCTTTTTCAGTAGAATCCGCATCGGATAAAGCGTAAGCGCGATAATCTACACCGCCAACTTGACGCATTTCATGGGTTACCCCACTGTCCTTTTCGGCTTTATCCAGCACAGCCCAAAATGCGGCCACTTGATTCATCTCGATTTTTAAAACAGGCAAAGCACCGAGAGTATAGAAATATGATTTTACTTCATCGGCTAAACCGAAGGTTTTTAGTAATACAGCAGGTTCTTTAATACCTTCCATATATTGCTGATAAATACTCACAAAGAACTTGCCCATCGGACTATCGAGCTCGCTCAATTCAGCGAGGGCATCCGTTGGGTATTGCTGGTAATTACCAGAAATCGATTGTAAATACGCTTTTAACGGAAATGGCTTCAACTGACCAGAAAACACGGGGGTATCGGCAGGCACATAATCTAGTAAAGGATTTGCTGAGGCACTCGAGCTTGTTCCATGCTGTGTGTACCAATACGCGCCCGCACCCGCTGCAATTATCGCCGCAGCAATGACCATCTTTTTCATCTAAAAAACTCCATTTTATGACAATTCAATTTAATGAAAACAATACCTAAAGTACCTTAGGTATTTGAATATTTATCCGCTCTTACATATCCCTTACGCAGATAATGCAAAATCAGAAAACTAAGGTGTAAAATTTGCCCGACAATTTAACATTAAACCGACACAGAAGCGAACAGGATAGACTTTCAAACCATTAGCAACTATGAGAACCAACCTTTATTCAACATATTGCCAATCTAATTCCAACTCGGTAATAAAATATCCCTCAGTCGCCGGCGAGTAACAAGGCATTTAATAGATCAATCCTCACTCAATCTCGCCTTATTCCGCCCCATGGACTTTTTTAAGCGTAATATCACCGAGCTGGCGCATTTGCTTACGGATCCAAACGGAGCGTCGTTCGACATATTGGGATGGCGGTGACACCTTATACCGCCAGGGGTTAGGTAATACCGCCGCCAGTAACGAAGCCTCATAACGGTTAAGTTTGGCCGCACTCTTAGCGAAATAATGCTTAGATGCCGCTTCGGCCCCGTAAATTCCAGGGCCAAATTCGACAATATTTAAATACACCTCAAGGATGCGGGACTTATCCCAGAACAGCTCCATTAGCAGCGTAAACCAAGCCTCGATTCCCTTACGTAAAAAACTGCGACTCGACCACATAAATAGATTTTTTGCCGCCTGCTGGCTCAAAGTGCTGGCGCCGCGCACTTTATTTCCTTTTTGGTTGTATTCGAGTGCTGAGCTTATTGCGGCAAGATCAAAGCCATTATGGTTAGCAAACTTCTGATCCTCGGCGGCTATCACGGCTAATTGTAACTCGGGGGAAATTTGCTCAAGCCCACGCCACTGGTGCCGCACCTCGGTTATAGGCGCGGGCGGAAATAAGGCGCGCTCAATGCGCCAGGTCCATATTGGAGGATCGACAAAACGAAATAACACAACGATCAGAATCGAGCTTAGCCATAAGCCGAATATGATTTTGCCTATCCAAGCGAACAATCGCTTAAGGCCTCGCTTTCCCGATTTAGGCACAGGAGGATTGACCTTGCCAGTAGGGGGACGATTGACATGATCGCGCATCGCATACAGAGGTGCGCTCATTCATATCTATCCATTGGAATAAGCTCATTATTTTTCTTATTAATCATATGCATTGTGATAGTTATTAAACCATTTATAGCGAGGTATGCGGTCAGTATTTTGTCATAAATTAAGCCATAAACCGAGAAAAAACGGCAATAGGAACAAAAGATTAAATAAGGGATGGTACAAACATGATTAAAGCGGGCTTAACTCGACCTCGGCAGCTTTGACGACAGCTGACCGAGGTGAAGATGACTGATTAACGAGGGCTAGCAAGTCAATCAAACTGCTTGATACTCGCAGGTGCGAGCGAGGTCCTTTGGAACATTTACTGCCTTCAGTCTCGTTATATCGTTACACAGCAAACTAAGCCCATAAATAACAATATTCAACAACTTAACATCGCAAAACACCGATTAAATCGAATTTGCGCAGTAAAATCCCTCAAGACTATCTACGGGAACTTCGAAATATAGCTCAAATAGGTTTGATGTGCATAACTCTGTGAGTAAAAATGTACAATATTTTTTTAAGCAACAGTCACTCATAAGATAACCATCTGAAAATTAACTTTATCTTATTTTAATGACAGCAGAATGACAGCTGAGATTTTGCAGCCATTGACGCGCTTCAAAATCGAGCAGTCGCTAAATGTTTAGGCTACTAACAAAAACACCCCAAACAAAATTGAGGTGTTTAATATTTAAATCAATAAGATAACTAAATATCGTAGTGCAGGCCACACTCACGTTTTAGGCCATTAAAGCGGGTTTCTTCCTCAGTCATGCCTAATTCGAGTGGTTTACTCGAATGGGTATCACCAACAGAAACATAGCCTTGCTCCCAAAGTGGATGGTACGGCAGGTTAAATTGAGTCAGATAGAGGTGCACATCTTTATTCGACCATTCGATAATCGGCAGTAACTTAAAGCGCGTACCATGAATCGCCAGTATCGGCAGCGCCTCACGGGTGCTGGCTTGGCTGCGCCTCAGCCCCGCAAACCAAGTACCGACCTCAAGCTCAGCCAAGGCGCGTTGCATAGGCTCAACTTTGTTTAAACGGTTGTATTGCTCTAGTCCGTCTAACCCTTGCTCCCACAATTTGCCAAAGCGCGCCTCCTGCCATGCCTGTGTCATCACTGCTTGATACACTTTTAAATTCAGCGATAAACGCTCGGTCAGCTCATCGATAAACTGATAGGTCTCAGGGAACAAATAACCCGTATCCGTGAGGATCACCGGAATATTCGCCTGAGCCTGACTCACCATATGCAGCATCACTGCGGCTTGGATCCCAAAGCTTGAGGATAGCGCATGATTACCGGGCAAATAGGTTAAGCCCCATAACACCCGCTCCTGCGCGCTCAATCCGGCTAAGAACTGATTGATGCGCTCAAGCGCTAGCGCTTGCTCTGCCTTAGGCGCATTCAATAGCGCCTTAAGTTCGGCAGCGCTGATCACAGTCGGCACGGCATCAGTGGTTTTTTGCTCAAGATCAGCCATGAAAATCCTTAGCGGCATCGATCACCGCCTTCACTACGCCCACGCGGACGGTGAAGTTACCAAAGGTTTCGCCAGCATCACGCTCTACGGCGTAGCGGCCAAACAGGGCATCCAATTCAGCGAGAATTTCCGCCTCTTGGATATTTTCTCTGTGCATCTTATTCAGGCGTGTCCCTTCAAAACTTGCGCCTAAGTACAAGTTATAGCGACCCGGCGCCTTACCCACAAGACCAATTTCAGCGGCAAAGGGACGGGCACAACCGTTAGGGCAACCCGTCATCCGCACCACAATCGCTTGCTCGCTGATACCGTGTTTTGCCTGCAGCGCATCGATATGATCGATAAACTCAGGGAAATAACGTTCGGCTTCCGCCATCGCTAATGGACAGGTCGGCAACGCCACACAGGCAATCGAGTGACCGCGGGTTTGCGTCAACACTTGGCCCAGCAGACCATGTTTACGGGCTAAACCTTCAATGGTGGCTTTATCTTCTGCCGCGACGCCTGCGATGATCATGTTTTGATTCGAGGTCATGCGGAAATCACCCTTGTGGATCTTAGCGATTTCACGCAGCCCCGTTTGCAGGGGTTGGCCTGGTAAATCTTTAATACGACCGCTTTCGATAAATAAGGTTAAATGCCACTTACCGTCAACACCTTCGACCCAACCATAACGGTCGCCGCGATCGCCGATCACAACCTCACGCTTAGGTTCAAACTTCATCCCTGCACGCAGTTCGACTTCAGCTTTAAACTTCTCATAACCATGGTCGACGATCGTGTATTTAAGGCGCGAGCGCTTACGGTTAGAGCGATTACCCCAGTCGCGTTGCACTGTCATCACAGCTTCGGCAAACTTCATCACATCTTCGGTTTTGATAAAACCAAAGTCGTCCGCCAGACGTGGAAAGGTTTCCACTTCGCCATGGGTCGAGCCCATGCCGCCGCCCGCAGTTAAGTTAAAGCCAACCAGCTCGCCATTTTCGGCCACGGCGATAAAACCTAAATCGTTGGTGTAAACGTCAACATCGTTATCGGGAGGCACCGCAACCGCCATCTTAAACTTACGTGGCAAATAGGTTTTGCCATACACAGGTTCAACGGTTTCATCTTCGGTGGTGAGTAACTTTTCTTCATCTAACCAAATTTCGGCATAGGCGCGAGTGTGAGGTAATAAATGATCTGACAGTTGTTTTGCCACCGCATAGGCTTGCTCGTGCAGTTTCGACTCCACCGGATTGGGGTTACACATGACGTTACGGTTAACATCACCACAGGCAGCAATCGAATCCAGCGCTTCACGATCTAAGTCTTGAATAATGGTCTTCAAGTTACGCTTAGGAATACCGTGGTATTGGAAGGTTTGACGGGTCGTCAAACGTATGCTGTTTGAGCTGGTTAAGGTCGAGGCAATTTTGTCCACACCTAACCATTGCTTAGGCGTACAAATACCACCAGGTACGCGGGCACGCAACATAAAGCTATATAAAGGCTCGAGTTTTTGCTCTTTACGTTCATTACGTAAGTCGCGGTCATCCTGCTGATAGAAGCCGTGGAATTTGATCAACTGTTGATCGCCATCGCTAAAACTGCCGGTCACCGAAGAATCCAAACCTTCTTTAATGGTGCCACGCAGGTAATCGCTGTCGGTCTTTAGGTATTCGTTTAATGCTAACTTTTGCTCACTCATGGCAACGGCCTCTTAAATTCATTTTGCGACTGCACGGGCTATGGTGTGCAGCTTTGGCTATTCTTATGCGTTTCTTATGTGCGTATCCGATTGAAATTAATACACGTCTTTTTGGTAACGCTTATCGCTGCGCAGGGTTTCAAAGTAGGCTTCTGCCGCTTCGCTATTTAAACCACCAACTTCAACCGCCACCTCAATCAAGGCTTGGTGAACATCCTTTGCCATCCGCTCGGCATCGCCGCAAATGTACAGATGCGCGCCATTTTGCAACCATTGCCATAGGGCCTGACCTTGCTCTTTAATGCGGTGCTGCACATAAATCTTATGGGCTTGGTCGCGGGAGAACGCCACGTCGATACGGCTGAGATCGCCATTTTTCAAATACTGTTGCCACTCGGTTTGATACAGGAAATCCTGCTCAAAGTGTGGATTGCCGAAGAATAACCAGCTATCGCCTTGAATACCTTGGGCCACGCGTTCCTGCATAAAGGCACGGAACGGCGCAACACCAGTACCAGGGCCAATCATGATCACCGGTGTTTCTGGGTTTTCGGGTAAACGGAAATGCTTGTTCGGCTCAACATAAACCTTAACCTGCGTACCTTCCTGCGCAGAGGCTAAGAAGTGTGACGCACCGCCAAAACGGGCCGCGCCGTGACGCTCATCTTCCACTAAGGCCACAGTTAAGTGGACTTCTGTCTCGACTTCGTTTTGGCTTGAGGCGATAGAGTAGAGTCTTGGGGTTAACGGCCGCAGTAACTCAAGCAGTTTTGCCGCAGTCAAAGCCGCAGAGCTTGCTACTGGATATAAGGCAACTAAGTCCGCCAATTGATGCTTAAGGATAAACTGACGCACTTGTTCTTTATCTTCGCTCAATGCCAACAGGTCAGCGTTGCCGCTGAGTTCAGCCCAGGCTTTGACTAATCCAGGGTACAACTGAGTCAATTCTTTCTTATCGACCAAGGCTTGCTTAAGGGTCAAGGACTCTGTCCCAACAACCACTTGCTCATCACCTGAGAGTGACAGGGCAGTTAAAATCTCTTCAACTAAGGCTTCATCATTGCTAAACCACACACCGAGGGCATCACCCGCTTGATAACTTAACCCTGAGTCACCTAAGTCAATTTCAACATGGTGCACATCTCGATCTGATCCGCGGCCGGTAATTTTCTGGCTCACTAACACTTCGGCGCTATAGGGGTTTTGTTTAGTAAACTCACTTTCGCCCAGTGCTTTGGCCGTACCTATAGATACAACAGTCGCAGAAGATGTCTGAATTAAGGGTTTAACGGCCTCTAAAACATCGGCGTGCCACTGGCCAGCGGCAACTTCATAGTCCACATCGCACTCGACCAGGGGCAATAATGATTTGGCCCCCAGTGCCGCTAGGCGGGCATCGAAATCTTTACCGGTTTGGCAGAAGAACTCATAACTAGAATCCCCCAATGCCAGCACTGAGTAATGTAGATTGTCTAACTTAGGGGCACGTTTCGATGCTAAAAACTTATGTAATTCAATCGCATCATCCGGCGCTTCACCTTCACCATGGGTGCTGACCACCAGCAAGAGCAAGGTTTCTTGCTTCAATTGGCGGACATTGTATTCGCCCATAGAGGCCAGATTGACCGCATAACCTTGAGCCTGCGCCTTATCGGCGAGCGCCTTGGCAATGCCACGGCCATTACCCGTTTGGCTGCCATAGAGAATCGTCACAGTCTGCGCGGCTTGAGCGTCAGCCACTGGCGCGAGTTGGCCCGCATTAGCCGTTGCAGCAAGATAGCCACTCACCCAAGCCAGCTGTACTGCACTTAACTCAGCAGTGAGTTGTTTTAGCTTATCGACTTGTCCTTGAGACAATGGCGAAGCCAGCGATGAAAGTTCTTTTAACAGCATGAGATGGCCCTATGACAGTGTAATGTCCACAAGCTTATCGCGGTTTAAGAAAAGCAAAAAAGAATAAAATTTGATTTTTAATTCCATTTTGGAATATACAAAGTGCAAAATTTAGGCTACAAAAGTGTGCACTGGTTAAAAGTTTTTGATCCGACCAGTATAGAAACGACCAGCTTGAGCAATATGCGCTTGTGTCAAACCAAAGTATTGCCACAATGGTGAAGAGCCTGCTGTACAGTGACCTTTTGTTGCTCGCAGAGAAGTTTGTTTTTAAAGCACAAATTTCATGCCTAGATTTAATGCGCTAACTTACCGCGATTGAATAGACGAGTTAATTCTTACTGCGACCTAGCCCTACCTAGGTTTAGCTCAGGGGAAGCGCTCAGGCGGAACGATTATACAAACCACCAGGGAGTAATCATGCAAATTGGAATACCGAGAGAGAGTCTCGCCGGTGAGACTCGGGTCGCCGCGACCCCAGCCACCGTCGAGCAGCTTAGAAAACTCGGCTTTGAAGTTGTTATTGAGGCCAATGCAGGTCTACTGTCAAGCTTCGATGATGCAGCCTTTGAGGCGGCGGGCGCGAAGGTGACAACTGACGTTTGGCAAGCGGAGCTGATTTTTAAGGTCAACGCCCCAAGCGATGCAGAAATTGACCAGATTAAAGAGGGCACTACCTTAGTCAGCTTTATTTGGCCCGCACAAAACCCTGAGTTGGTTGAGAAACTATCTCAACGCAAGATCAACGTGATGGCGATGGACATGGTGCCGCGCATCTCCCGCGCCCAGTCACTCGATGCCCTCTCCTCTATGGCAAACATTGGTGGATATCGCGCCGTTGTCGAAGCTGCGCATCAATTTGGTCGTTTCTTTACTGGCCAAATTACCGCTGCCGGTAAAGTCCCGCCCGCGAAAGTGCTAGTGATCGGTGCCGGTGTTGCCGGTCTTGCCGCCATTGGTACTGCAGGTTCACTTGGCGCCATAGTGCGCGCCTTCGATACCCGCTTAGAAGTGGCCGAGCAAATTGAGTCTATGGGCGGCCAGTTCCTAAAACTGGACTTCACCAACGAAGATGGCAGCTCATCGGACGGTTACGCTAAAACCATGTCGGATGAATTTATCGCCGCTGAAATGGCGCTATTTGCCGAGCAAGCCAAGGAAGTTGATATAATCATCACCACGGCGCTGATCCCAGGCCGTCCCGCACCTAAGCTCATCACCAAAGAAATGGTCGATAGCATGAAGAGCGGCTCTGTGATCGTCGACTTAGCCGCAGCAACGGGCGGTAACTGTGAATACACCCAATCGGGCGAGCTATTTGTCACCCCGAACGGCGTCAAAGTGATTGGTTATACTGACCTTCCTGGCCGCTTGCCCGCGCAATCGTCACAGCTTTATGGCACTAACTTAGTCAACCTGATGAAGTTAATGTGTAAAGAAAAGGACGGTACAGCCAGCATCAACTTCGATGATGTGGTCATGCGCAATATGACTGTGATCAAAGAAGGCGAAGTGACCTTCCCGCCACCACCGATTTCGGTTTCTGCGGCGCCGGCAAAACCTGCCGCGAAAATCGCACCTAAAGACACAACCCCGAAGGCACCATCTAAGCTCAAATACGTGCTCGCCGCCTTAGGCGTCACCGGATTTGCCGCCGTGGCATCGGTTGCACCGCCAGAGTTTCTGTCCCATTTCACGGTATTCTTATTGTCCTGCGTCGTCGGCTATTACGTGGTGTGGAACGTATCCCACTCACTGCATACGCCTTTAATGTCAGTGACTAACGCGATTTCGGGCATTATCGTGGTCGGCGCGCTACTGCAAATCGGTCAAGGTTCAACTTTGGTCACTGTACTGGCGTTTATCGCCGTGCTGATCGCCAGTATTAACATCTTCGGTGGCTTTACCGTCACTCAGCGCATGCTGAAGATGTTCCGTAAGGATTAAGGGGGTTTAACGTGTCTCAAGGACTGGTAACAGCAGCTTATATCGTTGCCGCCATTCTCTTCATCTTCAGTCTCGCGGGACTGTCGAAGCAAGAGACGGCAAAACACGGCAATATTTTCGGTATCACAGGTATGGCGATAGCCCTACTGGCAACGATTTTTAATCCGGACACTAGCGGTGTCGCTTGGATTTTAGTCGCCATGGTGATCGGGGGTGCCATAGGTGTCCGTTTAGCATTAAAAGTTGAAATGACTGAAATGCCCGAACTGGTCGCGGTGCTTCACAGTTTTGTGGGCTTGGCCGCGGTATTGGTGGGTTTCAACAGCTTTATCGACTTACATCCAGAGCAAGTGTCGCAAGTGGTGGTGGCCGTTGGTGGGGATATTAATTCGACCCTAGCCGCAGTGCAGGATGCCTTAAGCGAAGCGGCTAAGGCCGCAGACAAAGCCCATCTCACTGGCGCTATGCTTAACATTCACTTGGTCGAAGTCTTCCTCGGGATTTTCATCGGTGCGGTGACCTTTACGGGTTCTATCGTGGCCTTTGGTAAGTTACGCGGGCTGATTTCATCTAAACCTTTGATGTTGCCACATCGCCACAAGCTAAACCTAGTCGCAGTGCTAGTGTCTTTCGCCCTGCTGGTATACTTCGTACAAACGGGTGGCACTATGCCGGCACTGCTGTTGATGACCTTAATTGCCTTCGCCTTTGGCTGGCATTTAGTGGCATCCATTGGCGGCGCGGATATGCCAGTGGTCGTGTCTATGCTGAACTCCTACTCGGGTTGGGCAGCAGCAGCGGCGGGCTTTATGCTGTCGAACGACCTGTTAATTGTGGTCGGCGCATTAGTGGGTTCATCGGGTGCGATTCTGTCTTACATCATGTGTAAGGCGATGAATCGCTCGTTTATTTCAGTTATCGCGGGCGGCTTTGGTACAGATGGAGTGGCCTCTAGCGGCGATGAAGAAATGGGCGAATACCGTGAGACCAACGCTGAAGATGTGGCGGATATGCTGAAAAACGCGACGTCTGTCATCATCACCCCAGGCTACGGTATGGCGGTGGCGCAGGCACAATATCCTGTTGCGGAAATCACTCAAAAGCTGCGTGATCGCGGCGTGAAAGTGCGTTTTGGTATCCACCCTGTGGCGGGCCGTTTACCCGGCCATATGAACGTACTGCTGGCGGAAGCGAAAGTCCCCTACGATATCGTGCTGGAAATGGACGAAATCAACGAAGACTTTAATGACACAGACGTAGTGCTGGTCATTGGCGCCAACGATACGGTTAACCCTGCGGCGATGGAAGATCCGGGTAGCCCGATCGCGGGCATGCCAGTGCTCGAAGTGTGGAAAGCGCAAAACGTCATCGGCTTTAAGCGCTCGATGAACACAGGTTATGCCGGCGTGCAAAACCCGCTGTTCTTCAAGGAAAATACCCAAATGCTGTTTGGGGATGCTAAGGCCAGTGTCGAAGCGATTTTAAAAGCGCTGTAATGCGTTTGTTAGCTTAATTGCTACATCAAATCACAAAGGGAGCCAATGGCTCCCTTTGTTTTGAGCAGCTTTATTGCGCTATGTTTTCACATATTTTTAAGCCGGTTCAGCTAGTCTCTGTGCAATTTATCGCTTCAGGTAAAACTGAATCAATCAAAAGGATACTTTGATGCTGCTTGGATTATTTATTCTGTCGGCAATATTAATCAAAACGTCGCTATTAGGGCTGGGTTGGATATCAATTGGCATCGGTCTTGGCGGTTATCTTTTTTGCCGCTTTTACCACATTAATCTTGCGGATCTACTGCTCAAAAAGTTTAAACAACTTTTTATCACTGGAGCGACATTACATCTGCTGCTGTATCTCGGCCTTATCGTTAAACTCTTTCTTATCGATAGCCTAGAGGATATTCCTGCCTTTTTAATCAGCCATTTGGTATACCATCACGCACTCAGTGCACTCATTGCTGCTGCTCTCACCTTTATGGCTATCGGCGTATACCTGACCCAGCAAAAGCTAAAGCAGGCAGATATCACTTCCCCTTCGCTCCTTAATTAATGCCCTAAAAAGCAAAAAGGAGCCTTAAGGCTCCTTTTTGCTATCAATCTGCTGTTAAGCGGCTTTAGCCACATCAAAATTTGATAACAACATCACCGCCGTGCGGCCTAATAAGTGATTGACCGTACGATCGCCCACTAGACCTAACTCAGCAATCGCTTGCTGACGTGCAGTGCTCACCGCTCTGAAGAGCGTAATATCATTATTTGCACCACCGCAAAGACTAAAAAACAGTCTCAATACTGCACGGTAATGTTCTTCTTGCATCGCCTGCATCCACGAGGTTTCTAATGCCTCTTGGCTCGAAAAATCGAGTGCTGCAACAAATAGATTGCCAATACGGCTATCTAAACGAACCAGAAAATCGCTCTTGCGTGGAAAATGATGACTAATACCTGTACGGCTAATACCCGTTGCTTCAGACAGCGTGGTATAAGACATAGTCTCAAAGCCAATAGTCAAAATTTGTCTTAACGCTTCATCCATAATCTGATTTATGGTTTGCTCAGTTTGTATCCGCGAGCGCTTAGCCATAGTAAAGTCTCCCATTCTTCTTTTTCTGGGAAAAGAGCTTACCAAAGCATCTCAGGGATTACTGCTGTTGAAGCCTGCCAAACAAGTGTATTTCGCTTTTGTTCAGCTAAGGTTCAGTTTTAAACAGGGAACTTTGCTTGTTTTATTTACATACCTATAACATTGCATTTTGCAGCAGCCAGTCACGGGCTTTTTCTCGTCCCATTAACAAATCAAAGGTGGGCTTTAAATAATATCCAAGTTCTGTTTTTCGCCAAAAGAGATATTCAGGAAGGGGTTGTAAGACACTCTGCCCAAAGGTGCGCTGCATTAAACTCGAGTATTCACCCAGGGTGCGAGGATCTATTTGTGTTACCATTGGGTAAAAATTAGCCACAAAGTCGCGATATTGGCTGTAATGCGCGACTTGCAACACTTGATAGTTATTTAACACTTGTATCATCATCGGCGCGCTCCAGTGAGACATGTATTGCGCATTTGTTAACGCTGCAAGATTTCGCCTATGGTATTGCTGCCATGCTAGATGATAACTGCCCTTTTCCCTCGCTATACGCCAAATCAAGTAGATATCGGCTAACCATTCATGTTGGTAAGTGGTTAAGTTCTCAGGCAATAAACTGCCCTGTAGGGCAAGATTCTCAAGATGCCCCAGCTCGTGCCAGAGGGTCAGTTGGAACTGTTCTTGCAAATCTAATTGATAGGTCACCCGATCAATATTGGCGAATTGAACCTCTGGTGTTTCTCGCTCATTAATCAGTATTAAACCGGATAAATGACTATCTGCTACCGGCATAACCATAGCGCTGCGCAGGCCCAACTCATGTTTAAATTGTGCAGGAGTGCTAGGCAATTGGAGCCGTACTGATGCGGGGAGTGTTTCGAGGCATTCCTTTAATTCGGCTAAAGGACAGATTAAAGCCTGCTTATCGGCGATAGGCACCCAAGACAGGCTAGTCATCAAGGTCAGTGCAATAAGGCTCACTGATTCGCCATGATATTTTGAATAATCGCCGTCGTTGAAATACCGTCTTCAAAGCCCAGCACTTGTACTTGACCGCCTGCGGCCATCACTTCTGCGCCGCCAGCAATATCCTCAATCCTATAATCGCCACCTTTAACCAAGAGATCCGGCAGCAATCTGGCAATGATCCGCTGTGGGGTATCTTCACTGAAAGGCACCACCCAATCGACCGAGGCTAAGCCAGCGAGCACGGCCATACGGCGATCAACCTGATTGACAGGACGCCCCTCGCCTTTAAGGCGTTTAACCGAGGCATCATCGTTTACTGCCACAATCAAGCGGTCCCCCAAAGCTTTAGCCTGTTTAAGGTAACTCACGTGGCCCGCATGCAAAATATCAAAGCAACCATTGGTCATTACCACACGCTCACCGCGCAGTTTGGCCTGCTCTAGGGCATAGGCGAGTTGATCTTCACTCACCACACCAAAACCCGATTCTCCATGGTGTAATGCTAAGGCTTCGATAAGCTCAATGCGGCTCACAGTTGAAGTGCCGAGTTTACCAACGACCACGCCAGCGGCGGTGTTGGCAATTGCACAAGCTTGCGGTAAATCGGCGCCCGCGGCTAAGGAGGTCGCTAATGCGGAAATCACAGTATCGCCGGCACCTGTCACGTCATAGACTTCACGGGCAACGGTGGGGATATGCAATTCAGGCGCATTGGCAGTGACTAAGGTCATGCCCTTTTCAGAACGGGTGACTAAGATGGCATCAAAATGATGTTGCTTGAGTAAGCCGCGGGCTTTTTCCAGCAGATCCGCTTCAGAGGTCACTGTGCCCACAACCGCCTCAAACTCGCTCATATTCGGGGTAATTAATGACGCGCCATGGTAACGGCCAAAGTCACTGCCCTTAGGATCGACTAGCACCATCACACCTTTAGCACGCGCTAAAGCAATAAAGTCCCGCGGCTGGTCGATAGCGCCCTTGGCATAGTCGGACAACACCACCACATCGACGGAGTCGAGTAAGGCTTCGGATTGCTTAAGGAGTCGAACACTGTCGGCTTTATCGAAGGCTTCTTCAAAGTCGAGTCGAATAAGCTGCTGATTACGCGATAACACCCGCAACTTAGTGATGGTCGGTTTATCGGCAATGGTTAACCATTGGGGTTCAACCCCTAAGGCTTGCACGCCGAGTGTTAAGGCATTAGCGGTATCGTCTTCACCGACCAGCCCAGCAAGCTGGACTTGCCCGCCTAAGGTCGCAATATTGAGCGCCACGTTGGCTGCGCCGCCGGGTCTGTCTTCGACTTGATTAATCTTCACCACAGGCACTGGCGCTTCGGGGGAAATGCGTCCCGTCGGGCCAACCCAATAGCGGTCTAACATCACATCGCCGACGACTAACACTTTGGCTTTTTCAAATGCTGGCAGAGAAACCTTCATAGTGCTCTTATCTTTTGCAGAAATTAAACCGTGATTGTACCTAATTTTCAGCAAAAATTGAGTTAGAATAAGCAGTAATTTTCAAAAGTAGTGAGTATTTTCGTGGTCGAGAAAGCCGAGTTTTCATCTTCGTTATACCATCCTAAACATTGGCCCATGTGGTTTGGCGTATTATTAATGCGTTTAACCCAACTCTTGCCCCTGTCTTGGCAGATGAAATTAGGTAAGTGGCTAGGCCGTTTAGTCATGACGGTTGCGGGGAGTCGCACCCATACTGCCCGCCGCAATTTAACGCTATGTTTTCCTGACATGCCAGAGAGTGAGCGAGAACAACTGCTTACCCGTAACTTTGAAGAAACGGGCAAAGCCATTTTTGATACCATTAATGCCTGGTGGTGGTCCGATGCCAAAGTGCAGCAGCATATGCAGATCACAGGCAAAGAGCATGTACAAAACACCCTAGATGCTGGCCACGGCGTTATCCTCTTTGCCGTGCATTGTTTACCGCTGGAAATGGGCGCCCGCATTTTTGGTCAATTCCAGCCCGGCGTTGGCGTTTACCGCCCACACAATAATCCCGTGATGGAATACCTACAGGTGAAGGGACGCTTACGTTCCAACAAAGGCTTAGTCTCTAAACGAGATCTGCGCCAGATGGTGCGTTGCCTGCGTAATCCCGATGTGATTTGGTACACCGCCGATCAAGACTTTGGCCGCTCTAGCGCGGTATTTATCCCCTTTTATGCTATGCCAGATGCGGCAACGATTACGGGCGCGACGACCTTAGCCAAACTCGGTAAAGCCAAAGTGCTGCCCTTTTTTGTGGAGCGAACTGAAGGTGATGAGGGATATCGAATTGAAATCATGCCACCACTGGAGAACTTCCCAGGGGAAGATGAATTAAGCGACGCCATTCGCGGTAACAAAATCATTGAGAGCATCATAGATAAAAACCGCGCCCAATATATGTGGTTACATCGCCGCTTTAAAACCCGTCCAGACCCAACGGATAAATCTTTATATCAATAAGCTCAATCAGATTTTGAAGACAAAAATGCCAGCAAATACGCTGGCATTTTTTATGATGGCTTTCGATTAGCAAGCTAACATCAAGCAATCAGAGCGAATTCTCAGTCGGCAAACGAATACCCACGTTAGTAACTTTGCCTTCATACAGCCCAGCCACGACCCAATGCAGCGACTGCCATTGGAACTGATCGCCCAGCACAGGATTAGCACCAAGCTGTGATACTACAAGATCGGCGACCGTCATATCCTCGGCGAGATTATCTAAACTCAAGCCATAAATGGGCGCGAGATCCGCAAGCTTAACGTCGGTTTCAATAAAAAAGTCACCAAAGAAACGTTGTACTTCTTTAGTTTCAGGCGCTTGACTAAAGAGAGTGCTCAGAGCCTCAAGACTTTTCTCCTGCCCAAGCACGCAGAGAATATCCCCCGCCTCTAATCTGGTACTCCCGGAGGGATGCAATAACGTGTTATCCCTAAATACCGCCGCAATTCGAGTGCCATCGGGCATAGATAAGCGTTTTAGGGGCTCACCGATACACCACTTACTTTCACTCAAACGATAGACAAACACTTCCCATTCGCTGCTCGGGTAAATTTCAACGCCCGAACGCGAAACGGGCAACGGCTTTGGGGGCAGTTCCACCTTAGCTAAACGCGCCGCAGTGGTAAGCGATGCCCCTTGAACTAATAAGGACACTAGTACCACAAAAAAGGCCAAGTTGAAGTACAGCTGCGCCCCAGGCAGGCCCGCCATCATAGGGAATACAGCTAAGATGATAGGTACAGCGCCGCGTAGCCCCACCCAAGAAATAAACCAGCGGTCGCGGCTGCTGAAGCTCTTAAAGGGCAAAAGACTCAGCCACACGGCCAGCGGTCTTGCAAAGAGGATCATCCCAAATGCTAAGGCAAAACCAGGGAGTAAAATATCAAACAAATCAGAGGGAGTGAGTAACAGCCCTAACACGAGGAACATGCCGATTTGACTGACCCAGGTCATACCATCCAGTACGTTCAAAATCGCATGGCGGCCACGGGTCGGTTTATTACCGAGAAACAAACCCACGAGATAAATAGATAAAATGCCACTCCCACCCAGTTTGTTAGAAGCCGCATAAATAATCAGTCCACCACTCAAGACTAAAATCGAATACAGCCCCTCGGCGAGCTTACTTAAATTGACCAACTTCCACAGCAACCAGCCGCCACCGAGGCCCAAACAAATTCCCAAGCCAAACTGCTTAATAAAGCTGATAAGCATAAAGCTGAACGACAATTCGGCATCCACATTGGCGAGAATCGCAATCAGAGTGACAGTTAAGAACACCGCCATGGGATCGTTACTACCGGATTCGATTTCCAGTGTCGCACCTACCCGCTCGTTGAGGCTGCGCCCCTTAAGTAAGGAGAATACCGCTGCGGCATCGGTTGAGCCGACGATGGCCCCCACCAGCAAACCTTGCAACCAATGTAAATCGAACAGCCATGCGGCCATGATGCCAGTGATACTGGTGGTAATAGCAACACCAAAGGTCGCTAGGGATAATGCGGGCCACAGGGCCACCCTAAAGCTGGCGACACGGGTGCGCATACCACCGTCGAGCAGAATAATTGCTAGGGCTAAGTTACTGACAAGATAGGCGGTCGAATAATCATCGAACAAGATCCCACCCGGGCCATCTTCACCGGCCAGAATACCTACCGCGAGAAAAATCAATAAAATAGGGATGCCGAGACGGGAAGACATAGGGCTGAGCAAAACACTCACTGCAGTAAGTAAGGCACCGATCAGAAAAAAACTATTGATGGAATTTGCATCCACACATGCCTCCTTAAATACCGCTTGTTTAGCTATCCGATAGACAAATCACCGAGGTTAAAAATGACTCAACTGACAATTTTTGTGATTTTATATTAGCACAAACAATACAAAATATTGGAGCGTTAAATATTAAATTTCAATCATCTACGCTTAAACGCTATCAATCACAACCTTGGATTAACTTTCACATAAAAAACCATAAAAAACTTAAAAGCCATCAAGGCTGCCAACTTGTAGCATTATCAATGTAAATCTCAAAAGTATCATTAACTTACAAAAAAACACTCCACATAAACCCTGCGCTTTTAACTAAAATAACAACAGTAACCATCTAAAAATGCGCTTTATGGCTTAAATGCCATCTTTAAGCCTGTTATGCCCCGCAATATTTTCAAAGTGCTGGGGCAACTGGCTAGATTGATTGTTTTATCGACATTTAATTATCAAGCATTGTCATAAAAACAATCAATGTCATTTAAACAATGAATAACAGTATCAAAAAGACAATTGCATTCGACACAAAATAAAAATATTCCTTTATTTTCAACGACAAAAAACTTGGCACGTTTTGCGCAATATCCAACAAAAGGTATCAAAATGACGTTGCATTAAGGGGACTTATGAGCAAACAAAAACTCACCGCCATCGCACTATTATTAGTGTTGATAGCTTCATTTACTGTACTACTGAGTGTAGGCAGTGAAATTTATCGGGAAAAACCACCCATACCCACAGCCTTTATCGATGTGAATGGCCAAGTTGTTTTTAGCGAAAATGACATAGAACAGGGCCAATTAGTATGGCGCTCAATGGGTGGCCATCAACTCGGTTCAGTTTGGGGGCATGGCTCCTATGTTGCCCCCGATTGGACAGCAGACTGGTTACACAGGGAAGCCGAGGCTTGGCTCGATCTGCGCGCCGAGCAGCAATACCAGACGCCATTTGCCCAATTAAACTCCCAAGAAAAAGCAGGGCTTGAGCAAGCATTAAGGGATGATTTACGCCATAACAGCGTCGAACAACAGGCCGATGGCACTAGCCTGATTAAACTATCCTCCACACGGGTAGAAGCGATCAACAGGGTTACTCAACATTATTTATCCTTGTTTGGTGATGACCCTAAACTCAGCTCACTGCGCGAACAATACGCCATGAAAGAGGGCACAGTGCCCGATCTTGCCCGCCGTGAACAACTTAATGCTTTCCTCTTTTGGGGTGCTTGGGCTGCAATCACTGAACGCCCTGATGCTTCCTACACTTACACCAATAACTGGCCCTTCGATCCTCAACTGGGCAATACTCCCACTTCGGATAATATTGTCTGGTCGATCCTCAGTATCGTGACCCTGATAGCGGGTATTGGTGGATTGCTCTGGCACCATGCCAGCGGAAAGCACGAAAGTCTGCCTAAACCGTCGGAACAAGATCCGCTGTTTTTTACTAAACCTACCGCTTCACAAAAGGCCGTCGGGAAATACTTCATCACAGCGATAGGTCTCTTTTTACTGCAAATTTTACTCGGGGGCATTACCGCTCACTATGCAGTGGAAGGCCAAGAGTTTTACGGTTTTCCCCTTGCCGAGATACTTCCCTACTCGGTGACTCGTACCTGGCACACCCAATTAGCGGTATTTTGGATCGCCACGGCTTGGTTGGGCACGGGTCTATATATTGCCCCCGCATTATCGGGTTATGAACCTAAATACCAACGTCTAGGCGTTAACGTACTTTGGGTTGCCTTAGTGGTCGTAGTGCTAGGTTCAATGGCGGGCGAATGGATTGGGGTGCAGCAGTATTTTGACCTCGATATGAACTTCCTCTTTGGTCATCAAGGGTATGAATACATAGACCTAGGCCGAGTATGGCAAATTCTGCTCCTCGCTGGCCTACTGATCTGGCTCGCTTTAGTCACGGCCGCCATTAAACCCGCCCTCAAGGTGCAAGGCGAGATGCGTCCCGTCATCTGGGTTCTGTATGCTTCATGCGTTGCCATTGGTTTGTTCTATGGTGCAGGCCTCTTTATGGGCAAACACTCCAATTTAGCCATCGCCGAATACTGGCGTTGGTGGGTTGTACACTTATGGGTTGAAGGCTTCTTCGAAACCTTTGCAACAGCTGTCATTGCACTGATGTTAGTTCGCTTAGGCTTGATCCGCGGCCGCAGCGCCAACGGTGCGGTATTGTTTACAACAGTGATCTTCTTAACGGGTGGCTTAATCGGCACCTTACACCACCTCTATTTTACCGGCACTCCAACCTCGGTTATCGCTTGGGGCGCAATTTTCTCAGCCTTAGAAGTCGTGCCTTTAGCCATCATAGGTTTTGAGGCAATGGAAACCTACCGCTTACGCAAAGCCAGTCCATGGATGCAAAGATACCATTGGGCCATTATGTTCTTTGTGGCCACCGCATTTTGGAACTTAGTCGGTGCTGGCGTACTAGGATTCCTTATCAATCCACCTATCTCCCTTTATTACATACAAGGCTTAAACACCACGGCAACCCATGCTCATGCAGCATTTATGGGGGTATATGGAATGCTAGGCATAGGCCTAATGCTCTTCTGCCTACGCGGTCTCACGGGCAATATGCAGTGGAATAACAAAATGCTTAAAGGAGCCTTCTGGAGTCTGAATATTGGACTGGCTGCCATGGTGTTTATGTCATTGTTACCCGTTGGTATTACGCAATTTTTTGCCGTCATCGACCATGGTTATTGGTATGCCCGTTCGCCTGAGGTCATTCATAGCCCACTGGTTGAACGACTGGTATGGATGCGTATGTTTGGGGATGTGATCTTCAGTGTTGGTGGCCTATTGATGGGAGCCTTCTTGGTCGATTTGATCAAAAAAGCCCTAAATAAATCACCCAAGCTTCAGGAAGAAGTATTGCAACCCAATAACTAAATACGTTCGACTAAAACCATTCTAGCCCCTTCCAAGGTGTCGTCACTGGCACCTTGGATTTCTAATATAGGACCAAGACTTATGAATATTCAGCCTGTGTTGCCCATACGTGTGTACATTTTTACTGTTAACAGTGTCTAAACTACATGTGTCAATATAACAATTAATGGTATAAATCAGGGTAGCTTAGCCGTTGCTGGAGTTTTTATGACCCTTAGTCAAACCGATCTTACCCGTATCGCCCTCGATATCACCTCTGGTTTAGCCCATAGGGATCGCTTTTCACGTTTACTCAACACTGTGAGGCAAAACCTACACTGTGATGCAGCAGCCCTACTCACCTTCCACGGTCAATATTTTACGCCGCTTGCCATCGATGGCTTGAATGATGATGTGCTCGGCAGACGTTTTATCCTCAACGAGCACCCAAGGCTTGAAGCCATAGCCAGAGCCGGGGATATAGTGCGTTTCCCCGCCGATAGTGAGCTTGCCGACCCCTACGATGGTTTGATCCCCAATCAAACTGGGGCACTAAAAGTCCATGCCTGCATCGGGCTGCCATTATTTGCCGATGAACGTCTTATCGGCGCAGTGACTATCGATGCCCTTAATCCCCTGCAATTTGATCAATTCAGCAATGCCGAACTGCGTAGTTTGAGTGCCATCGCCGCCGCATCCTTAAGCAATGCCCTGCTCGTTGAAAAACTCGAGCGTATGGCGCTGAACAGCCACTCGGCCAATGCGCAGGAAAATAGCCCTAGCCTGAGCCACGATGCCGAAATTATCGGCCACTCGCCCTTGATGCAAAGCTTAAATCGAGAGATTGAAGTCGTCGCCCATAGCGATCTTAACGTGTTGATCTTAGGTGAGACAGGCACTGGCAAGGAGTTAGTGGCGCAGGCTATACATCAAAAATCCGCGAGATCAAACAAAGCGTTAGTCTATCTAAATTGCGCCGCCCTCCCAGAGTCGGTTGCCGAGAGTGAACTCTTTGGCCATATCAAAGGCGCTTTTACCGGGGCAATCAGCCATCGCAGTGGCAAGTTTGAAATGGCCGACAAGGGGACACTCTTTCTAGACGAGATTGGCGAGTTGCCCCTCACGCTACAGGCCAAATTGCTGCGGGTACTACAGTATGGGGACTTACAAAAAGTGGGCGATGACCGCAGCCTAAAGGTCGATGTACGCATCATTGCCGCAACCAATAAAGAGCTTAAGACGGAAGTGCTCGCCGGCCGCTTTAGGGCGGATCTCTACCATAGGTTAAGTGTGTTTCCCCTACTGGTACCGCCACTGCGGGAGCGTGAACAGGACATCACACTATTAAGCGGATTCTTTGCCGAACGCTATCGGCAAAAACTCGGGATGAAACAACTTAACTTCAGCCCCAGCAGCTTAATGTTGCTCAATCAATATACTTGGCCGGGCAATGTGCGCGAGTTAGAACACGCTATCCATAGGGCGACAGTCCTCGCCCGCGTATCCGCAGAGGACGGCTGTTGCACCATAGAGCCACAACATTTTGATTTACCGCTTAAACTCAGCCCCTTAGCAATGGGCCAATCGGCCATGTATTCCGCGGGCAATGGCGCGGGCACCCAGCGGGAGTTTGTTAACCTAACCCTAGCAACTGATACATTTCAGAGTGACTACATCAAGCAGGTATTTAAGGCACAAAATAGCAATTGGGCCGCCACGGCCAGAGCCCTAGGGCTCGACCCAGGCAATCTTCATCGCCTAGCGAAACGCTTAAAGCTAAAATAAGGCATAAATACGCTTTATAAACCATATTTCAGTTGAAATAATGTTCAAAATAAGGAAGGATGCGAGCTTCGCGCGCCAGTGCATTTTGTCCATCAAATTGTCGCTCTATTTTCGATAGAGAAAGCTGCGCTAAACACGCTTTTTTATTAACAGGAATCGTAGTATCCGCTTATGAGTATGCTTCGCACCACAGCTTTATTACTGACTTTGGCTTTCCCAAGTCTTTCCGCTTTAGCAACGGAATATCCCCTGCCGTCTCCAAAGAGTCGGTTAGTTGGCGAAAACCAGTATTACACAGTACCTGAAGGCAAACACACCCTCGAAGATATCGCCGCCAAATTCCAACTCGGCTTGAGTAACTTGCTGGAAGCAAACCCAGGTGTCGATCCTTTTCTGCCTACACCAGGCAGTAAGCTATTAATTCCTCAGCAGTTAATTCTGCCAAATGCGCCGCGTGAAGGTATAGTGATCAACGTCGCTGAGATGCGCTTATACTACTATCCCAAGGGCAAGAAAACCGTTGAAGTCTTACCTATTGGCATAGGCCAAATCGGTAAAGACACACCCGAAAATTGGGTGACCAGCGTACAACGCAAACGCGCCAACCCAACTTGGACTCCCACACCACGCATCCGCAAAGAATACGCCGCTAAGGGCGAAATCCTACCTGCGGTATGGCCAGCGGGTCCAGACAACCCAATGGGATTATATGCGCTGTATATCGGCAACCTATATGCCATCCACGGGACTAACGCGAGTTTTGGCATAGGTTTACGGGTCAGCCAAGGCTGCGTGCGTTTACGCCACGATGATATCGAGCATTTGTTCAAGAATGTACCAGTAGGAACCCGCGTACAATTTGTGAACCAGCCGATTAAAGTAACCGAAGAGCCTGACGGCAAGCGCTACTTAGCAGTACATCAGCCGCTGTCGCGTACTGTGGCTGAATTTGAATCTACTGAGCCGGTCTCAATATCCTTACCCAAGGATGTGGCTAAATTTATCGCGAAGGCGGATACCGACTCTTCAGTGATCAAAAAGCTGCTTGATGAGCGTACTGGCGTGCCTACGGTTATCAATCAGTAATACGACGCAGATAAAAAAATACCCGCATATAGGCGGGTATTTTTTTATCTATAAACAGGCTTTTCAATCACATAATGGCGCACAAAGGGCCAAAAAGTGCGTCATCGCCGCACTATTGGCCAGCACCCTTTGGTCGAAGTTTTGCAGCGCTGGCGTTTCAGTACAGGCACCGACACGGGCGCCACTACGCACTAAACATGCCTCGAAGGATGTGTCGAAGTGATTGAAGATCAAGCCATC
The DNA here is from genome assembly GCF_016406305.1 of Shewanella putrefaciens. NCBI lineage: Bacteria > Pseudomonadati > Pseudomonadota > Gammaproteobacteria > Alteromonadales > Shewanellaceae > Shewanella > Shewanella putrefaciens. Next base: position 3,556,562 of record NZ_CP066369.1, read on the forward strand.
TTTCACTGGGCATCCGTCAATTTCACCGTCTACGGCAATCGGGAAGTATCCGCCTAAGGTGTCCCGTAAATCGAGGCTAAAACGCCCGGGGACTTGGCTTGGCTCGAATGAATACACATAGGCCTCACGACTCAACACATCTTCATGGCAGGTTAAAATGCCGTCGCGGCTCGCGGCAATCAACAGCTGGGCATGTTCTAACAACAACTTACCCTCAACCGAGGTGGTTTCATTCGCCTTAGGTTTACCATTTTCAAACACAAACCCACGGTTAGGGTTCTCGCCAAACTTATTGAATCTATGGCCACGGCTAAATCCCGTGGGATTAACTAGGGGTAATAAGCTTAAATTCACTCGCTCGAATAATTCGGGGGAAGCTTCGCTTAAAAAGTGCAGTAATCCCCAAGGGCCTGCGGACTCTTCGCCATGGAAACCTGCGCTGATCAGTAATGACGGTAAGCCTGACTTAGCGGCGGGAGATTGATACAAACTGACGCTGTATTTACTCACTTCACCCAATTTCTTCTCAACCATGCCCAAACGGGACATTTCCTGTTCAAGCAACAGATAAAAATTGTCAATATCAGTGCTTTCACAGTTAAAAATATCACTTTTCCACTGAAAGGATTCGAACGGGGATCTGCTAACCATATCTTGTACTTATGCCAGAAAAAGAACTGTGCCATCATAGCAGTTCTTTTCAAAAACTGAATGCTATTCAACTGATTTAGATAAAATCCGATGAGCCACAAATGCTGTCGTCAAAAACACAGCCCCATAGGATAACGGTCGCTACACCATTGAGACGGGAGATGAAATGAAAACCCAAGTCAGCTTCTATATTGCCTTTATCGCGAGTATTTTCAGCCCAGCGCTTAAGGCCCAATGCCATATCCTTGGTGCACAGCCCCTGTACCAACTAGAGTCACGCATCGAAACCTATACCTTAGCGAATGGACTAAGAGTCCGTTTATTGCCATTAGAAGATAAACAAACCCTGACCATCGCCAGCCAATTCAATGTTGGCGCCAGAAACGAAGCCAAGGGCCAAAGCGGTTACGCCCACTTATTCGAACATATGCTATTCAAGGGCAGCGAAAACGCCCCCAGCGACACCTATGCCCAGCAATTTAGCGCCCTTGGTGCGCGTTTTAATGCCAGCACCCATTTTGATTACACAAATTATTTTGTGACTCTGCCTAGCCAAGCGTTAGAACTGGCTTTGTACCTCGAAGCGGACCGCTTTATTCGCCCAAGCTTGAATGCGACCACAGTGAAAAATCAGCAGGAAACTGTGCTGCAGGAAATGGCCCAGACCATAGATAATCAGCCCTATGTCCGCAGTGCGATGGAGTTTTTACTCGCGCAGGTCGAAGGCACCGCATATGGCCACGGCGTCATTGGCAGTCGCGAAGATATCACCCAATCCACGCCCGAGAGCTTAACCGCCTTTCACCGAGCCTATTATCGCCCCGATACCATGCAGCTCTCCCTCGTGGGACAACTGAGCCCTGAGGTTAAAACCCTTATTGCACAACATTTTGGCGCTTGGTCGCAGCCCACTCAAGCGGTTCCATCTTTTAGTGCGCTGAACATCACGCCTAAACCCGTGCATGCCGAATTAGTCGATGAACGTGGCCCTTGGCCTGGTCTGTTACTCGCTTGGCATACTGTGGGCAAAGACCACCCGGATGCCGCAGCGATTCGTTTACTTGAGGCCCATTTATTCCAAAATACCGCCAGTGCCTTGGCCCAAATTAGCCAACATAATCCTGACCAAATGCTCAGCTATTCCCTGCCCTTTGAGTTAGAAAATCATGGGATTGCCAATATTGTGCTGGTTCCGCGGGCGCGGGCCTCACTCGATGACTTAACCCAAAAAGTGCAGGGGCTTGTCGCACAAACCCAGCAACAGGCTCTAGATGAAACACGCCTGTGCACACTCAAACAAGTGTGGTTAAACAATCGATTAGAGCAACTAGGTGACACTCAAACCTTAGCCACTCAGCTGTCGGCGACCCCAGAGCAAGATAAAGACCACCCCTTTACAGCACAGTGGCAGCGGATAAATGCTGTCACGGCCGATGATATCCAAAGAGTTGCAAAACAGTATTTTAATCAAGACTATGTGCGGGTCGACCTATTACCGCCTTGGTATATTCGCTGGGGGAAAACCCTGCTGGAATGGTTGCCAGATGGGACAAGCGATAGCCTAGAGGAGGCCGTACTGTGATGAATCAATCAGTGATAAATCAATCAGGGATGACTCATACAATGTCAAAGCGGCTACAAAGCCTAATAGGCTGTGCTGCGGCGTTATTACTTGGCGCCTGTCAGCAAACACACATCGTCTTTACCCCGAGCAAGCCGCCAAGTCTAGCGAGTTTTGATACGCTCGCTTCCCCTGCTTTACCTAAGAGTGGTGTTATCATACCCGCTACGGAGCAGGCGTTTACGGATGAAGTCCCTGCATCATTGAATTTACCCTATCGGTTACATAGGGAAGTCGCGACTCAAGCCCATCTGAACCACAGGGTCAGTTTAGCCGCAATAAGTCCGCACATTCCCTTTGATAATCCAGATATTTTGCAGATTGCCTTTCAAGAAAAAGCCCGTTCACTCGCCATTAGCCGCGCAGATCCCTGCCTTGAAACCTTGAATATTCGCGTCACCTTACACAGCATTAATTTAAGCCTCGCCTGCCCCGGCGAGGTCAACCATCTCTACGACTCGCTACTGCTATTTTGGCAACCAGATACCTTCGATGGCGCGACAACCGCTGCCGTCGACATTGATAATATTCGTCGCCAACTCAAGCTTAATAAGCACTTAAATGCTTTTAGTGGCGCCGAGATAGACAAAGTGTGGCGCGATAAACTGCTCGGGCCTGAGCATCCCTACAATAGAGTGCTTAATAATGATGCCCTGTTCGACTCACTCACCCTAAAACTACTGCAGCAAATCCAGCGCCAGGCGGCAACGCAGGCGCAGTGGCATCTGTTTCTACCCAGCGCACAGACCAAAAATGCCGAATTTGACCTGCAAGCCAGCATAAAGCAATGGCCAATATGGGATAAATCGTTGCCACAGGCAGAGAAGCCCGAGATGGCAAAACCTAAACAAACCAAGAGGATTTACCTTATCGATGCGCCGGGCAGCGTACAAACCCAAGTCCGCATTGGCTATGCACTGGATGATGCCCTAAGCCCTAGCATCAATGAGATGAACCATGTAGCTAGGCCGCAAGAACTCAGTCCACAGGACACAGCCTTAAGTTGCCGCAGTTTGGCCGCATTGATGGGCCGCAGCTTTTCGGGCCGGCTCTACTATGATTTACGGGAAAAACGCGGCCTCACCTACGGCATTTACGGCCAATGTGCTAACGCCCCGCTCTCCAGCAGCATCAAATTTTATGGCAGCACAGCCATAGAACATACGGGCGCCTTTGTGGCGGGAATAATCGATCACCTCGCGCTCGTTAAAACACAAAGCGCCAGCCAAGGCGAAATCGATGCCCTAAAAACCTATTTGATGGGTGAGGATTTACTCAGCCAAGACAACGAGATCCAGCGTGAAAGCCAGTATATCCACCAAGTCGCCACAGGCTTAACTCAGGCACAAGTGCAGCAACTGAACGCAGAGTTACAGGCTCTGACGCCCAAAAAGCTGCAGCAATTAGCCAACGGAGCGTTTAGCGGTGAACCATTGATTATTTTACGGGGGGATATCGACAGCATTATCCCCGACTTAGCCGCTAAACTGCCGGAATGGCAGTTGGAAAAGATCAAGGTCAATTAGGTCAAGTTATATGGCTAACACTATGCTTTTTAATCAGTTAATCGCTCAAAACACCCCCATATCGCCACTGGCTATTTATCAAGCCAAAGTGGGGGTGGATTTGATGGAAGATCCCGCTCAGCAACAGGCCGTTTTAGCCCTAGAGGAACTGTTCCATCAACTGAGTTCCAGCCCTAAACAAACCAGCCTAAAACGAGCCACTCAGCTCAAAGGGTTGTATCTGTGGGGCGATGTCGGTCGGGGCAAAACCTTTCTGATGGATTTATTCTTCGATTGCTTGCCGAGTGAAGGTAAGTTAAGGCTGCATTTTCATCGTTTTATGGCACGTATCCACCAGGCATTGCGGCAACATTCAGGGCAACGAGATCCCTTAAAACTGATCGCCAACAATCTCGCCAAAGAATGTAAGGTGCTGTGTTTCGATGAGTTTTTTGTATCGGACATTGGCGATGCCATGATACTTGCTGGCCTATTTGAACAACTATTCGAGCAAGGTGTGATACTTGTCGCCACCTCTAATATTCCCATCGACCGCCTATACGAAAATGGGCTGGCTAGACACAAATTTTTGCCCTGTATCGCACTGCTACAAAAGCACACGCAAATGCTTCACCTCAATGGTAGCCAAGATCATAGAATGCACGCTTTAGCCGATGAGGTATCAGAGGAGGCATTGGCCTCAACGTCCCAGAATATAGCCCCCATAGGTGTGCTTGATTTCGATAGTATATTCAATAAATTAACCAAAAATGCTCCCAGCATAGACCAGAGCCACATTCGTATCTGTCAGCGTCACATTCCCATTATCCGCGCAACCCTTAGCAATGAGCAGCCGTCGGTCGCTTGGTTTGATTTTAATGCCCTGTGTGATGGCCCAAGATCCCAATTGGACTATATCGAAATTGCCAGTAAATTTAATATCTTAATGCTAAGTAATGTGCCCAGACTCGGAGGCGAAGTGAAAGGTTGGATCCGCGCCCGCGGCACGGAAGATGGCACAGGTGAAAACCAAGCCGAAACCACGGGGGAGCGTAAACTCTCCTACGCTGCCAATGATGATCCAGCACGGCGTTTTATCAGCCTTATCGATGAGTTATACGATCAAAACGTAATCTTATATTTAAGCTGTGAAGTGCCACTTAAAGAACTCTATCAGGGCGGCGCCCTCAGCTTCGAATTTCGCCGCACCTATAGCCGTTTAATAGAAATGAGCCGAAGCACTTAACATTTTTGTCGTTAACGCCCTGACAAAAACCTGGTCAAATTCAGCAAACGAAGTGGGAGACCTTAAGTGCTTTTGGACAAAAAACGAGCTGAATTTTCGCGGAATTATCTTCATTTCGGATAAACAAAAATAATCCCAAGCGCTGAATCGTGAGCAGTGATGAGCTTAAGGATGTAATGCTTGGCTTTTAAGGGTGCAAAGTTTGACTTGAGGCTTTGCCTTTACACCATTTCCCGCTGTTGTGCTGCTTTTTAAACTCGCACATGCTATCCCATCGACCACTTATGCCACTGTATTGACGGCGAAACTCTTTCGCTGATGTGAGCCACGCATCTGGCGCTATGCCTAGTTCATTGAGTAGTTTGGGTCGTTGATTATCGATATAGCCTTTTTTATCAAGGCGGATGGCCCGGCCTGTCCAATCAATCAGTTCCAGATAATCGGCAAAATGAAACGGAATGCCAGATTGCTGACTTAGATGTGTTGAACCATCAAATGTGGCGAGGGACTTGTGTGTTGTTTGCAGTAGTTTATTTGCGGATTTAACTTGTGTTTTAAGTGAAGTAAAAGTGTTGTCTTGCTGGTTTAGTGAATTAATTCGCTCTTGAATCGATGTAAAATCAGAGGATTGCAAAGAGTCGGCAATGCCTGCTCGAATGGGGTTTAAATCTACGTACATCATACACGCCAGTAATGCTTGCTCATCTAGTAACGCTTGGGATTTGAAACGACCTTCCCAAAAGGCGCCTTTACACTCATCTTCTCGATTTGCTTTACGGGCAATCCCTTCATTTAGGCAGCGCATAAACCAAGAGATACTGCTCAATCGCTCATGCCACTCGGCAAGTAAGCCATCGAGTAACATCACTTCACCGTCGATTAAAGCATCACCATTCATATACTTAGAGGCGACAGCATGGCCTTTAGTGATTTGACACCAGCGGCTGATAATGTCTTTCTGTGTTAACGATTTTGCCTTGTCGACATCAATTTTAAGCACTAAATGATAGTGGTTACTCATCACCGCATAGGCGCAAATATCGATACAGAAAATAGCAGATAATGCCTTGATTTTATCGACAATCCAGCCACGTCGATGCTCATAACTACGGCCCGTGAGTTTATCCTCACCACACAAAAAAGCCCTACGAACACAGCGATTTATCACATGATAGAAAGGCGTCGCACTGGCATCAATTAACTGTCTTCTGGCCGAGGTCATAGCAAACTCCACACAGACAAAATCAGGATAACTTAAAGCCTAGTAGAAGGGACTGAAAAACACAAAAAGACATGGCTGTCCTTGCCTTTTGTCCTTGCCTTTTTGCCTTTTATGCACAATCCAGCCACGTCTATGCTCGTAACTACGGCCAGTGAGTTTATCCTCGCCACATAAAAAAGCCCTACGAACACAGCGATTTATCACATGATAGAAAGGCGTCGCACTGGCATCAATTAACTGTCTTCTGGCCGAGGCCATCACAAACTCCACACAGGCAAAATCAGGATAATTTAAAGCCTAGTAAAAGGGGCTGAAAAACACAAAAAGACATGGCTGTCCTCGCCTTCTTTCGCCTTCTTGCCTTCACCTTCAGTTAGTTCACTCGCCTCAGCCATTTCAAAGTTTTTCTTGTACTGCCAATGCCATTTTTTTGATAGTAGGTCCTTTCAAACCAAGACTATTGCGATTTAGGTTCGAATTGCTCATATTTTGAATATGCGATAACCAGACGCGATGATATTGCTTTGAACTACTTATAGTGCTTATGCGTGATTGCTGTGTTTTGATTGAAGCCCAGTTTTTGTGGGTTGAATCCACATGTTGATAGTAAAGATAAGAAACGAAGAAAGTTGCGCCAATAGTCGTGAGCTTATCGCCGTCCTCAAATGAAAATATATGTCGCTCAGAACCTGTAGGTGTCATTCCGTTATCCCTCGTATGCTTTCCTAGATCAAGTTTTAGTCATTAGATAAAATAGGTCAATCTAGACTCAGAATGTTGCCTTAACCTTTCAACTCTAAATTGTTACCGGGCAAAAGCTCTTTACGACTATGCCAGAAATAATCTGGATGACCTGCCAGAAAACTCAGTTCATTAAATTCTGACGATTCTCACTGAGCTGTATTTTCAAGCTTAGTGGCATGCTGGAATTCGAGTGTTAAAGTGACACAGATATAGCAAACTTGTCGATAATAGGCGCCAATCATTTAGGTCGATAAAAAAACAAACCTAAATATTAATAAACCGTTGCTCTGACTCAAGTTTGGGTGATGTTAAGTGCTATATGGCTGCATTACAAATCACCCCTAGGAGTCACAGCAAGCGATGCTGTGCTTTTATCCAACTGCTCTAGCAAAGTGCTAAAGGGAACTGGTTTGCCAAAATGCCAGCCCTGCGCAAACTGAACGCCACGTTGGCGCAATAACTGCGCCTGCGCCTCGGTTTCCACTCCTTCTGCGATCATCTTCAGATTCAGTGATTTCGCCATATCGATAATATGCAGTACAACTTGGCTGGTCGCAGCGTCTTTCCCTAAGGTATCGACAAAGGACTTATCAATTTTGAGATAGTCCAGATTAAAGCTCTCCAGATAGGAAAGGCTCGAATAGCCGGTCCCAAAGTCGTCGATAGCCACCTCTATGCCCCTAGCCCGAACTTCATCAAGTATTTCCTTTGCTACGCCCACGTTCATAAACCCGCGTTCCGTAGCCTCCACAATCAAGTTCCCTGGCCCTGCCTTCGTCTTTTTGTGCAATACGTCTAAGTATTCAATTGTCTGGCGAGACTGAAGGTCAACCGCCGATAGGTTGATGGCAATGTGGAACTTAGGGTGACGGGCAAATAGATCGTGAATATCATCACCTATCAAGGAGATAACGCGCTCGGTGATACGCGGGATCAGGCCAACCTCTTCGGCAACGGCAATGAAGAGATCTGGACGGATCATCTCACCGTTCGGCCGCTGCCAACGGATCAACGCCTCCGCTCCGACCCACTGCCCCGTTTGTAGGTCAACTATAGGCTGATAGTGGAGGAAGAACTCATTGCGCTTAAGCGCCACTTTAATTACCGCGGGCAGCGCGAGTTGCCGCTTTGCAAGGCAGAGAACCATCCAAGCGAGCAAAGCCCCTGCCACGAGGCCAAATGGCACTAAGAAACGAGAAAGACGACGAAGGCCATCGCTGACCTTAGTCGCGGGAACTGCCACATAGGCTGCAAAGGCATACTTTGATGAGTGCTTGACCACGACAAGATATTCGCCGTCTGAAAACCTGGATTCAGTCTGTTTGCCAACCGAATCAATCCATGCAGGCTTAAATTCTCCGCGACTCACTATCGGGCTATTGGTAACGCTGGAGAGCACACCAACAGAAATGCTGGGCTCGTCCACAAAAACATCCAGCGGGCGGTTATGGTGGATAGCAACGGTATAGCCACTCTTCAGATCGGTAGAAATCAGAAAACGTTTTTCAGGTAAAACAGGAAACTCGACTAATGTGCGCACGGCAGTGCCGTAGGGAGTGATGTAATTTGCAGGCCCAAGTGGCGTGTTGTGGTGGCCGTAGGAAGAACACAACAACCGATCGTCTTTAACATAGCCAACGGCCTGAACATGTTCCGATGCAAGGTCCAGCGCCCCCATTAAGCGAATATTCTCCACGGAACAGGGGTCCACAGCCCCTTCGGCGGCAAGGGTCGTTAAAATACCCAGAGTCTGATCGGAGGACTCATCATTTCGTCGAAGAATATCCTCAGCGAGCAAGGCCGCGATATCCATCTGGTCATCAAAACTCTGCTTCCACGCGAGGTACAATGAAATGGCAATCGGGGTGGAAACGGCCACTAGCACAATAAAGATCGCAATCGCGACGAAGGTTTTATTCCTCAACGGCCTCTCCCTGTTGTCGCATTATGTCCGTGCAATAGCCCACTGCCCGCCCCTTTCTAAATGATTGATCCGTTTATGATCCATCACAGATTACCGTCCAATAAAGAGAACTACAATCCGAAACATATATTTAACAGTAGCGATAAGGTCCAAGATGGCTTCGAGGAATTAACTCCGTTGTTGTCATACCTATGCCCTCGGACGTAAAAATCCCCTGCCAACGAATTGTCATCTTTGTCTATTGGGGCTAAATCCCCCTAGGGCTTATCGCCGTGATGGGTCGCTTTATCCTGGTACATAGCTTTATCGGCGGAGTCGAACAGCTCCTCTAAGCTCACTGCGGAATCCGGTGTCCAGTGAGCAACGCCAATACTGGTGGCAATTTTATGTTCTAGCGGATGTTGTTGATTATATTGCTCAAGTAACAATTTAAAACGATTTATAGCGAGGTTAACCGTCTCCCTGTGTACAAAACTTAACAGCACGACAAACTCATCACCGCCAAGCCTTGCTATCACATCCGACTCCCTAAAGGCCGACATCAAAATATGGGCAAAGTCATATAGCACTTGGTCCCCCCTAAGGTGGCCAAAGTTGTCGTTCACTTCCTTAAAAAAGTCGAGATCGAAAAATACCAAGGCCGCTTCGGCCTGGGTGCGACGACAACTCGCTAGGGCTTGATGCGCCAACAATTCAAAACCACGACGATTAGAAATTGCCGTGAGTGGATCTAAGGTATTTTGGGCAATGGAGAGTAACTCAGCCTCCACCATTTGGCCTAAATCCGTTAAGGTTTCAATCTCTTCACCACTAAACGTTCGCGGCTCAGTCCCAATCAAACATAGGGTTCCCACCCGAAATTGACCGTGAAGAGTTAAAGGATAGCCAACATAAAACCGAATATAGGGTGGCTGTACAACCAGGGGATTATCACTAAAGCGTGCATCCTTTAGGGTGTCATTCACAATAAAAATTTCTTCATAGTTAATGGCATGGGCGCAAAAAGAAACATCCCTTGGGGTTTCAGTGATTTCCAATCCTTGGCGGGACTTAAACCATTGACGATGTGCATCGACAAGGGTAATGACACAATAGGGCAGGGAAAAAATTCGTCGAGTGAGCCGAGTAATACGGTCGAAGCGTTCTTCGGCATCGGTATCTAACACATTGAGTGAACGTAATGTGGCTAAACGTTGTAGCTCATTATCAGGGATTGGCGGTAATTGCATGGCGCTCTCTGCTAGCTGCTCTTATTAAACTTTAGACCAAGTTAATAGGAACGTCTTACAGATTAGCGCCAACCTTCAATGACCGCATTGGGTGGACAAAATTCAGCGGCAACAATTTTGTCTCAAACGAGTTAGGGAGACAGGGGCGATACTAATCGAGCACAGTGCGATAAATGCTAAGCACCCGCTCGGCATGCTCCGCCACCTCAATATAAGGCAGTTGCCCCGATTTTTGCTGCAATGTAAGCCGATGATTTTCATCCCTTAACCAACAATAGCTTTGGGTTAAGTGCTGGGCGCTCATGATAGGTAAAAGCTCAAGCTCGGCCAATACCCCAAAAATGCGCACATTGTCGGACCAAATAGACAGCTCGGGATATTCATGGGCATTGGCCAGCACAAGATACTGGGCAATAAATTCGATATCGGCGATGCCCCCTGGGCTCTGTTTTAAATCAAATATCCCCTCACTGGCCTTAAGCAAGTGATCGCGCATCTTTTGGCGCATTTCACGCACCGCTTTTTTAAGCTCATCTTTATCCCGCGGTTTTTCCAGTACCGAGGCTCGGATACGGCTGAATTTCACCGCTAAGCTATTATCACCAAACACAAAGCGCGAACGCACTAAGGCTTGATGCTCCCAAGTCCAAGCTTCATCGGCTTGGTATTCACCAAAACGGGTGATTTCACTCACCATCAAACCCGACGCCCCCGACGGGCGCAATCGCATATCCACCTCATACAACTCGCCCGACGTAGTGCGAGTCGAAAATAAATGCAAAATGCGCTGCGCCAGTTTCAGATAAAAATGCCCGACCTCAATGGGCCTGTCGCCATTCGTCAGGCTGTTGGCCATACTGGCATGTGCCTCATACAGGAACACCAAATCCAGATCCGATCCATAGCCCAGTTCAATCCCCCCTAACTTGCCATAACCAATAACGGCAAAACCAGTATCATTGCCCTCAAGATAAGTGGGAACACCGTGACGCTGAGCGATCTGCTGCCATGCCTGCATCACCACTTGCTCGATAATGGCCTCGGCTAAAAAGGTTAAGTGATCGCTCACCTGCATCACAGGAAGAACCCCAGTCACATCGGCGGCGGCGATTTTAAGTTGTTGGGATAACTTAAATTGGCGCAGCGCTTCCATCTGCTGCTCCATATCATCCTCAGGCACCCGCAGCAGATACTGGCGCAGCTCGCTGGGGTAATCATCGAGTGAGGTCGTATCATATAAATGCGCAGGGTCGATAAGTTCATCGAGCAACATGGGAAACTTAGCCAGTTGGGCGGCAATCCAAGGGCTGGCGCAGCATAAACTCACCAACTGCTGGCGCGCACCGGGGTTTTCACACAGCAATTCAAGGTAAGTTGTGCGCGTTAAAATCTGCTCCAATACCTTAGACACGGGTTCAAAGGCCGCCGATGGACTCGGTTGATTAAGCAATTCTTCTAGCAATCTTGGCATTAACTTATCGAGGGTTTCTCGCCCACGGGGGCCGATGGAGCGTTTAGTCACAGTTTCACGCCAACGACTGAGTAAAGGCCATAACTGTGGATCTTCAATATGTTGCTCTGCGAGCAGGGCAATGGCATGGTCATCTTGCTGCACATTCCACAGCTGCGCCGTCCAATGCTCGGCTTTTTCTTCACCTTCTTCCCCGCCTACGGTCGCTTTAAAGTGGCGATGAATTTTCGCCATCGCGGCCTCAATATGGGTTCTAAGGTCGATTTCATTAGCCATATCGAGCACATAACACAATCGCGCCCAATCGAGCGGGTTATTCGGCAGTGTTTGAGTCTGTTTATCATCGATGGCTTGCAGTAGGTTTTCGACTCGGCGCAGCAGCAAATAGCTGTGTTTCAGCTCATCCACCGCCAGATATTCAAATTGCCCAAGACTATAGAGGGTGTCCATGGCGCCAAATAAACTCTGCTGGCGCAGGGCGGGTTCGCGGCCACCGCGAATTAACTGAAAACTCTGCACCACGAACTCGACCTCACGTATTCCCCCGGCACCGAGTTTTATATTGTCGGTCAGTTGGCGGCGACGCACTTCTTGGGCGATAAGTTGTTTCATTTTACGCAGGGATTCGATCGCCGAAAAATCGATATAGCGGCGATACACAAAGGGCCTGAGCATAGAATGCAATTCATCACTGAAGTGGGTCCAAGGCCCAAGGGCGCGGGCCTTGACCATGGCATAACGCTCCCAATCGCGTCCCTGTTCTTGGTAATAATCCTCAAGACCGCTAAAACTCACTACCAACGGACCACTCTCACCGTAGGGGCGCAGACGCATATCCACCCGAAAGACAAAGCCATCGACACTAATTTGATCGAGCAGATTAACTAACCTCTGCCCCATACGGATAAAAAACTGTTGATTATCAAGACTACGGCGGCCACCGACGGTTTCACCATGCTCTGGGAAGGTAAAAATCAAATCGATATCGGAGGAGAAATTAAGCTCGCGGCCACCTAACTTGCCCATGCCTAAAATCAGCAATGGCTGTGGTGTGCCGGCCTTATCCATTGGCGTGCCGTACTGAGTGCACATCTCTTTATAGAGCCAATCGCGGGCGCAGATCACTAAGGCTTCAGCGAGTGCCGACAGATCAAGTAAGGATTCTTCTAAACTGGCATAGTCTAAAAAATCACGCCAAGCCAAACGCACCATTTGATAATTACGAAAGCGTCGCAGCACAGCTTTTGCCATGTCTTCGGATGTGGCACTGGCAAGCTTGGCATGCAATTCAGTATCAAAGCTTTGGCGTTCAATCAGCTGCAAGTCACCGGCAAACAATGACCTTATCCATTCGGGGTGACGGCTCAACTGCGCCGCCACATAATCACTGAGCCCAAGCACAGTTTTTAACTCTTGCTGCTGGCTGGGCGTCAGTTGCGAGAGCCCTTCAGACCACACTTCCTCTAACCGCTGCCAATGGCGCTCGGCCGTTTGAGTGATCAGAGTAGACAATGACTTATTACTGTCTTTTTGCATGGTCATAATAATCCCTAACAAATTTAACTATCGACATATTATGTCGCAAATGATATAGAATGGCGTCACATCAGCTTTGATGAAACTTGCAGTGTCCTAATCGCAGGATGACAAAATACGAAAAAGACTTCCTTTCTTCCGTGGCATTTAAGGGTACTATAACCTGCACGGCAGGCATATTGGGTAAGTGGATTATTATTGTCTGCAAGTATTTGAGTTTTATTTCAACACTTTTGGAGAAAACATGGCAGGAATGCTAATGCGTGTTCTCGCATCGATACTCTGTTTAGCCGTCATGCTATCGCTCACGGGATGTGGCGATGATAGGCCGGCAAAAATCGAAAAGTATCAACAACTCACAGAGCAACGCCTCACCACATTGAGTACCATGCTTGATGATGGCCAACTACGTAACGCTAATCTATTAAAACAGTACAGCTCACTGTTAAAACAGCAAAAACCCGATTTTGCACCCCTTCTCGATGAATTAGCCAAGGATTCAGGCACCCAAGGGCCTATGTATTCCTCCCTAAAACGTCGTTTAGAAGAGTCTAAAAATCCAGCAAACTTTGCCGATTTGGATCAACAGTTAGCCGAAGCCGAGAACCTCTATCAGGCAGCCGACCCCAGTTTATACAACGATATGTTGTCCGATCCCGTGAACGTGGTCGCCGATATGTCCGAGGGTAAGCTGGCGCGGGTCAATGCGATTAGCCGCGAAGCCGCCGCACTCGCCAATGGTGCCGAAGATTTTGGCCCCGGCAGTCAATTGGTCGGCAATCCGTCCTATGGTAGCTGGCAAACTGACTCGAGCGGCATGTCGTTTTGGGCCTGGTATGGCATGTATTCGATGTTTTCAAACGCCTTCAGCCGCCCAATTTATTACGACAGATGGTCCGGCAATCGCGGGTATAGCTATTACAATGACGTTGGCCGCTATCGCTATACGTCGCCTAAGCAAGCCAATGCCCAGGCAAAAACCTTCGAGCAAACTAAAAAACGTTTCGACTCCCAGGGTAAACGCTTCGATAGCCCCTACGCTAAGCCGCGCACCGGAGCTTCGGCACTCTCCCGTGAAAGCACCAGTGCCCCCAAAGCCAATACCACCAGTGCCAGTAAAAGTTCGAGCAGCAAGTTTCGTTCAAACTATTCTAAAGACAGCAGCTTTCGCAATTCCAGCAATCGCACGACCCGCAGTGTGCGCCGGGGCAAGTAACTAAGGATTTCCAATGACACTATTTCAGGATTTCGGTATCACACCAGAGCTAGTCACCATACTGGCAATCGACCTCACTATTGCGGTTATCTTGCTGACATTAATGCGTTATTTGCAAGGCTGGAGCGTAAGAGTTAACAGCAGTAGAGAATTAGCCGAGCGGGATAACTTTGCCTTTGGCATCAGTACCGCCGGCGCCGTTGCCGCGCTCGGCATAGTACTTACTGGTGCAATTACTGGCGCCGCCGCGCCCTCGTATTTAACCGAAGCCATTGGTATGAGCGCCTACGGTTTATTCGGTTTAGTGCTGATTAAATTAGGCCGTTTCTTCCACGATAAAATTGCCTTAAACGAGTTCAATAAGAACGAGCAAATCATCAAAGGGAATGTGTCCGTCGCCATTGTCGATGCCAGCGTTGCTATAGCGACAGCCATAATCATCCGCTCCGTGCTGTTATGGGCGGAAGATTTAACCCTAGATACTTTTATCGCTATCTTCAGCGCCTTTGCGATTTCGCAGTTGATGTTAGTGCTACTGACTCGCTGGCGTGAAAATCGCTTCGCCAGTCGTAATCAAGACTCCTCAATGCAGCAGGCTTTAGTGCAGGGGCACACGGCTGTAGCTATACGCCACGCGGGTTATATGATTGCGATGGCACTCAGTTTCAATGCCGCCAGTCACTTTATCATTTATAACCCAACGGCCTATGTCACGAACGTGATCGGTTGGCTAGTGTTCTCAGTGATCATGTTATTCGTGCTGACCTTGCTGCTGTTTATGGTGAAAAAACTGGTACTCGCCAGCATCAATTTAGCCGACGAGGTCGAAAGACAACACAATATCGGTATCGCTGCGGTGGAAATGGCTATCAGTATCGCTATCGCGCTTATCCTCACGGCACTGATGGCGTAATCGAATGCAAGACAACAGCTTAACCCCCTTAGCGGCTAAACCTAGCCGCCTAGGTTGGTTCGATGATGCCCTATTACTGGGCATTATGGCCGTATTAGCAGGTTGCGGCCTGATTTACGAATATCTGTTATCCCACTATGCGGGCCGCATTTTAGGGGCGTTAGAAGCCGCCATCTACACTATGATCGGCTTGATGATAGTCTCCATGGGCTTAGGTGCCTTTGCCGCCCGTAAGATCCGTGATGCCTTTACTGGTTTTGTGATTTTAGAACTCACGGTCGCACTCTGTGGCTCATTGGCCATTCTTATCACCGCCGCCGTGATTGGTTTTGGCCAGCAGCTGCCCATGTTGATCGCCAGTACCTTAGGCTTACCACCGGATCAACTCCCCGAAGGCGGTGTGATTGGTCAACTACAGAAACTCAGCGAATATTTACCCTATGTATGGGGCGTATTACTGGGCCTGATAATTGGTATGGAAATCCCACTGATCGCAAGAGTTCGCCAGTCCCTTTCGGACGAACATTTGCTGCATAACGCTGGGACGATTTACGGCGCCGATTATATAGGTGCAGGCATAGGTGCCGCCATTTGGGTGGGCTTTATGCTCGCCATCGATATTCAACTCGCCGCGGCCTTAACCGCCAGTTTCAACCTGCTGGCGGGTTTTGTGTTTATCTGGCGCTTCTGGTCCAAAATCCACCGACCTAAGCTTCTATTAACCGGGCACTTTCTGGTCACAGGAGTCTTGTTGATACTCGCAACCCAGGGCCCGCAATGGGAGCAGCACTTCAATAATTTGCTCTATAAAGATAAAGTGATTTACAGTAAAGCGACTCGGTTTCAACAACTTACCTTTACTGAACGCCTGCGTGGGAACGGCCTGCCGCCCATTTATGCTTTATATATCAATGGCCGTCTGCAGTTTTCTAGTATTGATGAGCATATTTACCACGCGTTTCTGGTACACCCCACACTCGCGGCCAGTGCTCGCCATAACAAAGTATTGATTATTGGCGGCGGTGACGGACTGGGTCTCAAACAAGTGCTGCGCTGGCAGCCTGAGCAAGTTACCCTGCTCGATCTGGATGCGGCGCTGGTGCAACTGTTTAAAGCCCCCGATACCGATATGCCCGACAGATTGAGTCGCGCCATGTTGGCACTTAATGGCGATGCCTTTAACGATCCCCGCGTCACAGTGATCCATGATGATGCCTTTAATGGCGTCGATAAACTGATTGCCACGGGCGTGAAATACGATGCGATTATTGTGGACTTGCCCGATCCGAGTCACCCAGATCTGAATAAGCTCTACTCGGACTATTTTTACCGTAAATTACAGGAACTAATGAGCCATGATGGCGCTCTGACAGTACAGTCAACCTCGCCTTACCATGCTCAGATGGCATTTATATCGATAGCAAAAACCTTGGCATTAGCGGGATTTGACGTCAAACAGTACCATCATAATGTGCCCAGTTTCGGTGAATGGGGCTGGAGTATTGCAACATTAAGCGGCAAAGATGCCCAGCATAGGTTGGCCGAGCTTAAGGCTCTGCCTATAAAAGATGATTGGTTAACCTTAGGTTTGGTGAACGGAGCCTTTGAGTTTCCGGCCAACTTTTACCAAGGTGCCGCCAATATCAAACCTAATGAACTCGGATCGTTGCAGTTGTACCACTACCATCTACAGGCTTGGTCCGAAACCCAAGGACTGGAACTTTTTTAACGGATAAAGATAGTGCTTGACATATTATGTCTTAGTGCTATCTTTGAACACAGACATAATATGTCAATAAGGACAAATATGAATATCCATACCCTTGCCAATCACCTCAACAGTCTTGGCAACAACAGCCAAACAGGCTTTCAATTCGATTGTTATCCTATTGATGGCGAAGTCGAAGTATTGCAAGTGAATGTGGTTGGCCGTGAAGAAATCCCGGTATTCGTATCGGTGACGGATAACCAGATTCTCTGCATCAGTTACCTGTGGGGCGAGAACGAAGTAAACCAAGAACGTCGCAGTGAAATGTTTGAGAC
Organism: Shewanella putrefaciens; assembly: GCF_016406305.1. Classification (NCBI taxonomy): domain Bacteria; kingdom Pseudomonadati; phylum Pseudomonadota; class Gammaproteobacteria; order Alteromonadales; family Shewanellaceae; genus Shewanella; species Shewanella putrefaciens. The sequence continues at coordinate 3,573,883 of NZ_CP066369.1, forward strand.
CATGCTAGAACTCAACATTCCAATGCCCCTGTCAGCCTTTGCGAAAATTGATGACAAATACGTGGTTTACGGCGCGCTATCACTGCAATCTAGCATGCTCGAAATCGAGCAAGAATTAGCAGTTTTATCCGATAACTGCTTAGAGGTTATCGATGAAATGGTCGACTATCTGAAATAAGGAGCCACAAAATGGGCATTCTGAATAAAATTTTGACAGCGTTTCGCGGTGGTGCCACCGAAGTTGGCCAAAGCATCGTTGACGCAAACTCAACCCGTATTTTCGAACAGGAAATCCGTGACGCCGAGAAACATTTAACCAACGCTAAGCGCGAGCTGACCGATGTGATGGCAAAAGAAATGCAAGCCAGCCGTGAAATCGATCGCTTGAAGCGTTCAATTGCCGAACACGAAGGGTATGCAACCCAAGCGCTCGATAAAGGTAACGAAGCCTTAGCTATTGAAGTGGCTGAAAAAATTGCCGAGCTTGATCAGCAATTAGCCGAGCAGCAAAGCGCCAACGACAGCTTCAGTGCCCATGCACTGCGTCTGAAGGATTTAGTGAAGAAAACCGAGCGTCAACTGTCTGATTATCAGCGTCAGTTGAGCATGGTGAAAACCACTGAGAGCGTGCAAAAAGCCACGGCAACCATTACCGACTCTTTCGCTTCTAGCAACTCTAAGCTGCTGAATGCTAAAGATTCATTAGAACGTATCAAGGCTCGTCAACAACAGTTTGATGACAGATTAAAAGCCGCTGAAACCTTAGCCGAAGAAAACAGTGATAAGTCACTGCAAGCTAAATTAGCCGAAGCGGGAATTGGCGAGCAAAAGTCTAATGCTAATGCCGTGCTTGACCGTATCAAAGCACGTAAAAGCTAAGTAATACATGAGCAAATGCCGGGCTTCAATGGGATCATCACCCCCCTATTGAGCTCGGCATTTTTTTGCTTTATTCGCAATTGGATCTTAGCCCGTGATATTTTGCAGCCTATGGCTAACTATGTCGTTATGACTAATTATGCCGTTATGGCTAACTATGCCGTTATGGCGAGCTAGGCCGTATTGGATTTTGCCGCACACGGGCGCCGTCATTAGGAGTGAATATGGGATTTTTCAACAGTATTTTTGGCAAAAAAGCGCCCCCACAGCGCGAGCTCAATCACCCATCAGCGCTCAATGTGGGGGATATGATCTCCATCGATAACAGCTTTGCTTTGCCCGCACAATTACGCGGCCAACAGCTTAAGGTCGAAGCCGTCAACACCTATGAGTTTGAACGCCGTCAGCAGGCAGAATGGGTGCTCAAGGGCCATGGCAGTGACACCATTTATTTAAGCATTGAAGAGGACGATGAAACCTACCTCGCCTTCTCCTTAAAGATTTCTCGCTCCCAGGTGGAACAGATTTTCGATTTGGAGCAATTTAGTACTCTGTTTGATGAGCCAGGCCATGCCGCACTACTGACCCAGGAATTACCCGCAGATATCGCGAGTCAACTGGAGCAATGGCTTGGGAAACAGTACCACCAAGTGACTTTTGCCGCCTTTGGTTACTTTCACCGTGAAGATTACCGCAATCTTAAGCCGCCCCAAGATGCCAATGGTGCCACGGGTGAACCCTTTGAATATTATCTCTTACTCGATGATGACGAGAGCCGCGCGCTGGAAGTTGAAGTCTACGAAGGTGGCGATACCGATGTTGTATTAACCCTGTATAGACCAATCACAGACATTAGAGACTACTGGCCTGGTAAGTAGTGGTTAGAATAAGATAAAGTGCGAGGCTCGCACTTTATCGCTAAGCGAAATACAATCGCCAAAGACGCCAAAGACGCCAAAGACGCCAAAGATCATCGCGAATACAGTTCCTAAATACAATCTCAGTGTGTAGTCTCGCTATAGTTAGTGATATAAATGGTTGATAGCAATAGGTAATACGTAATGAGCAAAACGAAAAACCCACTTCCAGAACAATGGTTGAAGAATCAACAGGCCGCCAAGGCGACGCAAGTGGCATTCGATCTCGATGAAAAATTTCAATACTCTATCCGTAAAGCGGCACTGGATGCGGGTGTGAGCCCTTCGGATCAAATCCGTACCATTTTAGGCCTCAGCGTATCAAAACGCCCGACTCGTCCACGCTTAACCGTATCCCTCAATGCCGAAGACTATGTACAACTCGCCGAAAAATATGGCCTTAGTGCCGATGCGCAATTGGAAATTAAGCGCCGAGTTCTAGATGATTTAGTGCACTTCGTCGATAAAAAATGAGCGAGGGCAGTGTCTGGCTATGGTCATTATGTAGTGCAGTTAATACCCAAGTGATAGCCCATCATTTATCACAAAGTTAATTTACTCATAGGGTAAAGTCTTTTACCTTAGCGACTTACCGCACAACACAGGGATCATGTTAAGCATGACTGATAAAACCCCTTGGTCACTCCGTACGCTCGGTGGCCCTTCTCCCTTCGAGCTAGCTATGATGTTGTTATCATTGCTATCTGTGGTCATAGTGCTGGTTATGACCTTTGGTCGCCTCGATGGTGAAACCTATCGGTTACTGTTTTTTATTGATACGACCATTTGCTTGATTTTCATGGCTAATTTTTTTATTGGCCTGTTTCGAGCCCGGGATAAAACCTATTATCTGCGCCATCATTGGATTGATTTTATTGCCAGTATTCCGGCAATTGAAGCCCTACGTATCGCCCGAGTATTCCAAATCCTCAGGGTTATCCGGCTGATCCGCATGAGCCGTTCCCTACTCTTACCTCTAATAAAACAGCGTAAACAAACCACCTTAGCTAGCCTATTGGTCGCCATGGTGACTATCCTCACCTTTGCCTCAATCATTATTTTACTCGTCGAAAGCGGCACCGAAGGCGCGAATATTCAAACCGCCGAACAAGCCATTTGGTGGGCCTTAGTCACTATTTCGACCGTAGGTTATGGGGATTATTACCCGGTCAGCACCGCAGGCCATATCGTCGGCGGCATAGTTATCGTGAGTGGCGTCAGCTTCTTCGGGGTGATTTCAGGTTATATGGCATCGGTATTTGTCGCGCCCGATGAAACCGAGAGACAGGAACGCCAAGACGCCCATAAGGCCGAAATCAAGTCAGAGTTAGAAGTCGCGCTAGCGAGGATGGAGGAGAGTCAAAAACAAATGGAGCAAAATCAAGCACAAATGCTGGCTAAAATTGCCGAACTAAAACAGGCATTAGAAGATAAAAAACACTAGAGCCCACTCCTTGGGCCCTATTCGTCACAATTAAACTACCAATAGACCGTTTGCTGCAGCGCATTTTGTCTGGAGGATTCCAAGGCGAAGAGTAAGCTTTGCTGTTTGTCCTCAAGCCATTCACTTAAATCCATTCCCAATTGCTGGGCCGTCCCGTTTAAGGTGTGATAACAGGCTAAGGTTTTGATCCCAAGTACTATGTCCTGCCAAGGGGCACGAAAAGCGTCACGGGATTTAGCCTCATATAACGCGCCATAGGCTTGCCCCACTTGAATGCTTTCATCCAATAGCCTTGCACACCCTAGGTAATCATCGCCCCCCAGAATTTTATCTAAAGGCATAGCATCGAGAACAGCCTGCCATGAGGCTTGCTGAGCCCTATCGGCATGTTGCTGTAACCCCAGCTCACCATTTAAGGGAATATTGCCCGCACTGATATTGAGTAGAATGTCGACAATCGCCAATTGCAATTGACCATACTCCACTTGTCGCCAAAGAGAAGGTAACTGCTCGCTGAGCTTAAGTTCATCCAACTGAGCACGCAGTTGCAGTGCTAATGTGCGACTTTCAGTGAGTCTATTCACTAAAGCCTTTTGACTACCAAGCAAAGCCGTAAGCGATTGAGCCTTTTCAATAAAATCTAACTGAGGTTCGATATCCATAAACCGCTGCGCCAAGGTAGCATCGAGCAAATCAAACTGGGTTAAGGTCATCCGCAGTAAACGGATACAGGCCCGCATCCGCCACCAAAGGGCGATGCACGCTTCGTTATCAACCTCCTCCGTAATCATGCCCTCAAGCAGTTGCCAACGCTCGAGCGCGGTTTCGAGTAGCACCTGACAGGTGGTCGTGAGTTCTTGCTGATAGGGTTGGTGTAGATTCATATCCACTGGCGTTGGCAGCGGTAGAAATTCGAGCGCGCTAAGCGCTAAGGGCTTTTGTTTACCCGCAAGTCGATAGCCGCGCTGCGCCTTACTGGCTTTACCTAAACGCACGGGAACGGCATTCGCCACCTGCAGCGCTAGGGTTAACAGTGCTTGAGTGTCACCACTGAGTAATTCAAATTCTAACTCGCATAGGGCTTCATGCTGTCCATTCGCGGTGATCTCCCCAACATCCAATGCGACTTCGATCACACTTTTGTCAATTTCAACATGCCAAGTACGGCGATAAAAATCGGTGTGAAAAACACAACTCAACTGAGCTTGGACGGCGGCAATATCTGCAGCCGCTGGCCAAATTGTGGCTGGGAATAGGCTTAAATCTGGGCTATCCGCTTGAATGGTTACATTATATTCAGGCCGGGAATGGATCCCCCCGACCACTTGTCCTGCGGTTTTTATGGTCTGTTCTTTATGCTCATCGTAACCCCGCACCCGCAATCCCATGTCCCAGCGACGTAACTGGAGGTCGGGTGTATCAAAATAACCATTTGCTAAACGACGTTTGCCTTGAGGTACGGAGCTATCGAGGCTATCTAACTTATTTATCAAGGATTCTTGGTATTGTGGCAGGAAAAACAGCTTTAATTCAATCTCAGCATTCATTGCACGATCGCTCACTTTGTCATCAAACATTCACCCATGTGTCATCTTTAATTCATAATGTCACAAATGTGTCATAAAAATCCCTTAGGATTTGGTTTTGAAGTTGGTATAGAACCCGTTAGAATATAGCTGTGATTTTTTCTCAAAAAACACAGTTTCAATACGCGGACGCATAGGTTAACATGCGCCCGCTTTTTCCAATCATGGAACAATCTAAATAGGTAAACGGCAATGCCAGTAAACTCTATTTTGGGCGTGTTTGCAAAATCGCCAATTAAGCCTCTTCAAGAGCACATGGACAAGGTCTACGATTGCGCATCGTTACTGGTCCCCTTTTTTGAAGCCACTATCACAGGCAACTGGGATAATGCAGTTCAACTACGTAAGCAAATCAGTTTAGCCGAAAAGCAAGGTGATTCACTCAAACGTGAAATTCGTCTCACTCTGCCAAGCGGTTTGTTTATGCCGGTAGAACGTACTGATTTATTGGAACTATTAACTCAACAAGATAAAATCGCTAATAAAGCAAAAGACATCTCTGGTCGTGTTATCGGCCGTCAATTGCTTATCCCTCAGGTCATGCAAGTGCCTTTTATTGCCTATCTACAACGCTGTATTGATGCGGTAGGTCTGGCACAACAAGTCATTAACGAGCTAGAAGATCTATTAGAAACGGGTTTCCGCGGTCGTGAAGTCGACCTAGTGGCCAAAATGATCAACGAGCTCGATATCATCGAAGAAGATACTGACGATTTACAAATTCAGTTACGCCGTCAGCTGTTCGCCCTGGAATCAGAATTGAATCCTGTCGATGTGATGTTCCTCTATAAAACGATTGAATGGGTCGGTGGTCTTGCGGACCTCGCCGAACGCGTCGGGTCACGTCTTGAGCTTATGCTGGCTCGCGTTTAATAAATAAGGTTATCAAGGTATCAATATGGTTGATGCAGGTATTGAGGTGGCTAACGTCTTAGTCACCAACGGCCCGTGGCTTATTGCCGTTGCGGCCGCATTTGGTTTTCTCATGGCGTGGGGTATTGGCGCGAATGACGTCGCCAATGCGATGGGAACCTCTGTAGGTTCAAATGCAATCACAATTAAACAAGCGATTATTATCGCTATGATTTTTGAATTTGCAGGCGCTTATTTAGCGGGTGGCGAAGTCACCAGTACAATCCGTAACGGGATTATTGATCCTAGCTATTTCACCGAAACACCAGAATTACTGGTTTACGGTATGATTGGCTCACTGTTAGCCGCAGGGATTTGGTTAGTCGTAGCATCGGCCTTAGGCTGGCCTGTGTCTACCACCCACTCTATTGTGGGCGCGATCATCGGCTTCGCCGCTGTGGGCGTGGGTAGTGAATCTGTTTCATGGGATAAAGTCGGCGGCATCGTTGGCTCTTGGATTATTACCCCTGCCATTTCGGGTTTTATTGCCTTTACCATATTCCAGAGTACACAAAAGTTAATCTTCAATACCGATGATCCATTGAGCAATGCTAAACGCTATGTGCCTTTCTACATGGCATTTGCGGGCTTTATCATGGCATTAGTCACGATTTTGAAGGGCTTAAGCCATGTCGGTATCAGTATTAAAGGTGTTGATGCTTATATGCTCGCGGGTGTGGTCGCATTAGCCGTAGGCATTTTCGGCAGAATCGCCATTTCGCGTTTGAAAATGAGTGAAAAAGCCAATCGCCAAACTATGTTCGCCAACGTAGAAAAAGTGTTTGCGATCCTCATGGTCGTCACCGCCTGTTGTATGGCTTTCGCCCACGGTTCAAACGACGTGGCTAACGCCATTGGTCCTTTAGCTGCTGTGGTTTCAGTAGTAAACAGCGGCGGTGAGATTGCCTCTAAGTCTCCGTTAGTGTGGTGGATTTTACCCTTAGGCGCCGTAGGTATCGTCATGGGTCTGGCGATTTTCGGTAAGCGCGTGATGCAAACCATTGGTAAAAACATTACTCACTTAACCCCGAGTCGTGGCTTTGCGGCTGAGTTAGCGGCGGCTTCTACTGTGGTTATCGCCTCTGGTACAGGTTTACCTATCTCTACGACTCAAACCTTAGTAGGTGCGGTATTAGGTGTGGGTATGGCCCGTGGTATCGCGGCGATTAACATCGGCGTAGTACGTAATATCGTGGTCTCTTGGGTGGTCACCTTACCTGCGGGTGCGGGTTTATCCATCATCTTCTTCTTTATGATTAAAGGCATCTTTAACTAAGAAGAATGAGAACTTCTATGGCACGTTCGCCATAGAAATGCATGACAATACAGGAATAGCAGGCATGGATGCGGCAAAGTTGAGGGAAGTCTAGGACTTCCCTCTTGCATTACAGGCCTCAAATCCCTAGCATGTGGTCACTATTTCGTTGATGAGAATACAAAAGTGTTAAGACTCCTGACTCTGGTGGGAATGATGTTACTGTCTTCCAACCTGCTGGCCGAAGGCCAATCCCGCTACATCTCGGATAACGTGTTTCTTTATATTCTCAATGGCCCAGGTACTGATTATCGTATTTTGGGTTCGATTGAAGCGGGACAACCTATTAGCTTACTGGGCGAAACCCAGGGCGATTATTCAAAAATAATCGATCACAAAGGTCGTGAAGGTTGGGTGCCGACCAACCTAATCAGTTCAACCCCAAGTTTTCGTGAGCAAGTGTCAACATTGACAAATGAGCTAAACGAAGCAAAAGCGAAACTGGCAGAAGTGTTAAGTTCTAAGGATAACCATACCGATGAAATCGCTGAGCTCAAAGCCAAGTTAAACGAGGCCGAAACCATGCTGAGCCAAACCACGCAGGAGCGTGATAGTCTCAAAGTAGCCGTTGACCGTAGCGCCCAAGATGCTCAATTTGCCCTATGGCGCGAAGGAGGGCTGATCGCGGCTGCAGGCTTAATTATTGGGGTGATTTTAGTTTATTTGCCTAGACCACAGCGCAGAAACAAGAAACGCTGGATGTAATGATTTAACGCCTCAGTGCGATTTATTCCTCTAAAAAGCCAGTGTTTTCAAACACTGGCTTTTTTGTCAATCAAGCGTTACATCAACTCATTTACGTCCCAGTTAAACATTCTTCACATTCTTCTACGCTAGAGTGTTGTCCGTCACATTTTGGTTGTATAATCTGCGCGCGCAAACCTTCATATTGTATACAAAATATCAAATGCGTTTCGCGCCCCCCATTTTTGTTTCAACAATAGCGCCAAGATAATTGGCCAAGATGGAAGCGATTACTATGTTCAAAGCGAGTGAAGTGCTGGCAGGCCGATACAACTCTGCCAATCTCGACGAACTGTTCAGAGCCGTCACCGACAACTACATTGTCGATGAAGAACAATACTTGTCAGAGTTAATCAAACTAGTACCCTCCAGTGATGAAGCCATAGAGCGCGTCACTCGTCGTGCCCACGAACTGGTCAACAAGGTTCGTCAATTCGAGAAAAAAGGCTTAATGGTTGGCATCGACGCCTTCCTCCAACAGTACAGCTTAGAAACACAGGAAGGCATTATCCTGATGTGTTTAGCCGAAGCCCTGTTACGTATTCCCGATGCCGCCACCGCCGATGCGCTGATTGAAGATAAACTATCAGGCGCTAAGTGGGATGAACATATGAGCAAGAGTGATTCTGTGCTCGTTAACGCATCAACCTGGGGCCTAATGCTCACGGGTAAAATTGTCAGCTTAGATAAAAAAATCGATGGCACCCCAAGTAGCCTATTGGGCCGTTTAGTGAATCGCCTCGGTGAGCCCGTTATCCGTCAAGCCATGATGGCGGCGATGAAGATCATGGGTAAGCAGTTCGTGCTGGGCCGCACTATGAAAGAAGCGCTCAAGAACAGCGAAGACAAGCGTAAACTGGGTTATACCCATTCCTACGACATGCTGGGCGAAGCGGCGTTAACCCGTAAAGACGCCGAAAAATACTTTACCGATTACGCCAATGCAATCACAGAGTTAGGCGCTCAAAACTATAATGAAAACGAGTCACCGCGCCCAACAATCTCCATCAAATTATCGGCGCTGCACCCGCGTTACGAAGTCGCCAACGAAGACCGTGTATTGACTGAGCTGTACGATACCGTTATCCGCCTAATTAAACTCGCGCGCGGCTTAAACATCGGTATTTCTATCGATGCTGAAGAAGTCGATCGCCTTGAGCTATCGCTAAAATTATTCCAAAAACTGTTTAATTCTGAAGCCACTAAAGGCTGGGGATTACTCGGCATAGTTGTACAAGCCTACTCTAAACGTGCCTTGCCCGTGTTAGTTTGGTTGACTCGCCTCGCGAAAGATCAAGGGGATGAAATCCCAGTTCGCTTAGTGAAAGGCGCCTACTGGGATAGCGAACTTAAATGGGCTCAGCAAGCGGGTGAAGCCGCTTACCCACTCTACACTCGCAAAGCCGGTACCGACGTTTCTTACTTAGCCTGCGCCCGTTACTTGTTATCTGACGCCACTCGCGGCGCGATTTACCCACAATTTGCCAGCCATAACGCGCAAACCGTGGCTGCCATTTCCGATATGGCGGGCGATCGTAATCACGAGTTCCAGCGCCTACACGGCATGGGACAAGAACTGTACGACACTATTCTGTCGGAAGCTGGCGCGAAAGCGGTGCGTATCTATGCGCCTATCGGCGCCCATAAGGATCTGCTGCCTTACTTAGTACGTCGCCTGCTGGAAAACGGCGCGAACACTTCGTTCGTCCACAAGCTAGTCGATCCTAAAACGCCAATCGAGTCCTTAGTGGTGCATCCGTTAAAGACATTGACCGGCTACAAAACCCTGGCTAACAACAAAATCGTTTTACCTACCGATATTTTCGGTAGCGATCGCAAAAATTCCAAGGGACTCAATATGAACATTATTTCCGAATCTGAGCCATTCTTCGCGGCCCTCGAAAAATTCCAAAATACCCAATGGCAAGCGGGTCCTCTGGTTAACGGCAACACCTTAACCGGTGAGCACAAGACTATAGTGAGCCCATTTGACACCACTCAAACCGTGGGTCAAGTCGCCTTTGCAGATAAAGCGGCCATAGAACAAGCTGTGTCTTCCGCCGAAGCGGCATTCACTTCTTGGGCACGCACGCCGGTTGAAGTTCGCGCCTCTGCACTGCAAAAGTTGGCGGATTTATTAGAAGAAAACCGCGAAGAATTGATCGCGCTTTGTACCCGTGAAGCGGGTAAGAGCATTCAAGACGGCATCGATGAAGTGCGTGAAGCCGTTGATTTCTGCCGTTACTACGCAGTACAAGCCAAGAAGATGATGGCAAAGCCTGAACTGCTCCCAGGCCCAACGGGTGAGTTAAACGAACTCTTCCTCCAAGGCCGCGGCGTATTCGTATGTATCAGCCCATGGAACTTCCCATTGGCGATTTTCCTAGGCCAAGTGTCTGCTGCCCTAGCGGCGGGTAACACTGTTATCGCAAAACCTGCGGAGCAAACCTCGATTATTGGTTACCGCGCTGTGCAACTTGCTCACCAAGCAGGTATTCCAAGCGACGTGCTGCAATTCCTCCCCGGAACCGGCGCAACTGTCGGCGCTGCCATTACCGCCGATGAGCGTATCGGTGGCGTCTGCTTTACCGGTTCGACTGGCACGGCAAAACTGATTAATCGTACACTTGCAAACCGCGAAGGCGCGATTATTCCTTTGATTGCTGAAACCGGCGGTCAAAATGCCATGGTGGTGGACTCAACCTCGCAACCTGAGCAAGTAGTGAACGATGTGGTTTCATCGTCATTCACCAGTGCAGGCCAACGCTGCTCAGCGCTGCGCGTACTCTTCCTGCAAGAAGATATCGCCGATCGCGTGATCGAAGTGCTGCAAGGCGCTATGGATGAATTAGTCATTGGCAACCCAAGCTCAGTGAAAACCGACGTAGGCCCAGTGATTGACGCCACCGCCAAAGCCAACCTTGATGCGCATATCGACCATATCAAGCAAGTAGGTAAGCTTATCAAGCAGATGCCACTGCCAGCAGGCACTGCAAATGGCCACTTCGTGTCGCCAACCGCCGTTGAAATCGATTCGATTAAAGTGCTTGAGAAAGAACACTTTGGCCCAATCCTGCATGTGATCCGTTATAAAGCCGCCGATCTTGGCAAAGTGATCGATGAGATAAACAGCACAGGTTTTGGCTTAACCTTAGGCATCCACAGTCGTAACGAAGGCCATGCCCTTGAAGTGGCAGATAAAGTGAATGTCGGTAACGTCTACATCAACCGTAACCAAATCGGTGCCGTAGTGGGCGTACAACCTTTTGGTGGTCAAGGTCTATCAGGAACTGGCCCTAAAGCCGGCGGCCCACACTACTTAACCCGTTTTGTGACCGAAAAGACCCGCACTAACAACATCACCGCCATCGGTGGTAACGCGACTCTGCTGTCTCTGGGCGATAGCGAAGAATAATCTTGCTCACCAGTGAGTATTAAACAAAAGCCAGACTGAGTCTGGCTTTTTTATTTGCTAATGAATGCTTATACCTAAATTCAATTCGAGAAATGATCGCTGATATCATTCATGACAACAAGATCTCGTGAAGTTCATTAATGCACTAGAACGACCTGCCGAGCTCACACTATTTTCTTCAACGCCCAGCTGTTACTTAGTAAAGGATCGATGAACTTCCGTGACAGCAGAGTTAACTTCTCACATCGAAAAAGTTATGCATGCCCTATCTCTTTTCTGATTCGCTAAAAGATTAAGTACTTGCATTCCAGTGACACGCCGTAAACTCATCCCTGAGGGCTCGACGGCGGCATCCTTGCCGCCAACGGTCACTTCCATGCAAGTACTTAATCTCGTTAATTCCCGAGTATACCTGTCGCTAAATTTAACAATGGATGTCTCAATAAAGTTCTCCAAGAGAGTTATGCCTGCTGAGATGTCCCGTCATTAGTGTGAGTGTTAGCCAGAGTCTGGGCTGGAATGCAGTGAACCACGCGCATTAGTTAGTCAAAAGAGAGCTTAAAAGAATGATAAAGCTGAAACGATATCAAGTGATTACCCTCTAAACTGTATAAAAAATCGCTACCGCAAAAAAGTAAATTCCTATAGCATCATTTATACCCATTTACATGGATGTGGCAGCGGCCAAGTCCAACAAGCTATTTATGCCCCTGCAAACAGCAGCGCACATAAATACTAAAACCTTATGCGAGTAAGGACTGCGTGCAATGAGTATCGAGTTAAAGCATGAGCATATTGCCAATCTTGAAATCCCTCTTGGGTTTACGATTTTCTGCGACATGGATGGTACTCTGGTTGATACCGATTATGCCAACTTTCTATCCTACAAACGGGCACTTATAGATGTAGGTACGAATTGTGGAATATTCGATATTGAATTCACAAATGAAAGGCTCAATCGGGAGAGCTTAAAGGAACTAGCTCCATCACTAACGACTACTCAATTAGAAACCATTGTTGCACTTAAGGAAGAGTACTTCATGGAATTTATATCAGAAACTAGATTGAATACTGAGCTGGCAAACTTAGTCAAAGGGTGTTGTCAGAATAATCGGCTAATCTTGGTAACGGGATGTCGAGGGAAAAGAGCCTTAGAAATTCTGAAGCATCACAATGTACTGAACGACTTTGCTCGACTAATATGTTGGGAAGATACTAACCAGAGCGACTCGTCAAATAAATACGAGAGCGCTATTAAATTAACAGGAGCAATCCCAGATTATATTTTTATATTTGAAGATGATGATATCTGTATTGAAGATGCTGTAAGGGCTGGAGTGCCAAGAAAAAATATTCAAAAAATTTTTATTGAACCGAGGGATTGTGATGAATCAATTTGAAATTTTCGCCAATGATTACTTATCGATTAAGGTTACGGCATTCTTTCATGTGTCATACACTAGGATGGGTAACCCTGGTAATCCAAACTATCTCAATGACTTGAAAAATACCTTCAACGATTTCTCACAGGCAAAGTTACAATTAGCCGTTCAGGAATTAAAACATACTCTTCAAGCAGATCTGCCGATAATCTTTAAGTCGTTGGGTTATAAAGAAATGGTAGTGTGTGTCATCCCTAGAGCAAAAGCCGAAGCATCCTACCATGCCAATCAGCAACTATTTCGTTCAACAGTGCAGACAGTCGTTAGTCAAATTCCAGGTCTTGTTGATGGAACTAGCTATTTACGCCGTAATACCAACACGAAAACTACACACCTCCGTAATCCAGTCGCAAATTATACAAATGATGGAGCGGAGCCCTATTCAGGAATTTTAGAGGATACCTGTGATATTTCGCCTAATGTTGCAGGTAAAGATATTTTACTTATCGACGACATATACACACCTGGCGTCAATGTCGATGAGGACGCCATTAACTCCTTATTAAAATTAAGGGCTCGCACAGTAACTTTTTATGCAGTGGGTAAAGTTTAATAGGCAGAATATTATGAAGTTTACAGATAATGCTATTAATGTAATGGCAGCTAGGACTTTCAAAGGTATAGGGAAGGCGTGGATCACAAAAAATCTTTCTGTGCCTAAGACCGATATAGAAATCGTACAGTTACTGAACTATTCCTCTAAAGAAACGGGTCAAATTACATTAGATGAATTCAATCGAAAAAAAGCTATGCTAAAGACTAAGCTGGCTGAGTCAAAATATGTAGTGGATGGTGTTGTTGCTATAGGCGACGATGATTTTCCCCCGCATAGAGGCATAGTGAAAAATAGCGAAAAACCAATTTTTATTTTTTATCGTGGTGATCTATCTCTTCTGGCGGTAGATAGCAAAAATATCGCAGTCATCGGTTTATTAAGTCCCGATCAAGAAATAGAGACGGTCGAGAGGGAGCTTGTTGCTGAGATAGTGGAAAATGGGGCGGTAGTAGTAAGTGGCTTAGCTTTGGGTTGCGATACTATTGCGCATAGACAGGCTCTTGACTCTATGGGGCGCACTATAGCCATTCTTCCCGGACCACTAAATGACATCCTGCCAGCAAAAAATCGCAGCTTAGCTGAGGAGATAGTTGAAAAGAATGGTTTGTTGATTTCTGAATACTTGACTAGTGCAAAATCTAAGAGTGAGTTAATTGGGCGGTATCAGGAAAGGGATCGATTGCAAGCACTTTATAGTAATTCAATAGTTCTGGCTGCCAGTTACGCTAAAAATGATGTTGGCAATGACAGCGGCTCAAGGTTAGCAATGGGGTATGCAAAAGATTACTCAATCCCGAGAATAGTTATCTATGACAAAGAAAAAGACTTAGATAATCCAAAATATGATTTGAACAGACAAATCCTCGACGAAGATCCGAATGTGTTTATGGTTAGCAGACACAATAGATCTTCTATCATCGGCGATATATTGCTGTTAACACCCAAAACTACTGAAAATCGCTCAATTCAGCATAGTTTGATATAGAGTTATAAGGGCGTGTTCACATAACGCCCGCACTAATTTAATGAATCCCTATAGTAAAATGTTTAGATGTTCAGTTATTAATAACTCAATTTTAGGTTTATGAAGGGTTTAGAGTAATTAAGTATTACCATAAAAGTGATCGTCCACATCAAGTAACTATAATCTATTAAATCAGCAGATTATGCTGATGCTCGAAAGGCAAACCATGGTGATGGACGAGACGACCGTCCGCCCCATGGACGGGGCGGTCGAGCATCCACGGACGGACTAGCTGCGTGTCGTCGAGTCAGTACCATGATTGGCCTCACTCCTATGTTTGACCTGATGCCGATAATAACTCTCTCTCAGCGAAACAACACACTTACCCATTTAACTTTTTAGCTCACGTTCCCAAACTAAGTCTCACCAAGCGAAAGGTTTCAACACCAATGTGAGCGGCTTCAAATTGTGAATAAGATGGATTTCAAAGTGATGTTAGGGGATTGCGCCTAGAAGATAAAAACCTTCATAATCAGCCTTTAATCATTCGATTGATTTTCATTTTATCAAGGTCACTTTTTCAAGGTCACTTTCATAAGGTAACTATGACATTTTCGTTGTTAGATATTTCTGCATTGGTGTGGTTTATCGTGGCTTGGGCTGGCTATACCGCCTTTGCCCGGCGTAAGGCGAAGAATACCGACTGTATTGCTAGGGGTCTGCATAAGCATAGAATTTACTGGATGCTTGAGGTGATGACCCGCGGTGTGCGTGTAGGGGATGCAGCGTTACTGGCAAACCTTGAGCGCAATATTGCCTTTTTTGCTTCGACCACGCTGTTTGTGCTCGCGGGGGTGTTAACCTTATTTGCCCAAGTCGAGCGCCTCGAAGCTGTGATAGCCACGATTCCCTATGCGACGCCACCCAATCATTCACTGGTACAAGTGAAATTAGCCCTATTAGTGGTGATTTTTGTGATGGCCTTCTTCCAGTTTACTTGGTCGATGCGCCAATACGGCTTTGTCAATGTGATGATTGGCGCAGGCCCATTGGATGCCGATGGCTCAAATGACAATCTCAAAGCCTATGCAAGGCAGATGGCCACGGTACAAGATCAAGCGGCTCACTCCTATAACTATGGCCTACGGGCTTACTATTTCTCGATGGCGGTCCTCTGTTGGTTTGTCCATCCCATCCTCTTTATTTCGGCCAGCCTCTTTGTGGTGATCACCCTATACCGCCGTGAATTTAAATCCCGCGCCGTTTTAGCGATCACTGCGGCCAAAGCACACTTAGGTGTCGAATACCAAACCCGTGAAGCTAAACGCCAACAATCCTAGCCCCGTTAAGACTGCAGTCTCTTAGGATTGCAGTCTCATTCTTGTTCTATACTCATCTAGTTATTTTCCAACCAACACTTGGGAGCTTGCTATGAGTGATAATTTGCTCACCTTAGATGAAGTTTGTAAGTTGCTCGATAAATCCCCCGCCACCATTAAGCGTTACGCGCGGGAAAATTTACTTAGCAGTATTAAAGAAGGGGAAGAATTACGTTTCCCAGAGGATGAAGTAAAACGTTATTTAGCCTTTTCACAACGCTTAGGCTAGTTCGAGCGAATAGCCTAGCGTTCTCGCAATACTATCAATAAGTTAATCTGGATACCTGACCAAAAGGACTTGATGCCACTCTAGCTCGGCAGGCGATTAACCAAGGCGATTGTAAAGTGCCTGATAGGCTGGGCAGCTTTGCATCAAACTTTGATGACTACCCGATGCCATTATCTTGCCGCCATCCAGCAGGTGGATTTGATCCATCTTAGCCATAGCCGTTAATCGGTGGCTAATCATAAGCATGGTTTTATCCTTAGCGAATTCAAACAGTAAACTTAAAATCTCCCGCTCGGTGCGCTTATCTAGCCCTTCGGTTGGCTCATCCAGTAATAGCAGCGGCGCATCTCGCAGCAAAGCCCTTGCTACCCCAATACGGCGCTGCTCACCACCGGATAATTGCCTGCCACCTTCGCCAATCCACATATCCAGCGGTTTATCCTGCGCGAGTAAGGCACCCAATCCCACTCGCTTAAGCACATCAATAAAGCGCGCATCCTGGGCGGTGCGCTTTTGACCTTCAACCACTGGCAATGCGAGGGCCAAATTTTCCCTCAGAGTGCCTGCAAACAAATAAATCCGTTGGCTCACCACAGTCATAGACTCCCGCAACGCGCGCTCGCTGTACTCAGTGATTAACTGTCCATCGAGGCGAATTTGCCCCTGCTGCGCCTGCCATTCACGGGTAATCAGCGCCAATAGACTCGATTTACCACATCCTGTTGGACCAAGCAGAGCAACCTTCTGCCCCGCCTTTATCTCGAGTGATAATCCCCGCAGCACGGTTTGATTTTCATTGTAAGCAAAATGAATGTCTTCGATGGCTAGGGCTCCCGTTGTCGCCCTAAGGGAATGATCCGCCGAAAATAAGATGTCGGATGCTTGTTCTGTGATCCCATTAATCCGCGTTGCCGCAAGCACACAACCCGATAAATGCTGAAATGCCCCCGCAATCGGCATCATCATCTCCACGCAGGCCATAGTCGCAAACACCATAAGCGCAAACATAGGCCCGGGCGGCTTAGCATCACCCACCCCATTTGCCGCAAGGTACAACATAATAATCAGCGCCGACCCCGTGGCAATGATCAGCATGGCTTGACTCAGCGCGGTGATCTTGGCCATCGCACTTTGGCTGCGATAGAGCGCAACTTCGGCGTCGCTCAGTTTTTGCCTATAGCGGTCATTTGCCCCAAATAGGCTCAGTTCGGCTTGACCTTGCACTATATCCAGCAATTGCACTCGATACTGACGCTTAGTCTCTAGCATGCTGCGGCTCGGCCCATGGCCAAGACGATAAAACAACAAAGGCATCACTAACCAAACGGCGACTAAGAATAAACACAGGCTTAAGGCAAGCTTGACATCAAACCAAGCGAGAAACAGATACAACAGCCCCGTCATCAACAGCGACGACGCCATGGGAGTCAAAAGTCGTAGGTACAAGTGATCGAGAGTATCAATATCGGCCACTAACCGATTGAGCATATCGCCGCGGCGTAAACCCTGTAAATCCTTGGCACTTAATGGAAAAAGCTTTCGCCACGCCCATACCCGCAGCTCGGTCAGCAGCTTAAAGGTCGCCTCGTGGGTCGCTAAACGCTCGCCATAACGACTGGCGGTGCGGGCGATGGATAAAAAACGTACCCCGCCCGCGGGGGTGAAAAAGTTAAAGGACTGCGCCGTGACTATTGTCAAACCCGCGACAGCCGTAGCGGAAAGAAACCAGCCAGAAAGTGACAATAAACCTATGCCCGCCATTAGGGTAATAATGGTCAACAGCAAGCCCACGGACATCATTAACCATTGGCGGGAAAACAAACGGATAAAAGGGATTAAGACTCTCATTGCGCCTCTCCTTTGGCCGGTTCTCGAACACCATCGAATGAAGTTCCCTCTTGGGTGATCGTATCTAAAGGCACAAGCTCTATATCCGCGATAGACTCAACATTTTCACGCAACATAGTTCGAAATAACCCATCACTTGTAGATAAGGATGCAAAATCCCCCCGCTGCACTATCTCGCCCTTATCCAGCACTAGAATGGTATCCATTTGATCTAAAAGGTCTAATCTATGGGTGACCATCAGGCACATGCTGTCTTTCATGGCGGCATTTAGGGCCGAACTCACCAGTTGCTCACTCTGGCTATCTAAGCTGGCGGTGGGCTCATCGAGGACAAATAAACGCGCCTCCTGCCCCAAAGCCCGTGCAAGGGCGATCCGCTGGGCTTGGCCGACGGATAATCCTGAGGATTGTTCGCCAACGGCGGACGCTAAGCCCTGTGGTTGCGCCTTAAAAAAGTCCTTGATATTGGCCGCCTCTAGCCAGTGCCAAATTTGCTCATCTGTCATTGAAGGATTGGCCAAGGCCACGTTTTCCCGCACTGTGCCATGGAATAATTGCGGCTCTTGCCCAAGCCAAGCCAATTGCCGACGCCAATGGGCTAAATCGAGTGAGGCCAGTTCATGGCCGTTAATCTGTAGGCTGCCTTGGTAGGGTAAAAAACCTAAAATGGCGTTGAGTAAACTGCTCTTACCCGCACCGCTCGGCCCTACTAAAGCCAAATGCTGGCCCTGTTTGAGGCTAAAACTTAAGGGGCCTAATAGACGAGTGCCATCGAGGCTAAATACTTCAAGATCCTCTGCGCGCAGGCTGTCTAGCTCCCCGAGCTGCACTGTCCCCACAGTTTCAGACTCAGGGTGCTCGAGTAGTACCAATAGTGCTTCGGCGGCGCCAATGGCCTGCGCCTTAGCATGATAATGGGCGCCCATATCCCGCAGCGGTTGATAAAACTCCGGGGCTAAAATCAAAATAAATAGCCCAGTAAAGAGGCTAAAGGGAATGCCGCCCATATCAGGGGCAGCACTCGAACTGATATTGGCGTGTGCGCCGTAGTAACCAAAGTCTAAGTGACCTAAGTAGCTGAATCCAAAGTAAACGGCTAACACGGCAATCGATACGGCCGCAAAAAACTCCAACACTGCCGAACTTAAAAACGCCATACGCAGCACCGCCATAGTGCGGCTGCGAAACTCCTCAGAAGCATCGGCGATCACCTTAAGCTCCGCATCACCACGGTGGAATAGTTTCAAAGTGCTTAAGCCTTTTAATCTATCCATAAAATGGCCGCTCAATCTTGCAAGCGCACTGAAGTTTTTACGATTAGCATCGGCGGCCCCCATTCCCACCAAGATCATAAATAAGGGAATGAGGGGCGCAGTCAGCAGCAGGATCAATCCCGCCGCCCAGTTAATGGGGAATACCGCCGCAAGGATCAAAATCGGAATAAAACCCGCTAGGGTGATTTGGGGTAAATATCGAGCGTAAAAGTCTTGTAAATCTTCAACTTGCTCTAGCACTATACTGGCCCAACTGCCCGCGGGTTTGCCCTTAATGAAGGCTGGACCGAGCCGAGTCAATTTATCTAAAACTTGGCTGCGAATATGTTCACGTAGTCGTTTCCCGGCCTCAAAACTTGCCCTTTCACGGCCATAGGCAAGCAATGAACGCAGCAAGATTAAGCCAATCAAGGCCATCAAATGGGGGATATAACTGCTGGCATTAATGGCAACGGACGACGCAGCATCCTCAAGGGGAAGAAGTTTATTAGCGATAATCACGCCATCGAGAATAGTGGCAATAATAAAGGCCTGCGCCACCATGGCGATAGCACTTAGCATTCCCAAGCATACCGATAATTTAAGGAACCCGCCGCAGGCTTTTTTTTGCGCCTTAAGCCACACAAGAAGGGATTTTTCTAACGACTTATCCATGGTGCTCCAACAAAAAATGGCTCAATTGATAGTCAAAATGCACGCGAGCTTCACTCCACACAAGAAACTTGCAAGAGGCTCAAAGTTTCGATAGGGACGCAGTATCGCAGGCATCTAAGGTAGATGAAACCCCATCACAGGCTTTTGCTATCAGACTCACAAAAATGAGACAAAGATCAATAAATTCCTATGGTAATGGAACTTAAGGCGGACAATCTTGGGGCTGGATCTTCAGTAACCAATCCGTTTTATGGTTGGGCGCCGTATTTCACTAACACATGCCAGAGCAATTTAAGTTCGTGGGCCACCTGGGCACGGTTACCACGGTCGCGCCAATGCTGTGGAAAATGATATAGATCCCTTGCCGCCACACCAAGGTGATAGGCATTCACCTGCTCGTCTATCGCAATCCGGCTCGCCAGAGATGGCATAGTCGGCCCACGAAAATCGCTGGGGATCTGGGCCGTATGAAGCCTAAACCCTTGGTGGAATTGCAGTTCAATACCATATCTACGGCACATTTTCGCGAGGGTTTCACCAATATCTGTGCCCTTAAAACTGGCGTCGGCGACTAATAAGGCAATGTCTTCATCGAGGGCAACATCCCCGTGGATCTGCGCCTCAATATAATGGTCCAGATTGCTCGATAGCGGGCGTTCGAAGCGAGAATGCACGGAAGCATTAAGCTGATGCCCTAAGTAATGAATAATATTCAGCGGCTTAAAATCGATTTTACCCAAAGCATAGTGGCGCTCAAAACTCTCGGTCAGCAGCGCGGCGAGAATATCGTCGAAGCATGCCAGAGTGCCCTTTTCTTTGGGGTTGCGGTAGGAATCAAGATAGCTAAAGGTCGAGCGTGCCATCACATGGGGATGGGTCAGTAGATAACAGCTACCAAAACGTGGCGCTGGGCCATCCTGCCACATGCCCAGATCTAGGGCACCATACTTAGGGCGCGATTTAGTCCCCTTGTAGACATTTCCAAATAGTTGATTTTCCCAGTGATCCCTAGGTCCACCTAACTCAGGAGATAACTGACCATTGGAGATATGGGTTTCGAACTGGCTACGATACTGGCCATCGCGCAGCAAACCTTCGGCCACAGTGAGCCCACGGCTATCGATTCTATCGGGGTGAAAATGCAGCGCGATACGGCCACAACTCAAGAGCTGCTTGAGGGCAAGTTGCATCTCATGCATGGGAATGTTTGACATCTGCTGCACGTTTTTAATAACGGCAACGGCCTGTTCACTGCGTTCACGGGCAAGGCGTTCAATGTGCTGTATCGCTGTCATAATCCACCTGTAATGAGGTGCATAATCATCTCTTGAAATTTTATCCTAAAAAAGAAACGGGGCCGTAGGCAAGCGCAAATCGCTTTCCCCCTATGGCTATCTTAGCTAATGCCTGTTTTTCAACTTAAGGATAAAACCATTACAACCTGTTGATTATTCTACTCCAAGAGCAATAACTTAAAAGCAAACAAATCAACATAAGCGTGATCTTTCGCTAACTCCTGAACAAGATACTGACAGGCAGATAAATTAGCTATCGCTAAATACCGCTACACTAATGCGACTACACTAAAGAGTGACAGATTTACAGGACCGGCCAAGGCCGCCCTAATACCGCCGATAACGCCATCAGCTGGGGGAGATAAACTTTATTCGATGGCACTTAAGGGCCTGATCCTGTAAGCTGCACGCCCGCCAGCGTACCTGGCCATTGACCACAAATGCAGCACAGTGTTGCCACAAGAGACCTATCTATGAGTTTTACCTCCCTGGGCCTATCCGCCCCGATACTTAAAGCCGTCGCCGAACAGGGCTACGACACACCTTCGCCTATCCAAGCGCAAGCGATTCCTGCTGTGCTTCAAGGCCAAGATGTGATGGCGGCCGCCCAAACAGGAACAGGTAAAACGGCAGGTTTCACCTTGCCTCTGCTCGAATTGCTCAGCAAAGGTCAAAGGGCTCAGGCGGGTCAAGTGCGCACTTTAGTGCTGACTCCCACCCGCGAGTTGGCCGCACAGGTTGCTGAAAGTGTTGAAACCTATGGCAAATATCTGCCACTGCGCTCCGCCGTCGTATTTGGGGGTGTGCCTATCAACCCACAAATCGCTAAGCTGCGCCACGGTGTCGACGTGTTAGTCGCCACCCCGGGTCGATTGATGGATTTGTACAATCAAAAAGCGGTGAAGTTCAACCAGCTTGAGATCTTAGTGTTAGATGAAGCGGATCGCATGCTCGATATGGGCTTTATCCGCGATATCCGCAAGATCCTCGCCATATTGCCTAAGCAGCGCCAGAACCTGATGTTCTCGGCCACTTTCTCCGACGAAATTCGTGAGCTGGCTAAGGGCTTAGTCAATAATCCGGTTGAAATATCAGTCACTCCGCGTAACGCGGCGGCCACGACGGTAAAACAATGGGTTTGCCCCGTCGATAAAACCCAAAAATCGGCGCTGTTAATCCAACTGATTAAACAGCACGATTGGCAACAAGTGCTGGTATTTTCACGCACTAAACATGGCGCCAACCGTTTAGCTAAAAATCTCGAAGAAGCCGGAATTAAAGCGGCTGCCATCCACGGGAATAAGAGTCAAACCGCTCGCACTAAGGCCTTAGCCGATTTTAAAACTGGCCAAGTTCGCGTATTAGTCGCGACCGATATTGCCGCCCGCGGGTTAGATATAGATCAGTTACCTCAAGTGGTTAACTTCGACTTACCCAATGTACCTGAGGATTATGTGCACCGTATCGGCCGGACTGGACGCGCGGGCGCTTCTGGGCAAGCCGTGTCATTAGTCAGCAGTGAAGAAATTAAACTGCTCAACGATATCGAGCGTTTAATTAACCGCGTACTCGACCGTGAAATGGTGGAAGGCTTCAGCCCGGTACATGCCTTGCCAGAATCACGTTTAAATGCGAGTGGCAAAAATAACACTGTGAAGACTATCCCTAGCCGTCGCAATCACCGTAGTGCGGGTAAACCAGCCCCAAGAACGGGTTCTGGCCGTGATGCTCAAAAAACCGAAGGCAATAAAGACAATAGCCAACGTCAACAAAAAGCCTCGACACCCAAAAGCCACGAACATAAAGATGGACAACGCAGTGGTGATGTCGCCCGCGGCCATCAACCTAAGGATAAAAATCCAAGGCACGTTAAGCCATGGGGATAATGTAGCGGGTTCTCTTTAACTCCAATAAACATCGGCTCCAATAAGCATTAGCTCCAATAAACATCAAGGCCCAAATCCATAGATTTGGCCCTTGATGTGCTTAACGATGGAGCATCTCGGCCAGTTGCCGCTCATGGCTCAAATCGCTAATACTTGCATTCAGATTTAAGATAACAGAAGATCCCTTGGCCTTTTCATTGCCCTTAGCCTTATCCATGACTCAATCTGCCGCGCCAACGCCTAACCCAGCCAATGCCCAAGCTACTGCCAATGCGGCTTTAGATCCTAAGGTAGCTGCGACATTGCAGGCAGAAGCGCTTAACACTCAGATCCGCTCGCAATTCCCCGTATTGAATCAAATGCTTGATGGCTATCCGCTCTGCTACCTCGATACCGCGGCCACCAGCCAAAAACCGCAAAGCGTATTGGATGCGATGGCGCAGTATTACGCCCACGACAATGCCAATGTGCACAGGGCAGCACACCAGTTATCGGCGCGCTCGACGGTAAACTATGAAAAGGTGCGCGATCAATTACAGCAATTTTTACGGGCAAAACGCCGTGAAGAAATCATCTTCACCCATGGTACGACCGAATCTATCAACTTAGTCGCCTTTGGGCTCACGGCGCAGCTCACTGTGGGCGATCTGATATTAATCGACACCGCCGCCCACCACGCCAATATTGTGCCTTGGCAGGAGCTGGCCAAACGCACCGGGGCGGTGATTAAGCCCATTCCACTCACGCAAGACTGCCGTTTGGATATTAATGCCTATCGAGCCTTGCTCGCTTTAAAACCCAAAATAGTCGCCCTTTGCCATGTTTCCAATGCGTTAGGCACAGTCAACCCAGTGGCGCAATTAGTGCAATTGGCCAAGGCTGTGGGGGCCATCACCTTAGTCGATGGCGCGCAGGCGATCGCCCATATGCCTATCGATGTGACTGAAATCGACTGTGATTTTTACGTCTTCTCGGGGCATAAAATGTATGGTCCAACCGGCGTTGGCGTGCTCTATGGCCGTTTCGAGGTTTTAGATAATCTCAAGCCCCTGCTCACTGGCGGCGAGATGATCAAACGTGTGAGCTTTGAGGCGACAGAGTTTGGCAGTCTGCCGAATCGCCTAGAAGCGGGCACGCCGCCGATTGCCGAAGTAATAGGCTTAGGCGCTGCGATTAGCTTTCTTCAAACCGAGCTCACGCCCCAAGTTCGAGCCCATGAAGCTGAACTACTTCACTATTTACAAAGCCAATTGCGCGCACTCGGTGAGGTGCATTTATACGCGGCCTTCGATGACAATATCGGTGTTGTCGCCTTTAACCTTGCCGATGAGCACCATCAAGATGTGGGTATTTTGCTGGATCAACAAGGGGTTGCCGTCCGTTGCGGCCATCACTGTGCCATGCCATTAATGCAAAGCTTACACCTTAAGGGCTGTTGCCGTGCCTCTATTGGTATCTACACTAACAAAGCGGATATCGACCGTTTTATTAGCGCCCTCACCTCGGTAAAAGCGCTATTGCTGTAATTGATAATGACTAAGTCGACTATGGCTCAATCTGCTAACTCGTAAAATCAGCAGACTCATAAAACCAGCAGGCCCGTAAAATCAGGATTCACTATGACAACTCAGCCAAGGCCACTCGAGGCCGATTTTCACTATCCAGTGCAGGATGCAGACACCCTTGTCGCACGCTTCACACAGGCGGCAAATTGGCAGGAAAGATACCGTCAGATTATGCTGCTCGGCAAAGACTTACCTAGCTTAAGTAGTGAGTTTCGCCTCGAGGCGGCAAAGGTACAGGGCTGTGAAAGTGATGCCTGGCTCTACCACTTAGCCCAAGCGGGTAAACATTACTATTTAGCCGATAGCGACGCCCGCATCGTTAAAGGATTGATTGGCTTATTGCTCGGTGCCTATCAAGGTAAAACCGCGCAGGAAATCCAGGATTTTGACCCTAATGCCTATTTCAAACAATTGGGTCTAGAAGGCCAACTGAGCCCATCCCGCACTAACGGCCTTAATGCACTTGCAAGGGCAATCAAAGACTGTGCCCAATAACCAAAAGGGATTTCAATTTACAGCCTAGATAACCAAAAAAGGGATTTAATCAAAGACTTCAACCGCAGTTATAGGGTATAAAGAAGTTATATTTGCGTTAATGGATAGGAACAGAGCATGCCCAACAAGGCAGTCAATCACCCACGTCGAACCCTGCTTAAAGGCCTTGGCGCAGCCACACTGTTAAGCCAAATGGCCAGTTTCCCAAGCTTAGCCGCCGCTCCCAGACGGCTCTATATCGATGGTTTATCGTTTCTTCCCGATGACTTAGGTGATGTAACCGCCTCTAAACTCGACGCCTACCTTTGCGATATCTCCGCCATTGAAACCATAGAACAGGCCGACGGTACTCAAAACTACAAACGCACCTACAAAGCCTGTATGGACAGCATTAAACAGGCCGCCAAACGGGTAAGCGAACATCCGGATATTTTGCTGCAAGGTCTGACGGGGCGCGATATCCAGCTCGCGCGGGAGAGCCAACGAACGGCGGTATTTTTTCAAATTCAAGGCGCGGATTGTGTCGAAGAAGACAGCGATGCCAACCAATGGGCACGCCTCGATGAATTCCATCAGCAGGGGCTGCGGGCACTGCAACTCACTCACCACTATGGCAATACCTTCGCCGGAGGCGCCTTAGACAATGATGCTAACGGTGGACTCAACAACCCGCTCACCGCCCACGGGCGAGCGCTGATTGCCAAGCTTAACCATGCCAATATCCTCATCGATGTCAGCCATTCCAGCGCCCAAACCGCCTTAGATGTGGCAAAAATATCTAAGTCACCCATAGTGCAAAGCCACGGCGCGGCCCGCGGCATAGTCAATCATGCCCGCTGCTCACCCGATGAAGTGATCCGCGCCATAGCCAATACGGGTGGGGTGTTTGGGGTATTTATGATGAGCTTTTGGCTGACCAATAAACCCGTGCCCACACTTGATGACTATATTCGCCAACTGGAATACGTGATGCGGGTCGGCGGGGTGGATTGTGTCGCCATCGCTAACGATTTTCCGCTACGCGGCCAAGAAAACCTGCTGGCGCTCAATAATGACAACGCCCAGGGCATTAAAGAATATCAAGAATGGTGGTACAGCCTAAGGGCCAAAAAAGTATTAGGCTTCGATGCAGAACCAAGACACGTAGTGATCCCCGAGTTAAATCATATCGACCGTATGAGCCGCATCGATGACGCCCTCGCCAAAGCACGCTTTAAGTCCACCGACCGCGACCGCTTTATGGGCGGCAACTGGCAAAGGGTGCTTAATAACGTACTAGTGTAAATGCCATTGTTATATCGACCCGTTTGATTTTAAGCTAACTTACAGGACAAAGGGCCGCCCTTATCAATCGTAAAATACCGCGAGCCAGAGGGTTTCGCTATGCGTCGAGGTCGAAGCGACGCGGTGTTTTTGATGGGGCAGAATAGTTAAATAGTCCCCTGGGGTTAATACCACCTGCTCACCTAGCTCAAATGCTAAGGTCGCCTCCCCCTTCAGCAAGAGCACAAACTCATGTTGGGTTTGGTCGTACCATTGCCCGGCTGGGGTCGATTGCCCATGGGAGATAATGCGCTCGATAGTCACATTGGAACTCCCCGCCAATTTTTCAAATACCTCCGCAGAGAGAGCGGCGGGGATATCACTAAAAAAGTTGTGAACCATTTTTTATCCTTATCTTGTTCCAATTTATGGGCCATTCCATCCCATATATTCGGGTATTTTAACCAATACCACATTGAGAAATGAAACCATAAACCGCTATGATATGCGCACTGAAAACTCACCAGTCGTGAGTATCCCTCAGATAAGCTTATTGTTTTACATATGGATATGGAGATTTCGCCCGATGTCGTTGTTTCGCGCACTCAAAGCTAAGTTGTTTAATTCCCGAGAAAATCACCACGAGCCCAAGGACAATAAGCCTTTAAATCCCCAAGAAGATCAACAACCTGTATCGCCCAGCAAGGCTACGGATTTTCAGCGAAATTTTAGTTTAAGCATCAGTGCGAGCGAGGCGGATGCAACATCACGGGAAGAAAACGTTGCGAGCGACATGGTTATCTACCACTACCAGGCACAGCAAACCATCGAACTCCTAGGTTGGGAGCGGGAAAACGAGTCATGCGCTTTCCATGAAACCCAATTTGATCGCCTTGAGATCATTCATAAAACTAATGGATTAGAAAAGCATTTCTGGTTAGCTAAAGAGAAAGTCTGCAGTATTCTCCCTAAAAACACCCAAGGCTCTTATCCGCAGGCCGCGGCGATATTGTGGCAGGTAGAATTTAATAATATCGATGCCTTACTGATAAGTCACTTCACGATAGACAGCCATCAAATAGTACAAGGCGATATTCAAGACTACGCAAGCCTTACAGGAAAATTGCATCGCACTTTCCATCAAATTGATACCGAGCAGGGCCTAAGGATCTTAAGAATTGTCACCCAAGCCCCGGATCTGACCCAAGCCGTAGACTCAAACTATTTTGGTGAGCGTGAGGGTGTGACCCGCCAGTTCGATGCCCTTGGTACTTTGTTATTTGAGGGACATTTCATCAATGATCAGCAGCTTGGGCAGCAAACTTGGTACGACCATGATGGCAGAATAAATCAAAGGGAAGATCGCCATCCCAATGGCATGTTTATCAGCCACTACTATGAAGATGGTCAGCTGAAAGAAACCGCAGAACTTGACAGCGATGGTCGCTATATCAACACCTTAACCCGTTACTATCCCTCAGGCCAAGTGCAGCTTATCCGCCCTTTGTTGACCGATACGCTCCATGGTATTGAAAAACAATATTATCAGGATGGTTCGCTAGAAGCGGAAAGACACTACGACCAAGGCCGTGAATATCAAGCCACCTGGTACCATGCTAATGGCGTAATCAAGCAAAAAATGTCAGCCGATCATTCGGGCAAAGTCATTGAAGAGTTTTATGACACGGGCAAGCCCGCATGGCGTGAATCATTTAATGCGAACGGCAAGTTACAGGGCGAAAGCTTAAAATGGCACCCCAATGGCCAGCTCGAAGAGCAGAATTATTTTGAGAACGGCAAAGAGCAAGGCACAGCCCTCTGGTACCATGAGAATGGCCAGCTCGCCCTAGAAATTGACTTAGAAAATGGGTTAAGGGAAGGCAAATTTAGAAGCTACTTTCCAAGTGGAGTGCTTTCGGCCGAAGGCCAATATAAAGATAATCTTTCGATTGCCCCGTTTATCGAATACTACGAAAACCAGCAAATCCAGATGTATTTACCCCACACGGCGGGCAATCGCGACGGCACCGCTCGCTGGTTCTATGAAGACGGCACTATTCGTTCTATTTCGGTATATGAAGTCCGTGATGGTCAAGGGTATCTTAAGGAATCAAGCTTCTATAATGAGCAGGGCGTGCTAACCTCGTATCAGCACCATTCCAACACCCGCTGTGGTTATCTTCTTGATAATAATCAAAGGGAATATTATCAAGAGGGCATAGCTGATACCCGCATCGAATACTATGAAAATGGGGCAATTCGTTGGTTATTAACCCGAACTATGGACGATAACTTTAGTGCTAAAACCCTGTCCCCGGAAGGCGCGATACTCGAAACGGGCACGATCAAGATCCTTGACGATAACTACACAGACATAGGCCATTGGCAAAGATTTAATGCCCAAGGCCAAGTGAACCGCGAAGTCTGGCTAGATGACCAAGGTGTGCTCATCGAAAGCCGTCACTACTTTGATACTAATGAAAAGGGATCTGAGTCAACCCCGGGCATTTATCAGGCTGAAGCGGCCGTTTTGTCCTATCAGCTCAAATATGATCCCGCGAGCAAACTCTATGGGATGAAACGCTATCACCCCAATGGCCGCCTCGCCGAAGAGGGTAATCTGAATATCCAAGGGCAAGAAAAATTCTGGGTAGGCATTCATAATCAATATGATGAGCAAGGTAAGCTTAAGCTCTCAGAAACCTACACTATGGCAGGTGAGCCAATAGAACATACCACTAATTCTAGCTCGATTATGTTTAACTGATGTTGGGTATTAGGGCGGAAAATAAAGTAAGCCTCAGTAAAATAAGGCTTACTTTAGGTCATTGTAGAAACGCAATCAACGGAAAACTAAAGCGCAAAAGTGGCGATCGTTTTTTGAATACCGACCACATCGGTGCCGCGTTTAAGCTCTTTGACTAAGGGATCGCGCTGGCCTGAGATCCAAATTTTAAGCTCTGCATCCATATCGAAATGGCCTGTGGTTTCCACTTCAAAATGGGTAATAGATTTATAGGGCACTGAATGATAAGTGACTTTTTTACCCGTCATCCCCTGCTTATCAATTAAGATCAGGCGTTTATTGGTAAAAATAAACAGATCGCGGATCACTTTATAGGCAAGTTTGAGTTCTTCCTGGATCCCCATAATCGGCCTTAATTCCTCGGCAAGTTCCTGTAAATCCACCTCGGAGGCATTGCCCAGTAAACCGTCTAATAATCCCATAGTTACATTCCCTATTATTAATTTTATTTTCAATAAGATATCCGCTCATAACCCCCAGTGCAACACAAGTTAATGGGCGGACATAAACTGGGCTTAAAAGATCGATTTAACGGGCTGATTTCATGTGAAATACTCGCTCAGTCTCGGCTCATCTTGAGCGTAAAGCCGCTATTTAGAGATGCTTCTGGCCCCGAACTTGGCGGTTTTCACCTACTACCATCATTTCACATTTTGGACAATCAAAAACCAGCTTAAGCACATCGTTACCGATTTCGAGCACCATAGGATCGGCTTTGATACCCGGCACTTCTTTAGGACAAAGATTAAAGTTAAATCTCAGGCAGTGCTTAGTGATCATCAAAGGCACATCTTCGGTGACACCGTTTTTCTCATAGGTATCTTGAATTTCAATCACACCGTGGCGTTGATAAAAACTCTTAGCCTTTTCATTGGCGACGTTACCTAAGTAACTCAGATGTTTAACCGGATAGACAGCATCTTGATTATATTTCCAAGGTTTAGGACGCTGATAGCCAGCGACACGGGCAAGCTCGAGTGCAGCGACGGCATCACGGCGCAAACCGTTCAACACAGAGGCAGGTAGGAACCATGGCTTAGCGGTTTCAATACTGATTTGGCGAGCAACAAAGTCTGTACTGCCCAGCTTTGCCAGTTGGGTACGGATAGTCTGCAAGGTTTTTTCGGCATCGGTTGCGGGCGTCTTTTCAACTTCAAGTTCAACCGTTGCGCTCAAGCCATACACATCCGTTAGCGTCAGCGCTATCCCTGCTGCGGTATCGATTAAGCGCATATCCACGCCAATAATCCGCTTAGCTGATTCCTTAGATAATAAGGTTTCAAAGGCTTGATTGTGGTTACGGTATAAGGTCATACCGACTTTTAGATCCTTTGGCACCTGCAACACATGCAGTTTATGGCCTTCGGCGCGGTTAATCCGCAGGCCTTGGAGTTTGTCATCGGATTGTTTTGCCATCGCATAATTTGGCGGGAAATAGGCTAGACCATCGCCATTGTTAAATGTATGGCTTGAACTGACTTGAATAAAATCTTTACCAATGGCAACCACTTGGCCCACATCCTGACCAATATACTTAGGCGAGCGGAAATCCTTGATCCCTTGGCTACGCTCATGGACAAAATAATCTGTACTGCCACGGTTAAAGGTTTTTTCAGGATCTGGGGTAAAAGTATGTTCGCAGCGACCGTGGGATGACGCCTTAAACTCTGGGCGACGGGCCATAATCGCATCTAATTTTTGACGATAATGGGCGGTGACGTTTTTAACGTAGCTTAAATCCTTGAGGCGGCCTTCAATCTTAAATGAACGAATACCCGCATCGATTAAGGCTTCGAGGTTATCGGTTTGGTTATTATCCTTGAGGGACAATAAATGTTCATTCTGCGCTAACACATCCCCCGCACGAGTTTTTAAATTCCCCGGTAAACGGCACATTTGCGAGCACTCACCGCGGTTAGCACTGCGATTACTAAAGGCATGGCTCAAGTTACATAAACCACTATAAGCCACACAAAGTGCACCGTGAATAAAGAATTCGAGCTGCATATTAGTGTGCGCCGCCACTTCACGAATTTGGCTTAGGCCAAGCTCACGGGCGAGCACTACCTGGGAGAAGCCAACTTGCTCTAAGAAGGCGACCTTTTCAGGATTACGGTTATCCATTTGGGTGCTGGCATGTAAGGCAATAGGCGGCAAATTGAGTTGCAACACGCCCATATCCTGCACAATCAGTGCATCGGCGCCGGCTTCGTACAAGGCCCAAATCAGTTTTTCGGCCGCGTCCAGCTCATCGTCCATCAGGATGGTATTGAGCGCCACAAACACTTGAGCATGGTATTGATGGGCATAGGTACATAGGCGAGCGATATCTTCAACACTGTTGCCAGCCGTTGCCCGCGCTCCAAATGCAGGGCCACCAATATAGACCGCATCCGCACCGTGGCGAATGGCTTCAATACCATAATCGGCATTCTTTGCTGGCGCCAATAACTCAAGGCGGTTATGGACGTGAGAAAGATTCTCTGGTGTGTAAATTTCTGGCTGGCTCATGGCTTCACAGGCTCAAAATAATCGGTAACGAAAAGGACGGGAGTATAGCAAGAACTGAAAAACACCTCTATCAGCAAATCATCAACTAATGCGCTTTAGTTTGCTCTAAAGCTGGCATCTTTCAAGGCACATACTTGCACCCTCAAGCCTAGCAGAGTATCTTTGCCCCGCATTGACGAATAGGCACTATGATGACTGATTTTATTTACCAACCACCGACAACACCTTGGCTCGATATTCTTTATCAAGATAAAGACATTATCGTTATCAACAAACCCTCGGGATTATTGTCGGTGCCCGGTCGAGATCCCGCCCACTACGACAGTGTCTATGCCCGAGTAAAAGCCGAGCATCCCCACTGCCAAATCGTTCATCGCCTCGATATGGCGACTTCAGGCGTGATAGTCGTCGCCTTGATCCGCAGTGCCGAGCGCGAGCTAAAACGTCAATTCCACGACCGAGAAACCAGCAAAACCTATATCGCACGGGTGGCTGGCCATATTAAACACCACACTGGCAGCGTCGATTACCCGCTGATCTGTGACTGGCCAAATCGCCCTAAACAGAAGGTCGATCATCTGGTTGGTAAACCTTCATTGACGCACTATGAAGTATTAAGCCGTGCCAAGCACTCAACCTTAGTCAAACTCACCCCCATCACTGGCCGCTCACACCAATTAAGGGTCCATATGATGGCGATTGGGCACCCAATCCTAGGCGACGGTTTCTATGCCGATCCGCTCGCTAAATCCTTAGCCCCTCGTCTTCTACTACATGCGGCAGAACTCACGATTAAACATCCGTACACAGGCGTCAGTATGACTTTTAGTGCCGCAGCGCC
The DNA here is from genome assembly GCF_016406305.1 of Shewanella putrefaciens. Lineage (NCBI taxonomy): Bacteria > Pseudomonadati > Pseudomonadota > Gammaproteobacteria > Alteromonadales > Shewanellaceae > Shewanella > Shewanella putrefaciens. Next base: position 3,606,103 of record NZ_CP066369.1, read on the forward strand.
ATTTTGTGAGCCACAGGGCGAACAATGATCACTAAAATTAACTGATAACCGCAAAAGCAGTAGCAATTCCCCATAAAAAAACGTAACTTTATGACAATTCATTATGTTATAGAGAGTTTGTTTATGGAAACCGCATTTCAACGTGATCAGCTGGATAATCATATACTCGAAGCCCTAATGCAGGATGCGCGTACTCCCTTTGCCGAACTCGCTAAACGTTTCGCAGTGAGTGCCGGCACTATCCATGTTCGGGTAGAAAAGATGAAACAAGCGGGCATAATCACAGGCGCGCAGATCACAGTAAATCCTAAGGCGCTAGGCTATGATGTTTGTTGCTTTATCGGCATCAATCTAAAAAGCGCGGGAGATTACCCCGCCGCAATCGCCAAACTCAATGCCCTCGAAGAAGTGGTCGAAGCCTATTACACCACAGGTAACTACAGCATCTTTGTAAAGGTAATGTGCCAATCCATCGATGGCCTGCAGCACGTGCTCATCAATCGCATTCAATCCATCGATGAAATTCAGTCGACTGAAACACTCATCAGCCTGCAAAACCCGATAGTCAGGGCGGTAAAGCCTTAGATGGAAATCGACTAAGTTATTACAATCAGAACAAAATACCGTAAAAATGCGACCAAAGTCTTTTTTCAACTAAAAGTGTTAACCACAAAACATTTTTGTGTTACAACTTCATTGCTAACGCCAAAAGAGCGCAGCAAAACCATAACAATCTAGAAACAAGCGCGTTTTACAAAGTGCTTAGACATTTATTGACAAGGAAGAAGTTGTGAAGACAAAACTATCGATTGCTATATCAGCAGCTCTACTATCAAGTGCGGCCATTGCTGGTACAACAGCTCAATACAATACGACCAACCAAACCACAGATAAGTATGCTGGTATCAGCGTTTCAAAAAATGGAAACAATGAGCAAAAGCAAGCTGTTGCTTGGATGATCAAACTTAAATCGCCTTCACTTGCCCAACAAAGCCAGCAGAAGGGTTTTAACCAACAATCAGTAATGAGCAACATTGAAAGCTCACAGGCCAATGTTAGAAATGCGATTCAAAGTATGGATGCTGACATTAAAATTGTCGCAACCACCTCAAAATTAGTGAATTCCATTGTTGTTCAAGGCGATCGTAAAAAATTTGTCTCTTTACTTAAAAATCCTGAAGTCGCAGATATTTTACCTATCTATGACTACAAACTAGATGTCGCAGATAGCGCTGAATATATAAAAGCCAAAGCAGTCATTGAGGCAGGTGTTGCCTCGGGTAAAGGCCAAAAAGTTGCAGTTTTGGATACTGGTGTTGACTACACTCATAAAGCCCTCGGCGGTTCAGGTTTAGTTGCAGATTACCAAGCGGCCGTTGCGGCAAAGAGTGAACAACCAAACTGGCCGCAAGGTAAAATCATTGGTGGTTGGGACTTTATTAATAACGATCCAAATCCAATTGATGCTGGCACCAACCACGGCACCCATGTGAGCCATTCTGTGGTTGGCGTAGCTCCTGATATAGAACTACTCGTTTATTCCGTTTGTACTAACTTGAGTTGTCCTGGTATCGCTCAATTAAACGCACTTGAAGCCTCTATGGATCCAAACGGTGATGGCGATATTAGTGACCGCGTGGATACAGTGAACATGTCATTAGGCGGTGACTTTGGTGATACTGACGGCGGTGCCGTTCAAGTGATGATTGATGAGATGGTTCAGCTGGGTGTGAACCTAGTTATTTCTGCGGGAAATGATGGCCCAACACCTTTTGTGGTCGGAGGCCCTAGTACGACGAACAGCGCACTATCTGTAGGTGCAATGACACACCCAACGACAAAAGTCGGTAAAGTAGAAGCACTGATTGCGGGTAATTCAGTCACGGCTGTTGCTGCAGGTTTTAACAAGTCGAATGTGTATAGCTTCACTAATACAACAGCTCCGATTGTCTATCCCGCAGCTAATAAGAATGGTTGCGCAGCCTATAGCGAAGATTTAACGGGCAAAACCGTATTAATTGATCGTGGTGTTTGCGGCTTCGTTGTCAAGGTATTAAATGCACAATTGAAAGGCGCGTCATTTGTTATCGTCGCCAATAACGCCGCTGGCGCTGGTGCCATTGTCATGGGTGGCACAGACGATAATATCACTATACCTTCGGTAATGGTTTCAAAAGAAGATGGTGATGTAATCAAAACGGCCCTAGCAGCTGGAGATGTACCATTTAGCATTTCATCAACTGAAGTCACTACTGCAGGTGCAATAGCAACATTTACTTCACGTGGACCATCAATTGCAGGCACTTTAAAGCCAGAAATTACGGCTCCAGGCACAGATATTCTGACCGCTCACCCTGGTTACGGGGATAAATTATCGCCAATTAGTGGTACTTCATTCTCCAGCCCTATCACAGCTGGTGCAGTCAGCATCATCCGTGAAGCTTTACCCCATCGCAATGCATTTGAAGTTAAAGCTACGATAATGAACGCAGCTAACTTAGATATAACGCTTGAGCCAAAAGAAATTAACCCAGACACTGAGTTAGCGCCGATTAGTTATATTGGTTCAGGACTGGTCGATGTTGAGAAAGCGATAAATCTTCCTGTCGCAGCTTGGAACAAAGAAACAAACCAAGCAGCACTCGCTTTTGGTTTGCTTGCTCTTAATAAAACAACCACTATGACTAAAACAGTCACAGTTAAAAACTTCTCAACGGCTGAAAAAACTTACACATTAAAAGTCGATCAACGTTTCCAGAATGACTTAGATTCCGGTGCACTCAGCTTTGCGTTACCAACAAGCGTGACCATTCCTGCTGGGCAAACTATTGATTTTGACGTTACAGCGACCATTGACCCCACCAAACTGCCTGAATGGTCACTAACTTCATCATATGAACTTGATGGCACTGCAGCAGATGCTTCTACTGCGCTGACATTGTCTGAGTATGATGGTGCGATCCAGTTTATGGATGGCGAAGAAAAAGCACTGCATTTGGTTTATCATATTTTGCCAAAAGCTGCTGCGGCAATTTCAGTCTCAACGGAAGCAACTGAAGCGGGCCTAGTTCGTACACTAACCAACATTGGTGCTACGTCCATCACAGATCCATTCACTGCACCGTTAATTGCAACAAGCCCCGTTGATGCATCAAAGCGTCACGATTTACTCAATGCATCAAGTGAACTCTTATTAAGTAGTTCATGTGACGCAGGTATTGCCATCTATAACACGCTACAAATGCGCGATCCTATCGTTCATGCCTTAACTGCAAGTTACAATGTTGACTATGACCTCAATAATGATGGTGTTTGGGACTATACCGCAGCAACAGTAAACTTAAACTGGTTTGACGATGCGTACCCAAGATCGATTTACGGTTTAGTCTCTCCATACGGCACATCAGACGGATTTTTAGAGCCCGTTTTCCATGTTACTGGCAATGACTTTTTAACCAGTAAAGTGTGCTTTGAAGATGTAGGTTTGACCGAAACCGACTTAGGAAAAACGATTAAAGTTCGCTACCGTGTCGAAGATAGCGACTGGGCTCCAACACCATCAGGGGATGAGGACAGCACAGTTGCGACACTCGTTCTTGACGCTTCAGGCACATCAGCAATGTTAGTGGATTCTGATGGTAAAGAAGTGACTGAGTTGAAGCCAGGAGCAAGTGCTCTTTTAGAAGCTGAAGTCGGCGATGATGTGAAGGGCTTTATGTTCCTATCCGATTCGGGATCTATGTCAGTTGTAGCCAATACAACCGATGAGGGTAACTCAGCTCCAACAGTAGCAGATACAACTCTGACAGTAGATAAAGGCACAGCTGCAGGCACAGTGTTAGGCCAAATAACGGCTACAGACCCTGATATGCTGACCAGCCCATTCTCAGAGTTTGTGACACTCAGCTCCAATAGCAGTATGGTATTAGTTGCTAAAGACGGTACAGTCAGATTGAGTGACGATGCTGTTATTAACCAACAAAGTGGCACTATTGAGCTTGAAGTCGCTGCCATAGATACTATGGGCAATACTTCTACGCCAGCTAAGATCACTGTCTTAATCAACAATACTAAGCCAACAGTGGCGCCTACAGGGATGACAAGTACTGAAGGCTTTGTTGTAACGGCCCAGGCAAATGGTAAAGATGCTGATAAAGATGTTTTAACTTATAACTGGGTACAGACTGGCGGAACTAAAGTTGCGTTTACTAACGGTGGAAACGCAATAAGCTTCGCTGCTCCTAGTGGCGATCATGTGTTAACTTTCTCAGTGACAGCTTCGGATGGAAAACTAGAAAGTGATGCAGGCACGGCAACTATTACAGTGAATGCTAAAGAAGCAGAATCATCTGGTGGTGCTCTTGGTTGGTTAACAGCCCTGTTATTACCATTAGCGGCAATGCGTCGTCGTATGAAGTAATAATCTACGGACATGAAGAAGGGAGCCTAATGGCTCCCTTCTTATTTGGTTATCAACCTACCAACTAAGTTCGCAATCCTATTCCTCGGGAGATAAGGTAATAAGCAACGCCCCATAGCGCGGCACAGAAACCCACCATAATGGCGATGGATAAGGGAATGCTAATATCGGCAAACCCTAAAAATCCGTAGCGGAATACGTTGATCATATACACAACGGGGTTAAGGGATGAAACGCCCTGCCAGAAGGATGGCAAGAGTGACAGGGAGTAAAACACGCCACCAAGGTAAGTTAATGGTGTGAGCACAAAAGTCGGTATGATGCTGATATCATCGAAACTTTTAGCAAATACCGCATTGATAAGCCCACCCAATGAGAATAACACTGAGGTTAAAAAGACCGTCATCACCACTAAACCGGCATGATGCAGGCTAATATCGACAAAGAACATAGCGACGAGTGTCACTATCAACCCCACACATAAACCTCGGGCGACGCCACCGCCAACATAGCCCGCAATCATCACATAATGGGGCACAGGCGCGACCATGAGTTCTTCTAGATTGCGCTGAAACTTTGCACTGTAAAAGGAACTGGCCACGTTCGAGTAAGAGTTAGTGATCACCGACATCATAATCAAACCAGGGGCAATAAATTCCATGTAGGACACCCCGCCCATTTCCCCTATTCGGCTGCCGACCAAATTACCAAAAATCAAAAAATACAAGGTCATAGTAATCGCAGGCGGCACTAACGTTTGGATCCAAATCCGTGTAAACCGATTAATTTCTTTCGTTAAAATACTTTTAAAGGCGATAAAGTAGAGCTGTTTCATGCCTTGGCCCCCGGCGTTTTCTTCACTAATTCAACAAAGAGTTCTTCTAAACGATTCGACTTATTGCGCATCGATAACACTTCCACATTGGCGGCAGTTAACTGGCTAAAAACATCATTCAGATTATGCTCTTTGGCTACATCTACCTCTAAGGTGTGGGGATCGGTTAAACGACAGACCATACCATTGAGCGAAGGCGCCGCGGGTATATCCCGGCGCAGATCGAGGATAAAGGTCTCCATATTGAGCTTACTGAGTAGCGCCTTCATACTCGTGCACTCAACCAGTATCCCCTTATCGATAATGCCAATGTTACGGCAGAGCATTTCCGCTTCTTCGAGGTAATGGGTGGTAAGGATAATCGTCACGCCCTGTTGATTGATTTGCTTGAGAAATGCCCACATAGAGCGGCGTAGTTCTATATCCACCCCGGCGGTAGGCTCATCTAAAATCAGTAGCTTAGGTTCGTGCATCAGGGCGCGGGCAATCATTAAACGCCGTTTCATACCGCCGGATAACTCCCGCGACTGGCTGTTACGTTTTTCCCATAGATCCAATTGGCTTAAATATTTTTCGGCACGCTCGAGGGCCACAGTTTTTGGCACACCATAGTAGCCCGCCTGATTCACCACAATTTGCAATACGGTTTCAAACTGATTGAAATTGAACTCCTGCGGCACTAAACCTATGCAAAGCTTAGCGTGTTCTAGCTGTTTATCTATATCATAACCAAAGACTTTTACCGTCCCTTCAGTCTTTTGCACCAAGGAGCTGATAATCCCAATGGTGGTTGATTTTCCCGCCCCATTCGGGCCGAGTAAGGCAAAAAAGTCCCCCTGCTTAACCTCAAGACTGATGCCTTTTACCGCTTCGACACCGCCTTTATAGGTTTTTTTAAGTCCTTCGAGTACCAGAGCATGGGCTGTATTGGCCATAGTGATTCCTGATCTTTCAATAGCGAGAGTTATAAGATGGTGGCAAAAAAACCAAATGCAATACGTTAACAGGGTTAAAAGTCAAAGCTAGGGCTAATCAGTTGAACTGTAAGCGCTTAAATTTATTAAATATGCTTAACTTTAACCTTGGTTGCGTCACGGCTCAAACCGCCGGATAGATAAAAGCAAAACTCCCACACAGGGCGGGAGTTTTGTTCAAGACCGAACGGGGCCTTAATTAGAGCGGTACCACTTTGGCAATATAAGGCAGATTGCGATACTGCTCGGCGTAATCGATACCGTAGCCAACGATAAACTCATCGGGAATGGTAAAACCGATAAAGTCTACTTTAACATCCACTTCGCGGCGCTCGGGTTTATCGAGCAGCGTACACAGGGCTAAGCTCTTAGGTTCGCGCAGCAACAGCATTTCACGTACTTTGCTTAATGTATTACCCGAGTCAATCAGATCTTCCACAATCAATACGTCTCGGCCAGCGATATCCGATTGTACATCTTTCAGCACTTTCACATCCCGTGAACTGGTCATAGCATTGCCATAACTGGAAACCGCCATAAAGTCGATTTCAACATGGCCTTTGATACGGCGGCATAAATCAGCCATAAAAACCACTGAGCCCTTTAACAGCCCTACCATCAGCAGGCGTTCGCTGTTGGCATAGTGGGCATTAATAAGCTCGGCCATTTGATCCAATTTTTGGCTGATCTCTTCTGCAGAGATCATCACTTCGGTGGTGTGTTTCATATTAATCTCAATTGTCGATGTCGCGGTCAGTTATCTTGCTGTAACCCCAGCGACTCGTTAATGCATGGTCAACGCCCAAATGATCTAAGATCCGAGCGACCATGAAGTCTACCAGATCTTCCACCGATTTGGGATTATGATAAAAACCTGGCGCGGCAGGCATAATAGTGACGCCTAGGCGAGAAAGGTTAAGCATATGCTCTAAGTGAATGGAATTAAAGGGAGTTTCCCTAGGGACAAGGATGAGTTGCCCGCGTTCTTTGATGACGACATCCGCCGCCCTCTCGAGCAAATTATTGCTCATTCCCGTAGCAACCGCCGCTAATGTCCCGGTGGAACAAGGGCAAATCACCATTTGCTTAGGTGCAGCACTGCCCGAGGCTGGCGGTGAAAACCATTCATCCTTACCCAGCACCACCAGCTCACCCGCTATCGCCACATGTCTTTGGGCAAGCAGTTCCAGCAATTGTGTTTTGGCTTTATCGCTATTGGCGCTGAGCTGCACCCCGTGCTCGGTAGCCAGCACGACGCGCGCGGCACTGGAGATCATCAAAAACACTTGATAACCCGAGGCCAATAAGCATTCGAGTAGCTTCAACCCATAGGGGGCGCCCGAGGCACCTGTCCAAGCTAAGCTTATCGCCTTAGCGGACTTTACATAGGCCATGGGATTAAACCTGTTCCATCAATTGCGGGCTCACCTCGAGGGCAGCCAAGAGCTTTTTATGTAGGCCACCAAACCCGCCGTTGCTCATCACCACTATGGTATCTCCCGCTTTTGCCGTACTGGCCACTTTAGCGACCACATCATCAATCTGGTGCAGCACAGTGACAGGGATCACCGCGGCTTCCATAGCTTCTTTCATATTCCAGTCGATGGTATCGGCTTGATATAAAAAGGCTTCATCGGCCTGCATCATAGAATAAGCTAAAGTGTCTTTATGCACTCCGCTCTTCATCGTATTCGAGCGCGGCTCCAACACCACAGTGATTTTGCTCTGGCCAACCTTAGCACGCATGCCCTTTAGGGTCGTTGCGATTGCCGTTGGGTGATGAGCAAAATCATCGTACACACTGACGCCATTAACAGTACCTAACAACTCGAGACGGCGCTTAGGCGGAACAAACTTTGCCAATGCCGCAATCGCAGCACTCGGCTGTACACCCACATGGCGCGCCGCAGCAATGGCCATAATGGCATTTTCGATATTATGTTGCCCGATAAGATCCCACTCGAGTACCCCTTGGGATCCGCCATCGAAAAACACTTCAAATTGATGGCAATCATCACTGAGCGCTTTGCCATACCAACCCGTTGCCGATTCGCCGCCATGGAAGGTTTCCTGCTCGCTCCAGCAACCCATATCGATTGTTTGTTTTACCGCTTGGGAATCGGCTGGCCAGAGGATTTTGCCTTCTCCGGGAACGGTGCGGATAAGGTGATTAAACTGTTTTTGGATAGCAGCAAGATCGGCAAAAATATCGGCGTGGTCAAACTCAAGGTTATTAATGGCTAAGGTACGCGGATGATAGTGCACGAATTTGGAACGCTTATCGAAGAAGGCACTGTCGTATTCATCGGCCTCAACCACAAAGAAAGCGGATTGACCTAAACGGGCCGAAACCCCGAAATTTTGCGGAACGCCACCGATTAAAAAACCAGGCTCATAGCCGCAATCTTCTAAAATCCAAGCGAGCATGCTCGAGGTTGAGGTCTTGCCGTGGGTACCCGCAACCGCTAAAACCCAACGTTCAGGTAAAATATGGTCGGCTAAAAACTGCGGGCCAGAGGTATAAGGTATGCCCAGATTCAATACAGCTTCGACGCAAGGATTGCCACGACTCATGGCATTGCCAATAACGACTAAGTCAGGATAGTGCCCTGCATCACCCAATTGGCTTGGGTCAAAACCTTGAATAAGTTCAATGCCTTGATCTTCAAGCTGTGTACTCATCGGGGGATAGACATTGGCGTCTGAGCCCGTCACTCTATGCCCTTTTGCCCTAGCTAATAATGCTAAGCCACCCATGAAGGTTCCGCAAATGCCTAAAATATGTACGTGCATACCGCTCGCTCTGATGTTTTTGAATTCAAGGCCATTCTAATCCATCACAGGGCAGATTGGCAGGTTAGGATCACGGAAAAGCGGCTCAATAAGAAAAGATCTGAAGGGGCGCGAGGATATTTTACAATTCAATGATTTTTCTCTAACAGCGCCGAATCACTTGGCTTGTACACTGGCGTAAAGTTTAGCATGTTGGCTACGGTGACGATTAAACAGGAACTGACGTAGCGCCTCACGCTCTTCGGCCTCAGCTTGAAATTTCACTATGGCTAAGCCCTTCTCACTGCGGATGGGCTCGATATCCACTCGCAGAGTCTCACCATCGGGAAGCTGCAATTGTAAATCTTTACTCCCAAGCAATTGGGTGAATTGTTGCTGCGACTTAGCCCGAATAGCCATTCCCGAACTCGATAGGGATACCACTGACCATTGCTCGCCCTGATCATGGTCAAATATCCACACATCTTCGGCCTGAGTTAAACGCCAGCTACGTTCGACGCCCGATGCATCTAACACTTCGGGCACACCTAATGTCGGTTGCAGTTGTCCAAAATCATCCACTTTCAGGCACAGGGGGAACCAAAGTTTATAGGGGCCGACTTCAGCGAGTAAGGTCAATTTGGCCTTACCTAAAATAGAGGCAATCACCTGCGGAACCTCAGTCGATACAGTCAACACATGGTTGACCATAGGCTCTTGAGGGAAATTATCTCGGCTCAATCCACTATCGAGCCGTGTAGGGGTAAATAACTCCCTAAAACAAGCTAATTCCTCTAGGGATAAATGGGGTTCATCCACCATACGACCATCACCTAAAACGAGAGACTTATCCAAAAAACTACCACCAAAGCCTGGCGCTGTACATTTTTTGTTCTCCACACAAAAAAGAACCCTAGCCTAACGGTGCAAATGCCCTTGCACCATTAGCCATTTAGACTATTTATTGATAGCGCTTGATGGTTGAGCTTATACGGAACTGAGCTTGTGCGTAGACAAACTTTCTCGTAGCTAAACTTTACCGTAGCAGAACCTGCAGAATTTAGTCGTCGTGTTTGACGGTCGCCGCCGGGGGAGCAAAGAGGACCTGCAACCTCTGCTTAAGGCTTAATCCCGTCGCCGTCACTTCAGTGAACATGTCGCGCCATTCGCTAAAAGTGACTTTTAGGGGGTTAAAACTGTTTATCGGTTTAGTGATGCCGTAAATCACAGTGTCAACCTCAAGCTCAAAAGTCCCAAAGAGCTTGTCCCAAATGATCAAAATCCCTGCATAGTTTTTATCGATATACTGTGGGTTGCGGCCATGGTGAACTCTATGGTGTGATGGGGTGTTAAAAATCCATTCCAAGGGGCCAAGGGATTTAACGGCTTGGGTATGCACAAAAAATTGCAAACCAAGATTGAGTAACACCACAAAAACCACCCAATTAGGATCAAAACCGACTATCACCAGCGGTAACCAGAAGATCCACATACCGGCAAAGGGGTACATTAAACTCTGGCGAAACGCAGTGCTAAAATTCATATTTTCAGAACTATGGTGGACCACATGTGCCGCCCACATCCAACGTACTCGGTGGCTCGCCCGGTGAAACCAGTAATAACAAAAATCCTGCGCGACCATTAGGGCGATAAAACTGAGGGGACCCATTTCAATATCGAAGAGTTTCCAACCAAAGACCGCGAGATATAGCTTAGCGATCAGCAAACCGGTAAGCAGATCGGCGCCTTGGTGCATGGCCGCAAGGCTAAAATTACAGAGTACTTCAGGGCCGCGATAACCTGCACTCAAGGGCAGTTTTTGTTGCCTATCACCCAAATACCATTCCAGCAAAATACACACGAAAAAAATCGGAGCTAAGACTAATAACAGCACTTCGGGATGCTGAATTAATGCGGCGATATCCATATGATTTTTCCTATTTTTATTATTATTTATTGTCTACGAGATTAATTACCAACGAGCGTAATGATCTTCGGTTAAACCAAGTACATTATTCAACGAATGGCGTCGTCCCTGATTATCGATAATAGTGCCGCTAAAATGGCCGATATACTGGCGAAAATTGCTCTTTAGTAGGAGCAAATTGCGTTTTTCGCTACGACAGTTCCTAGCTGAAAACTGCAGCTCGACTTGCCCGTTATGGCTATAGATGCGCCACACTTCAGCCCCTTGGCTGGCATGACGGTCAAATTCAAACTGGACAGGCCCAAGTAAATGTCGCTCACCATTAATCCAAAAGACATTTTCATTGGCGCCGGTTTCATTGACTCCCGCGGCAAGATTAAGCCCCATAATGCCACCCTCGATTTGGGCGTTAATCGAAGCCCAGCGCCAACTGGTATCGCGGCGCATAAAACCCGCCGAAAAATCATATCCTGCTAAAGCTTGATTGAGTGGCTGTGGCTCATGTTCAACGGTCAAACTGCCTTTAACGGTGAGGCCATTGTGTTTCTGCGTATAGGTCCAGCCGTTGTAACCCGTTGGACTGCACATCGCCATAGGTAAACTGAGTGGCGCTGGCTGCAACTTAAGGTCGGCTTGAAGGTGTTGCGTATCGAGGAGCAAGCGCCACCCACCATCGACTATCTCAAAACTAAACCCAGCCCCTTTGCGGCCAATGCCACTCTTGCCATTGGCGGGAGAGGCGCTCATCCGATAGCCAAACCTTAAGGGTTTTAGCCAGCTTTGCTGGGTTAAACGATTGTTTTTTATGTCATATATATAGCAAAAAGCACTGCCAAGATAGGCAATATCGGCCAGCGCTACGCCAATCACGTATCTGGGTGTAACCAAGGAAACGAACTGGAATTGTTTGTAGTCAAAGCGTCTTGCCCAGGCCGAAGCGGGTCTATCCATAGTGTCAAAATAGGCAAAATTGGCCACACCTAAGGACTTAACTATGCCATCGAAATGACCGAAATGCGGGACACCTTTAGGATTGATTAAACTATCAGGGGCAATTTGAGTGGTGATGGGTAACATGACTTCGCCTTGCGCTTGCATAAGTAATTTGGAGCATAAATGCGCTCTAATTCAACGTTGAATTTTTACTCTAACCTGTCCCCCTCTGCATTAAAAGAGTGCAACATCAAATTGTTGTAACTTTGTTATAGAACGCCACACTATTTAATCTCGCACGTTTAAAATATAAGCAAAAAAAAAGCGCCTTAAAGGCGCTTAACACTCATCTTAGAAACGATAGCTCATACCCAAACTGACGCCCTGCACTTGCAACTCGTCCATCGGCACATATTGATATTCAACATTAAGGCCTAAACCGGATTTAAAGCGGTATTGCCATCCCGCAGCACCATAAAAACCCATGTCATTTGAGTCTTTATCCTGCTGCCCGACTTCATAACTCACTTTGCTATAACCAGTACCGACCTTAGCATAAAGACTGTTACCACTAGACAATGCATATTCACCGTACACAGCCCCACGAACACCTTGATAACTCAGGTTTTTAATGTCGCCTATGGCCTCGCTAAACGCGCTAACAACCCCGCCCGTCCCCGCAAAATAGCCAGCTTCAATGCCAAAATGTTCATTGAGCATATAGCGATAATAAATGTCACTCGTAAAACTATCGCCCGCATCATAATCGCCACTTTTCGCTTTAAGCTCTTGGCTACCGTAACCTAAACTTCCGCCCAAAATGTGTGAGGACTCGTTAGCATTGGCATTAAGGCTAAACATCCCAACATTCATGCCTAGGGCTAAAACTCCCAATATTAAGTAGCATTTTTTCATCTTTCGGCTTTCCTATCTACAGCTCTAAAAGCGTTCATCATACTCCTCCATCCTGTATCGCAACTGAACCTAAGCGCCCTTAAAAAAGTGCTCCGTGGCATCAAAAGTGATTTCTGGTATGCTGTAGCCACTTTATATTTGCACGAGAGATCCCATGAAACGGCTATTACTGACCTTAACTTTTCCCCTGCTATTCGTGGGCTGCGCAAGCCAAAATCCAACCCATATGGCTTTCAGTCCCCAAGTGCCCGATGTCAGCCAACAAACACCTAGACCTATTTCGATTTCACTCGACACTATTGATACTCGTAATGTCGACTATGTGGCCAGCTTTATAGAAGAAGGCACTAAGACACGCTTAGTGGGCCCGAGCGAACCGCCTAAGTTGCAACTCGATGAAGTGTTTCGCAATGGGTTTACACAGGCGGGCTACCAAATCGATCCCAGTGCCGCCCATTCTGTCCAAATTCAATTGGCAGAATTACAGATGGATGTGACCAAAAACACCTTCGGCTATGAAGCAAAGCACAGCATCTTAATTTCGGTACAGGCTCGCAATGCAACCCAAGAACTGGTTAAGCGTTACAAGGCAAAAGGCGTACTCAAAGGCCCTTTAACACCGGATTTTGCCACCCTAGAACTGGATATGAATAAGCTTCTTGGCCAGCTCACAGGGGAAATTTTAAACGACCCTGAACTCAACCAATTTTTGCAGCAACAACAGTAATGCTCAGCAATTAATAAGGAAATCAAAATGCTTCGTTGGATATCTGCACTCTTACTCCTAGGCGCCAGTCACTGTAGCTGGGCTGTCGACATTCAGCCCGACACTCTCTATCCCCAAGTCGAGTTTGATACCAGTTTAGGCAAAATAGTGGTCGAGCTAGATAGAACCCGCGCGCCCATTACCGTCGATAACTTTTTAACTTATGTTGTCAAAGGCGAATACGACAACACCATTTTCCACCGCGTGATCAGTGACTTTGTGGTGCAAGGGGGCGGACTAAATACCAAGTTAGAGGAGCTACCAGCCGGCAAGCCAATCGTTAACGAATCGGGTAATGGCTTAACCAACAGCATGGGCACTATTGCCATGGCTCGGGATAATGAACCCCATTCGGCGACTCGCCAGTTTTATTTCAACGTGGCCGACAACACTAAACTCGACCCGTCGAAACGCCGTTGGGGTTATGCTGTGTTTGGCGAAATCATCGAAGGAAAAACCGTATTAGAGGCAATGGCCGTGGTCGAAACCACGACCAACGCCAAACTCAATTGGCCCGATGTCCCAGTCACTCCCATTATTTTAAAAACAGCAAAATTACTCCCGAAAAAATAATCCAAAAAAATTCGAGCAAAAGCGCTAATTCAACACCTATACTCAGGGAGCAATAGAAAGGAGGCAACGATGACGGTAGTAGAATTCATCGATAATAAAGCGCCCCAACTTGCGCTGTATGGAAAAGCGTTTTTGAGCGACGAACTCGATTTCCATGAAGTCCAGCTCTATCTTTGGGATACCCTTGAGGAATGGCAACAGCTAGTCCCGACAGGCGAAGCGCAAACGGAAACAGAAAAAGTGTTTTGGCATGTGCTCCACAGTTTTAACAAGTGGCCAGACTGGATGATCCGCGGCAATCATTATCTGCGTAAACACATTGATGATTGCTGTGACTTCCTCAGTTTAGGGGGCCGAATGCCAGCGGGTTGTATCGGTATTCGACCTTAGTGTTCAAATCACATCGCCCTAAAAAGACTCAGCTTGCTGAGTCTTTTTTTATGCCAAGTAGCGCAGCGCAGGCGAGATCCGCCCCTACAAAATATGGACGCGAGCCATATGCGCCCAAAGTTAGTCCTTGAACCCAATAGCACCTTGCCCGTAAGCTAGGCGGATTCGATTCTTCGGCTTATGCTTATGTCCGCACCAGGTTTTATTCAACGTACTCTCAATGCTTTAAGCGTTTACAACCATAAGCGCGTGTTAATCTTGCTACTGCTTGGTTTTTCCGCAGGCCTGCCTTTAATGCTCGTGTTTTCAACCTTGTCCTTTTGGTTACGCGAGGCTGGGGTCGACCGAACGTCTATCGGCTATTTCAGTTGGATAGCCTTAGCCTATGCCTTTAAGTGGGCTTGGTCTCCCTTAGTTGACAGGCTTTCTCTGCCTTTGCTCACGCGCTTTTTGGGACGGCGGCGCAGTTGGATATTATTTGCCCAGCTGCTATTGGTTGTCGCTATTCTCGGAATGTCGTTCAGCGATCCCTTAAAAGATCTCGAACGCCTCGCCGTTTTCGCACTTATGGTTGCCTTTGCCTCGGCCACCCAAGATATAGTGATCGATGCCTTTCGGATTGAATCCGCGCCGGAGAAGATGCAAGCCGCATTAGCCGCCGCCTATCAAGTGGGTTATCGCAGCGCCATGATAGTCGCCACCGCAGGTGCGCTCACCATAGCGGCCTGGGTTGAACCCGGTAACACGGCATACAACTTAGTGGCATGGCAAACATCCTACCTAGTGATGGCGGGCTTAATGTCGATTGGGATATTAACCACCCTCTTTAGCCGCGAGCCCAAGGTCGACACCCGCGCCGCCGATGCAACCGAACTCGCATTAAAACAACGTCTAAGCGCCAGTTATCCTAAACCTGTTGCCGCCAGTATTTCATGGATTTATACCGCCAGTGTGCTGCCCTTTATCGATTTTTTTAAGCGCTATGGCCGCAGTGCAATCCTTATTTTGCTGCTGATTTCCTGCTACCGGATCTCGGATATTGTGATGGGGATTATGGCGAACGTCTTCTATGTCGATATGGGATTCACTAAGGAAGAAATTGCCTATCTCAGTAAAATCTACGGTTTGATCATGACCTTGGTCGGCGCCGCCTTCGGCGGTGTACTGCTAGCCCGCTTTGGTACTATGAAAATCCTCTTCCTCGGCGCTTTGCTGGTGGCCGTCACCAATCTGTTATTCGCCTGGCAGGCGGTGATTGGCTATGACGTGCCCTTTTTAACCTTTGCGATTTCGGTCGATAATTTCAGTGCCGGGATAGCCACAGCGGCATTTATTGCCTATCTATCGAGCCTAACGAGCAGTGGTTACAGTGCGACCCAATATGCGCTACTTTCATCTATCATGTTGTTATTTCCTAAGTTTATTGCCGGCTTCTCTGGCGCCTATGTCGATGCTTTTGGCTATGTGAACTTCTTTGTCGCCGCCAGTGTGATCGGCTTTCCCGTGTTGTTTTTAATTGTCTTAGTCAATAAGTATGCGCCGCACCCAAGTACATCGTTAATGAATGACGCTGAGGACAACATCAATAAATCAGAGACTTAGCCTGTCACTGAGGCACCACATTCCTAACAAAAAGCCCCCAATGCTTAGCATTGGGGGCTTTATTTTTATGCCAGAGTTAAGCCTGCATCAAGCAGAGTTAATCACGGAAGTTATTGAATTGAAAAGGTTGCCCCAGTTCTGACTGACGCATCAAGGCCATTACCGCTTGCAAATCATCACGGGCCTTACCCGTTACCCGTACAGTGTCACCTTGGATAGAGGACTGTACTTTAAGCTTGCTGTCTTTA
The DNA here is from genome assembly GCF_016406305.1 of Shewanella putrefaciens. NCBI lineage: Bacteria > Pseudomonadati > Pseudomonadota > Gammaproteobacteria > Alteromonadales > Shewanellaceae > Shewanella > Shewanella putrefaciens. The sequence goes on from NZ_CP066369.1 coordinate 3,622,458, forward strand.
ATCATCTTAACGACTTTTTTAGCGATATCGGTTTCAATACCCTGCTTAAAACGCACCTTCAGGGAGAAGGTTTTACCACTATGGACAGACTTTTCATCTACATCCATCGTAGAGGGTTCGACATTTCGCTTACTCAGCTGGGTACGCAAAATATCCACGAGTTGTTTGCATTGGAAGTCGTCTTCCGCCGTTAGCGTCACAACATGGTCTTTATATTCGATGCTGGCATCTTTACCGCGAAAATCAAATCGGCTGCTGAGCTCACGGCGAGAATTATCGACCGCATTACGTAACTCAACTTCGTCCACTTCGGACACAATATCAAATGAAGGCATGGTTGCCGCCCCTTAGGTGATGATAAATGCCGATAGTTTACCGACTCCCCACTACAAGTTGAAGGTTAACTTCACCCTCAGCAAGATAAAACTCGGCTTATGGGTGACTTTGACTGCGCATTTTCCTATTATTGCCCCACTCGAAGATAATAAAACCGTATTTGTGATAACTAAAAACACCCTATTCAAACTGGCATTAGCCGTAGCCGTTGTTGTGATCAGTTATCTGGTGTTTTCCAGACCGAGCTATTCGCAAAGCATCCCTAATCTCGATAAGATTGGCCATCTTGGCAGCTTCTTTTGCCTGTCTTATCTCACCTATCTGGCCTTTCGCCCTCGGTGGTATTGGTTATCCTCAGTGCTTGCCGGTTATGCCATTCTGATTGAATTAGTGCAATCCCGTTTACCCTATCGCAGTGCATCCATAGGTGATGTGCTCGCCGATTTTACGGGTATCGCATTATTTTACTTTAGCCTTTGGGCCTATGGTAAATATTTCCGCGCCGCGCAGTTGCGGGAAGATTAATCCAAACACTTCACACTGGCACTAATGCAAAAGGCCGCAAATATGACCATTACAGTGAGATGGAGCAGTGAAGATGGAGCAGTGAAGATGAACCAAGCTGTGGATATTGCCATTTTAGGTGCAGGTGCCGTTGGGCAGCTGATTTGTCGCCAACTGGTTGCTGCGGGCATGAAGGTCGGTTTTATCGGCCGCAATGCCCTCGGCTCTAGCGAGCAGACACTCAGCTTCAGCCCATTAGTGTCAGCCAATGACTATCAAAATGGCAATCAACATAGCGATCAGCAGCAGGCCCAAGCCATTCACTATTCGGTGCCTATCTTAGCGGTCGATGCACTCGACAATATTCGTCTGCTGATTGTGTGCGTTAAAGCCTATCAAGTGCTCGATGCGCTCTCGCCCTTACTCAAGCACCTACCCAGCCAATGCCATATTTTACTGCTGCATAATGGTATGGGGCCTCACTTAGCTCTGGCACCGCTCATTGATGCGCAAGCGGATGGCAAAGGATTAAGCCTAGGAACCACTTCCCAAGGAGTGTTACGCCAAGCCCCTTGGCAAATTAAACAAACCGGACAAGGGCTCACTCAGTTCGGTCATTTTACAGGGCTCCCCCTCGGTGAGCATTACCGTCATGCCCTGTT